>CAJXZK010000088.1 GCA_913063055.1 uncultured bacterium
AGCATGACCCTTGGAGAAGATTAAACGGTCGTTGTTTGGGTGCTCTGGCTTGCTGAAGTCATACTTCAAAAATTTGGTCATAAGCACAGCCATGATATCGGCTGCCGACATTGACGATGTGGGGTGACCGGAACCCGCCTCGGTAGTAGACCGAATGCTGTCAGCTCTAAGCTGGCTGGCCAATTCCTTAATGGTTGCAACGGCGTTAGCCTGCACTTCTACCATAGCTTTTCCTTTCCTCACTTATAAAACCAAGATTAAATCAGCATACGCGGTCTATATGCTAACGCTTCGACGTCTTTCTTGCTTTAAGCAATCTATAGATATGGGCGACGAATTTAGAAGTTTGATGCTGACAACTATTTATTTGGAACCATCGGCCATGTCGGTCGTCAAGCAAAACACTAAACACGAAAAACCCGAGCAAGAAAACCATATTTCAAAAAGCCACTGGGCTTCTGAATCAATTGGCTTCAATGCTTCCAACAATTGTCCTTGGAGGACTAATGGCTAATTTATCAATGCTAAAATCAAGGCTAAAAATGATCGCTAGCGTAATCGTGCTGAGCACGACTATAGCTCCAGCTTTTGCCGATAATGATGACCACAATCGTGGTTATAACAACAATAACAACAGCTACAACAATGGTAGGGGCCATGGCTGGGGTTGGGGTCGCCGCAAGAATGACCGCAATAATAATGGCGTCAACGACAGAGTAGAACAACAATGGGCCAAACAAGATTTGCGCCGCGCCCGCAACTTCCGTACTTATCCAAGCGACTGGAACGATCAACGAGTCTATGTCGCCAACAACTGGAATCGTCGCAACAATGCCTACCAACAGGCTCAGCGCGACGCCCTAGAAGCTCAAATGAGAACTCAATGGCAATCGTACAATCCAAATTACACTGGTCAATATAACTGGAATACCTATAACAACCCAGGCTTTATTGACTACGTACACAACGGCAACCCAGGCCTGTTCACCGAGATTCGCAACTACATCGGAATATAAGCAGCCTAGACCTAATCTAGCCAGTCTAAAGCCATCCCCTCTTTTGCCAGACATGCGTGATATCATGCCTTGCGCAATTGAGGGAGATGCTTTAAATGTCGGATCAAAAACCTAGCCAGGCCACACTAGCAAAAGAAAATGCTTATCGCCTACCAGAAACAGTGTCACCAATCAGTTATGAAATTAAACTGATTCCCGATCTGGCCAGCTTCAAATTTTCTGGCAGTGAAACAATCACCCTGTCAATTCACAGCGCCACCAACGAAATATTATTCAATGCCATTGATCTGCAAATCGAAAATGCTCGCATCGAGCAAGATGGCAGTGAAACATGCCAGAGTGCAACAGTAAAGGTAGAGAAAGAAAACGAGCGTGTGCGCTTGGTCTTCCCTTCCACACTGGCCGCCGGCACCTGGCAGCTCAAGCTCGATTTTAGCGGTGAAATCAATGACAAGCTACGAGGTTTCTATCGCAGCGCTCAGGCCCTCAAAGATGGCGAAAAAAGCTGGATAGCCCTGACTCAATTTGAAGCAACCGATGCCCGTCGTGCCTTTCCGTGCTTTGATGAACCTTCATTCAAAGCGACTTTTCAACTGACTCTTTGTGTCGACAAAGATCTAACAGCTCTTTCAAATACATCGGTTGAAAGCGAAAGCATCGACGGCAACAAGAAAACAATAACTTTTGCCAAAACCATGAAGATGTCGACATACATTGTCGCTTTCGTTGTTGGTCATTTAGAAATGAGCGAAGCTGTCATGGTTGACGGCATTCCAATGCGCATCTATGCGCCCTTAGGCAAACTACATCTAACCAAATTTGCTTTAGAAATTGGCGCAGCAGCCCTAGCATTTTTCAATAAATACTACGGTATTCCCTATCCTGGCGACAAGATGGACATGATTGCAGTGCCTGACTTCGCCTTTGGTGCTATGGAAAATGTGGGCGCCATTATTTATCGCGAGAGCGCCTTGCTAGTCGATACTGAACAGGCCTCTCACGCTGAACTAGAGCGAGTTGCCGACGTAGTCGCCCACGAGCTTGCTCATATGTGGTTTGGCAATCTTACAACCATGAAGTGGTGGAATGGCATTTGGCTAAACGAAGCCTTTGCCACATTTATGGAACTAGTGGCAGTTGATAATTTACGACCAAACTGGAAGCGCTGGGAGTCTTTCGGCGCCTCTAGAGCCATGGCTTTTGCCACAGATGGTCTCAAGGCCACTCGACCAATTGAATTTCCGGTCAACGCACCAGAAGAAGCCAATGGTATGTTTGATGTCTTAACCTATGAGAAAGGCGCGTCTGTATTGCGGATGCTTGAGCAATTTATTGGCCCGGATAAATTTAAGAGCGGCGTCAACAGCTATTTGCAGAAACACAAGTTTGCTAATACCGAGACCAATGACCTCTGGCAGGCATTAGAATCAGCCTCTGGCGCGCCTGTACAAGAAATCATGAATTCCTGGATATTCCAAGAAGGTTATCCCATGATTTCAGCAAGCTTAGATGCAGACAAGAAATCAGTTACCCTCAAGCAAAAACGCTTCTATTACCTCGAAAGCAAGGCGAATGATGCGGTTAAAGTGCTTTATCAGGTGCCTGTCTTAATACGCGCCAAACTAAAGGGCGAGAGCAAACTAGTTGAAAAAACTCTTTTGCTAAAAGAAGACGAAACCAAAGCAATTTTCGAGAAAGATCTTGAATGGCTGGTAGTAAATGCAGGCGGCAGCGGTTTCTATCGAGTCAACTACAGCTCAGAGCTGCTCGATAGCCTCAAAGCCGTGTTGCCACAATTGAGCGCCTTAGAGCGTTTCAATCTCGCTAGTGATCTCTGGGCTCTAACTATGAATGGCACAGTTAAGCTCAAGCAGTTTCTACAATTCACAAGATTGTTCAAAGACGAAGAAGATAAGAACGTCTGGTCGGTTATTGCTGGCGCCCTGCAATACTGCGATCGGGCCTTCAGTAGCGACAAGAAAGCAATTGAAAAGCTGCGAGCACTAACCGTTGAAATATTGAGCCCAACCTATAAAAGACTTGGCTGGGAGGTCAACGCTAAAGAAAGCGAGCTAACCAAGCAACTGAGAGGGCTAGCAATTTCAACTCTTGGCACTACCGGCGGTGACAAAGATGTCAGCAAAGAAGCTGCCGCACGCTACGACAAGCACTTAAGCGGAGAGCTGCAGTTAGCCCCAGATGTACTCTCTGCTGTTGTAGCGGTACTGGCATCAGCCGGCGATCAGAAGCGCTATGAACAATTTGAAGCATCCTTCAAGAACGGCAACTCACCTCAAGAGCAAGAGCGCTACATGTACGCCCTGGGCATGTTTCAAGATGCCGCCCTGCTAGAGAAGACACTGGCCAAGACTCTAGCCGGTGAAGTTAAGGGACAGAACGCGCCCTACCTGGTGCGCAACATTATGCTCAACCCCCACGGCCGCAAAGTGGGCTGGCACTTTGTCAAAAGCAATTGGGAGCAAATCAATAAAACCTTCCCCAGCCTGATCATGACCAGACTGGTAGAAGGTGTTACTGGCTTGCTTGACGAGTCACTGGCCAAAGAAGTATTTGCCTTCTTTGAAAACTATGAATTTGCCGGGGGACAAAAAACAGTTGATCAGCATCTCGAAAAGCTAGAGGTAGGCCTGGCTTTCATTGCCAAGCAAAAAATCGAGTAGGGAACTGACTAAACCCTCGGGGCACCTCGATGCTGTGGCTGTCTATCTCCCATTGGACCCAAGGGTCCCACAGGGCCCTTCATGGGGCCGGGAGGTGGCGGCCCCATGAAGGGCTCATGCTCAAGCATATGACGGCGCATTTGCTTTTGCTGTTCCTCAGTAAAGACAGCTTTGGCCTCAAGCATAGAGGTTATGCGATCTAATTGATTGGCATTTTCAAGGCTATTAATCTGACGCTGAATTGAGAGCGCATCGGCCTTAGCATCGCCTTTGTCAGTACCCGTAATTGCCTCCATAAGCTGATGACGCAGTTTAATCAACTCCGAAATGCGCGAAGCGGCTGCGAGCTGCTCTTTCGCTCTAATAGCATGCAATTTTTCACGCTGTTCATCGCTTAAGCCAAGGGTCTTGAGAAACTCTGGGTCTGGTCCTGGCGGCCGGCCTGGAAATCCAAGACCACCGCCAGCAGGTCCGCAAGCAGGACCATTACTAGAAATTTCTATTCTTTCCTTGTTGGCCAGAGAGTTATCACTAAGGTACTGCACCTCCAGTGGTGCTGGACGCAGCTGCCCAATCAAAAAATCTTCACTAGAAGCATCGCCCTGAGCTGATGCTGGTAAATCCCCCATTGAACCTCCCAAAGCACAGCAAGCAAGGGCTAACAAATACGAAGCGTGAATCGCTTTCATGAATCCTCCTCCAACAGGCTAAAGAGACAGAGCAGCGAACTTCGATGTCTCTACCATCTCATTTAAACCTAAGGCCGTAAAGGATTTATGTTGCCAAAATGCCAACTTTAAAGGATTTGTAAAGGCACCTTAATAGCAATCGGCTAACATTGGAATACAGTAAATAAGTAGCTAGAAGTAACAAGCCTTGAGTAATCTAGAAATCAATAGCCTTGATAGCCAATCGGCCCAACGCAGCCGCCTGCTCTTAGTGGACGACGATCAAAAGTACTGTCGCCTGATTTCAGACTATCTCAGTCGCTACGGTTATGAAGTCACCGCCGTTCACGATGGTCAATCAGGACTTCAGCTGTCAGTTGGCCATGGCTTTGACGCCATCATATTAGATGTAATGCTGCCAGGTCTAGATGGCTATGCTGTATTAAAAAAGCTACGAGAGCAAAGCCAAATTCCAGTTTTAATGCTAACGGCCCTAGGCGACGAAACAGATCGCATTGTCGGCCTTGAAATTGGTGCCGATGATTATTTACCAAAGACGTTTTCTCCCAGAGAATTACTAGCTCGACTGCGCGCTGTCTTGCGACGCACAAAGGCAGTCGAGCAAAGCAACAAAACTGAAATTACCGTGGGGCCACTGGCGATAGATTTGCTAGCCCGCAGAGCCAATCTTGGCGATGAGCTGCTCGCTCTAACTCCAGTTGAATTCGACTTGCTAGTTGTGCTGGCCCAAGCTAAAGGTCGTGTACAAACCCGCGAGCATCTTTTAAATGAAATAAGAGAGCGCAACTACGACATTTTTGACCGCACCATCGACGTGCACATTTCGGCTCTGCGGAGAAAATTGCAAGACGATCCTAAAAATCCTAGATTTATACGCACGGTGCGCGCCGCTGGCTACATGCTGATAGACCAATCGTGCCCATGAAGATTAGCAATCTAATGCCCCGCCAGCAAAGCCTGGCAATAAAATTTCTCTATCTGCTCACGGCCTACATAGCAATGTTAATTGCGCTGCCATTGATTGGCTTCAATGCCCAATTTGGCATCGGCTGGGAGGCCTTGCTGCAAAGCCCGGCAGGCAACCACGTTGAGTCAGTGGCTGATGCCATAAACGAGCAGCTGGGCACCTCTCCAAGCACTAGCTGGGAGAGCATATTGAAAAACTTTGGCGGCATTTACCAGGTCAAGTACTACTTGTTTGATGGCAATGGTGAACAGTTAGGCGGAAGCCCAATCAAGCTGCCAACGGCCTTAGCTCAGAAGCTGCGGATGATGCCTCCTTTTCATGAACATCGCCCACCACCAATGGCGATGGTTCACTTCCGAGAGGCGCCACCCCACTTTAGAGGTAGAGAGCCAGACTTCGGTCCAGATAGAATGCCCGGTTTTGGGCCGCCACCAGAATTCGCAAACCATAATAGAGTGCCCGAAGACTTGCTCAAGGCTCACGGGCGCTTCTTGGTGCATACGAACAATCCCGATACATTTTGGATTGGCACCAGAATGATGCTGTTTTCGCCAGAACGGGGTCACCCAGTTCCCTGCACATTACTGGCCCAATCAGACAATATATGGCAGAGCAGCTTACTAATTGACTTGAAGGCGGCCTTGCTTGTGCCCTTAGTTATTCTTCTGCTCTCGCTTTGCTTCTGGCTGCCTTTTATTTATCAAATTACGAGCGCCCTGACCGAGCTTACCCGGGCGACCGAGAGCATTGCCGAAGGTCACTTTGACACCAAGATCAATAGCAGTCGCCACGATGAAATTGGCAGGTTAGCCGAAGCAGTCAATTCTATGGCCGAACGCATCAACATTTTTCTCACTGGCCAAAAACGCTTAATGGGCGACATCTCCCACGAACTTTGTTCACCTATTGCCCGTTTGCAAATGGCCCTAGAACTTCTTGAAAGTAGCTCAACACCAGAGCAACAGAACCTGCTCAAAGATATTAGAGAAGAAGTGGTTGAGATGAACAATCTAGTCAATGAGCTTCTGGCTTTTTCCAAAGCAGAACTAAAAGGACCAATGAAAAACCTAGTGGCTGTGCCACTAAAGCCACTCTTTGAAAATCTGATTGTGCGCTTAAACCTGGCTGACATAGTGACACTACAAGTAGCGGAATCAGTGGCACCTTTAGCAGATCATATGCTGCTGGAGAGGGCCGTGGGCAACATGCTTAGAAATAGCATTCGCTACGGTGGCGGAGAAAAGATTTCACTAACAGCCTTGAGTCAAGGCGACGAAGTCGTGATTACAATTGCCGACCAGGGCCCAGGTGTGCCAGCGGAATCACTGAAGCATCTTGGTGAACCATTCTTCAGACCAGAAGCGTCGCGAAGCCGCAGTTTCGGTGGCGCTGGTTTAGGCCTGGCCATAGTCAAATCTTGCGTCACCGCCTGTCAAGGCACCATGGTAATCCGCAATCGCGTCCCCCACGGTTTAGAAATTGAAATCAGATTGAAGGCAGCTAACTAAGAGCTTCCGAGGCCAGCCCCCTAAAATACGCGCACGCTATCACTCACCGGGCGGGAAAGTCTGCTCCTGAGCCTGGTATCGCTCAATCCAGCTGTCACCTAGCTCACCTACTGCAAAATTACCAATCGAAGCTTCGGGCAAAAGTGGCGCCACGGTTAGCCAAAAAGCATTACGATCAAATCCTTTGCTACCCTCGCCAATGAAGACAGCATTGGCTCCCATCGCCCGTGCAGCAGAAGAAATCGTCCGGCTCATGCCACTGGTAAATGGCGATGGCATCGAGCAACAAAGCAAAATTCTAGTAGACCGGAGCTTAAAATCACTACGAACGAAACGCAAAAGCTCAAAGACATCGTCGTCAATAAGATGCACCGGAGCGACGATTAGAGCTGGATCGTTTACCCGTAGCCAGGCGATGGCAACCGAAAGCTTGGGCACAGACACAACCCTGTAGCCAGCACGCTCCAATTCGATGGCAGCGTAGTCTGACTCAGTCTGATGCTCGTGTAATATCAGTATAGATTCTGGCATTCAGTTGTTATGCCGCTAACTGACAGGGCAGTAACATTTTTCGCGCTCTCAATGTTCAGATTTAAAAACTCTCAAGTCAATTAAAGCAGCGATAACCTGTTGCACCAAAGTGTAAAAAATCATTGGCAAAAGTACGGCCGGATGATCAGCCAGACTGGCAGCAGCCAGCACCAAGCCGGTGCCATTGTTGTTCATACCCAGGCCAAACATCAGAGCCGCCTGCTCTCCCTTGTCGGCCTTGAGTACACGAGCAATCAGCCACCCAGCACCAAAAGCGGTAGCACAAAGAAAGAGAGTAGTAAAAAATATAAAGATGAGATAGTCCCAATCAGGTTTAGCAAAAGCTTGTGGAAGTGATGTCGCGGCATTGGAATAGTTAAGCAACAAAAGCACTAAAAAATTGACAAGCTTCAGACTGGGCTTGACTTTGGCCGTACGTTCTTCGCCTAAACAGAAATACAGCACAATACCAAACATGGCTGGTAAAACCACTGTTAGCATCATAAAAGCATTGGTGCCCTGAGCCGCCAACTCATGCAAATCTTCGGAATAATCTCCGATTGTGATGTTGCCAAATATATGAAGAACTAGAGGGGTAGTAAGGGGACAAAGAACTGTCGAGAGAAAAACCAGGCCAAGGCTCAGACTCAAATTGCCATTGGCATTTTGCGACCAGGCAGTAGAAGAGCCCGCTATCGGCATAGAAACAATCAAAGCTAGACCCACCAATAAATTTTGCAACTCATCTGAACTGTGCCACAAATGCATCAAGCCGCCCAGGGCAACAATCAAGAAGATCGGAACGCACATATTAGCCAAAAATCCAACGAGCAAAACGGCAGGCTGGCGCAAAATACCAAGCAACTCGCGAGCACGAATGCCAAGCCCGGCATTAAACAAGAGAAAGGAGAGCATAAGAGCGGGCAAGCTGACAGTAACCTTGCTACCATCGAAAAATTGCATACTGCCTAGCTGAAATTGCCGCAGCCACAAACCAAAACCTGGCAAGACCCCTGCTAGGCAGTATGCCAACAGCAGTAACCACAAGAAGTACCGATGTATAAACTTGGTAATGGCGCCTTTCCATTTAGGTGTTGGGTGTTCTAAACCCTGACTGGCATTCTAGCCCTTTGGCAAAATCAGCGCCGAATAACCTAGCGATTTAATTTACTTTGACGTCAAACTAATTCGCTTTCAGCTACAATAGTTTGATATCAAAGTATTTTCGTCCTAAAAGAGGTCAATCATGAGAACAATCAAGGAGATAGTCGCAGCAGAAGCAGTCAGGGAAGGCGCTGGAGTAATCGTTCATCGGCCCTTCCCCACCCGTCAGATTGACAATATCGATCCTTTTCTTCTACTCGACCACATGGGTCCCAATCTCTACGCCCCAGGCAGCGCCAAAGGCTTTCCCGATCACCCACACCGGGGCTTCGAAACAGTCTCTTATATGCTCGAAGGAGCACTTGAGCACAGAGATTCAGCAGGCAACAAAGGGGTAATTGCTGCTGGCGATGTGCAGTGGATGACGGCCGGCTCTGGAGTAGTGCACTCAGAGATGCCAGAAGAGAACTTTCGCGAACAGGGCGGCCGTTTGAACGGTTTTCAACTCTGGGTCAATTTGCCCAAGAGCGACAAAATGACAGCACCGCGCTATCAAGACACCCTGTCGGCTAATATTCCGGTCTACGAGAGCGAAGACAAATCAGTCTGGGTCAAAGTAATTGCCGGTAACTCAATGGGCAAACAGGCGGTGATTAGCACCCACATTCCCATTCTCTACTTGCATGTCATTCTCCAACCCGGAGCCAGCTTTAGCCAAGCAGTGCCTATGGCACACACGGCTCTAGCCTATGTAATTTCCGGCCAGGGAAAATTCGCTGAAAAAATAGCAGAGGCTGATCAGTTAGTGATTTTTGCATCAAGTGACAGCCAAGAGAGCGAGACCATTGAATTCACGGCCGAGGGAAAAGAGCCACTGAGCGTACTGCTCATCGCCGGCCAACCGATCAACGAACCAATAGCCCGCTACGGACCGTTTGTCATGAACTATCAAGCTGAAATCAAACAAGCTCTAGTGGACTATCAAGAAGGCCGTATGGGGCAAATCGCCTAAGAGCAATGGCGCCTATAGGCTTTCAATTATGTTGCCGAAATTAGGGCCCATGGGCGCCCCTTCACCACGGCGCAAGACCGCACCAGAGGCATCGAGATAAATCAGAGTGGGGTAGGCCTTGACGTTATACTTCGCTTTCAGTTCGCTATTTTCAGGCTCCTCAGCATTAAGCTGCTCAAACTGAATGCGGCCACTGTACTTAGCTTTGGTGCGCTCGAAAGTGTCAGCAAACTCGCTGCAAACATGGCACCAGGTGGTGTAAAACTCGATTACTTTCTTAACGCGACTGCCACGAACAACCGTGGTCGGACTGGCAGCGCCAGCACCAAGAGATACTGCGCTACTAGAAGAAGCAGAAGTGGGCGAGCTGGGGGCGGCCTGGGCAACAGCGGCTGACTGCAATCTAGTTAGACTATCGTAGCCTTTCTGCGCCATTTGCCGCAGTTGTGGATTGCGACTAGCCGAAGCTACATAGCGATATTCAAGGGCGGCTCGACTATTTTGATGCAGCCCCTGACAGCACAAGGCAATGTAATAATGCGCTGTGTCATCTGTGGGGCTCTTTCTAGCGATAGCCTCAAAAGCAGAAAGAGCTTGAGCATAATTGGCAGCTTTATACAAACCCAGTGCTGCACTATATTGCCCGGCCGGCCCCCGCGAAGAAGAAGAAGAAGAAGAAGACGGTCCGGCGCTGCTTGGGTTAGGCAATGCCAGACCAACTGCAGCAAGGCCAATTGACAGGGCAACGATGTTGAGACGCAGCCTGGGCTCTCCAAATTTCAGGGAAAGCCTACCAATGCTAAGCAGTTCAAGCATTATCAACCCTTGCCCCTGGCCGATAAGCTAAACCAACACCCTGCTCGTTCAACGCTTTATGAATAGCAAAATTTAGCTCGGAGCGCAAAGAACCAGGTCTAGTGAGGAAATCTTCGGTGTAGACCCGGAGAGAAAAATTCATGGCGTTCTGACCAAACTCAAGAAAAAGGACATCTGGTGGCGGATCACTAAGCACACCGGGGTGCCCCACCGCAGCAGAAAGAATAACTTCAGCCGCCTTTACAGGATCGGCATCAAGAGCGACTGGCACAGCATAGGTAAATCTAATACGATCGCTTTTGTAGCTCCAGTTAGTAACTTTGCCCTTTATAAACTCGGAGTTAGGCACGATGATGGCAATATTGTCGTTGGTGACAATAGTGGTGGCTCGCAGTGAAATGCGAATAACATCACCAGTGATACCATCGACCTCAATGCGATCACCAATTTTTATGGGCCGCTCAAACAAGATAATCAAGCCACTCACAAGATTTGTAGTGATAGTCTGCAGGCCGAAACTTATACCTAGACCAAGAGCGCCGGCCAGCATCGTGAACGAACTCAAATCTATGCCAGCGGTCTGCAAAATTATTAGTGAGCCAAAGAAAATCACCACATATCGAGCAATGCCAGCGATCCCCTGACGCAAGCCAACATCCACTGATGTATGAGCTTGAAGGGCCCGTTCTGTCCAGTCACGCAGACGACTGGTGACCACAATCAATGAGGTGACAAGCACGCCAATATAGATGAGCATCCAGAGTGAGACTTTCGCTTTACCAATTGGCAAAAACTGCAACTGAAAAATTGCATCTATGTGCTTAAAGAGATCTTGGGCATCCACCCTCTAGCTCTCCTTTTCTGCTACTTTCTTCGGCATCTTAACGGGCTCAGACACACCAGGCTCATGAGGTTCTGGCTTAGGATGAGGCTTTTCGCTAGGTTTAGAGTCAGGCTTAGACTCAGGCTTGGTCAGAGGCTTTCCCGCTTCTTCTTCAAAGTCATCAGCATCGTCTTTTTCTGCTTTTTGACAGTCTATTTTAAATTCTCCATCTTGAACGTCGACAAAAACCTTGCCGCCGTGTTCAAGCACACCAAATATAAGCTCATCAGCCAAGCGTTCGCGAATTTTCTGCTTAATCAAACGTGCCATTGGTCGAGCCCCATACTGTTTATCAAAACCTTTATCGGCGAACCAGGTGCGAGCATCTTCGCTCAGTTTCATGGTGACCTTTTTGTCGATCAACTGTTCTTTTACTTCATTGATAAATTTGTCTACCACACGCAAAATATCTTTGTATGTCAGCGGGTTGAAAGCAATCCAGGCATCTAGACGGTTGCGAAACTCAGGAGAGAAGGTGCGCTCAATAGCGCCACGACCCATGCCCATACCGAAGCCCTGATTATTAGATTCGCCCCGAGCAATGGATTTCTCTTTCTCCGCATCGCTAACATGCTTCGGTCCGTCGTCTTTGACCACAGCCCGCTGGAAACCAATATTGTCGCCCATCATATCGCGAGCGCCAGCATTGGTGGTCATAATCAATATGACGTTTCTAAAATCAGCTTTCTTACCGGTGTTATCCGTAAGAGTGGCATGATCCATTACCTGCAGCAGTATATTGAAGAGATCGGGGTGGGCTTTTTCAATCTCATCTAGCACTACCACCGCATGCGGTGTCTTGCTCACAGCATCGGTGAGGATGCCACCTTGATCGAAGCCAACATAACCAGGAGGTGCGCCAATCAAGCGAGATACAGTGTGCTTCTCCATATATTCACTCATGTCGAAACGCAAGAAATTAACACCTAATACTTTGGCTAATTGCTTCGACAGTTCTGTTTTACCAACACCAGTTGGGCCAGAAAAGAGAAATGATCCAATCGGCTTAGTGGGCGAGCCCAAGCCTGAGCGAGAAACCTTAATGGCATTAACCAACTGTTCCACTGCGTGGTCTTGGCCGTATATAAATTTCTTCAGCTCGCTCTCTAAATTGCGCAGTCGATCTTTATCAGAACCGGTAACAGTCTTAGGTGGAATCTTAGCCATACGAGCAACCGTAGCTTCCACGTCTTCGCTTGTAACCGTGCGCTCTGGTCTCGACTCTTCATCTAGCAACTTAACGGTTGCCCCGACTTCATCAATGACATCAATAGCTTTGTCCGGCAAGAAGCGGTCGTTAATATGTTTGCCAGCCAATTCAGCAGCAGCGATAATGGCATCATCAGTATATTTAACACCGTGAAATTCTTCATAGTGCCCTTGCAAGCCTTTCAATATCTTGATGGTGTCAGCAATACTGGGCTCGGTGACATCAATTTTTTGGAAGCGTCTTGCCAGCGCCTTGTCTTTCTCAAAGGCAGACTTATATTCGCTATGGGTGGTTGAGCCAATACACCGCAATTCGCCTGAAGCCAGAGCGGGCTTAAGCAAATTAGAAGCATCCATGGAGCCACCCTCTACTGCGCCAGCTTTGACAATGCTGTGAATTTCATCAATAAAGAGAATGACACCTGGTTTGGCTTTCAGTGCCTTCAATACGCCTTTGAGGCGCTCTTCAAATTCACCCCTAAACTTGGTTCCAGCCACCAGTGAGCCCATATCGAGGGCAAATACTTCAGCGCCAAGTAATTGCTTAGGCACTTCACCGCGCTGGATTTTCAGAGCCAAACCTTCAGCTATGGCTGTTTTACCAACACCAGGCTCACCCACATAGATCGGGTTATTCTTACGACGACGACAAAGAATTTGAATAGTTCTTGTTACTTCAGCCTCTCGTCCAATCAGTGGATCAATCTTGTTCTCTTGGGCCTGAGCAATGAGATCGACACAAAAATCTTCTAGCGGATTGGTCTTGCGACGGCCATTGGCTTCGCCCCCTGGGGCAACAGCATCGCCGTCCGAGTCGGCATCATCGGAGTTGATCTTAGAAATTCCGTGAGAAATATAGTTGAGAACATCGAGCCGCGATATGCCAGCCTGCTCTAACAAATAGACAGCATACGAGCGTCTTTCGTGGAACATGGCGGCAATCAAATGTCCGCTATCAATGCTAGTTTGCCCCGACGATTGCGCTTGTATTTGGGCCCGTTCAATTGCCCGCTCAAATGTCGCAGTCTGCTCGGGCAGCCCGTCTTTACCTTTAGGCAGTTGTTCAATTTTTTCTTTAAGATAAACTTCTAGCTCACGACTAATGAAGCTGACATCACCACCGCAGTTCTCAATCACTTCACGACCAGTCTTCTCTTTAAGCATGGCGTAAAGCAGATGCTCAAGGGTTAGAAATTCATGACGACGACGCATAGCCTCGCTATAGGCTTCGTTCAAGGTGTTCTGTAGTTCACGCGTAATCATTGTTTTACTCTTCTTCTATTGAACAGCGTAATGGAAATTCATTAGCCTGCGCCAGATCAATCACTTTGTTGACTTTAGCCTCAGCAATTTCATACGGATAAACACCAGCCACTCCAACTCCGGCTTTGTGCACAGCCATCATGATGGCATGGGCATCGATGGGGTTTTTATGAAAAATAGTCTGCAAGATAAAGACGACAAACTCCATGGTCGTAAAGTCATCATTGTGCAGCAAAACTTTGTAAAGCGCTGGTCGTTTTGTTTTTGTCTTGGTTTCGGTGGCTACGGCTGTTCCGCCGCCTTGCCCGGGTTGCTCAGACATGCTTGAGATCCTGTTTCAAATGCTCAGATAAACCTAAACGGATTAAACTGCCACTTAATAATACCAAGTTCACAAAGCATATATCCCAACGAAATATGACCCTAACCTGTCTAGAAGAAATACTTGAGTACTCAAGTATTTCTTCTAGACAGGTCTTACACAGGTCAGAACAAATCCGACTAAATCAGGATAAATCATAGATAGGTGCATATACACCTATTTTACGAAACAGCAAACAAGCCGAATAGAAGCTGTTTAGCAGTGCGATAATCATTGATATTAAGCGAATGTGAAAGTGACCACCACCCAACCAACAATTGAATCTGAGCCTGAATCAGAATCTGAGCCTAAATCTGGAGCTAGATTTAGCTCAAAACCAGGCTCAACAAAGAAAGCTGTAGAATGCGCCCTTTTGTCGGCCCTTGGTTTTTCAGTGATGTTCGCCTTGATTAAGCTGCTCGGTAAAGGCTATCCGGCCGGCGAAGTCTTGTTTTGCCGCAGTTTTTTTGCTCTGATTCCATTAGTGCCAGTGGTATTGCGAGAAGGAGGCTTAAAAGTCTTCGAAACCAAGCATCCGGTAATGCACTTAACCCGCTCGATTGTAGGCCTTAGCTCAGCCTGCCTTTGCATTGAATCGCTCAAATTGCTGCCACTCTCAGAAGCGACCACACTCTTTTATGCCGCTCCGCTAATCACCACAGTCTTAGCCATCTGCACCTTAGGGGAGAAAGTCACCAAAGGCAAAGTGATAGCAATATCAATTGGTTTTCTTGGCGTTGTCTATATGATGCAGCCCCAGCTTTCCTCAAGCATTCCCGGGGCCTTAATGGCCCTGGCATCGGCAATCAGCTCAGGATTTGTTTATATTGAACTGCGTAAAATGAGCGCCACCGAAAAGAGCATCACAATAGTTGTCTATTTCATGCTGGCTTGCTCATTAGGCGGCCTCCTCTCGCTGCCATTCCAAATGGTGATACCAACGCTTCACGACGCCTTTATCTTGCTTGGCATTGGCGTCATCGGTGGCATGGCACAATTAAGTATGACCGAAGCCTATCGCCATGCTCCAGCATCAACAGTGGCACCACTGAGTTTTAGCGCCCTGGTATGGGCAGCTCTTCTTGATATTGTACTTTTCTCTAAATTACCAGGGCAGGCAGCCATTGTGGGCACCTGCTTAATTGCCCTTTCAGGCATATTCGTTGTCAGGCAATCTAACAAGTAAATACAAGAGAATCTCAACAGGTCTTGTTTAGATTGGGCCGCCGAGACCATTGATGATATTGCTGCAGGCTTTAGCCAATTGTTGATCACCGGCTTCTTCAGCGGTTTTCTTTATGTCTGTCAGCTCACGCCTGGCGGCGCTTTCATTGAGATCGCTGGCATACTGACTATGAGCAAGAAATATTCGGCCTCTAATGCGGAAGAAGCTCTGCGGCGGAAGACTGGCCGTAGCTGCCACTATTTGCTTAGCACAACCTAGAGCCTCGGCGGATCGCGCAGCAGCCACGTCACTTTCATACTGCTTGTTCAATTGCTGTAGTGCAGCGAAGTCAACTTTAGAGCCGCGTAAACCATAATAGACAGGTTCGATTTTCTCGATCAAAAAATCTTCACTCGCTCGAGAGGCAGTCAATGCCGTTTGGCTGTATTCTTTGGCACGGTCTCTCAAATGGGAGCTGTCAGCCATTTGCATGGCCAAAGCAGCAGTGGCGACTTTGTACTGCGAGTCGATTCCAGGTGTTTTATCTATATAGGCCAAGAATTTGTCAGCCTCGGCCAAACCTTCTGCGTTCTTACCAGCTACACAAAGCTTGGTAATATTGTTCATTCGGTCTTCAAGACTAATTGAAGAAGAAGAAGAAGAAGAAGAAGAAGAAGAAGAAGCCGGATGGCTGCCAGCCGGCTTCAAGGCTATGATTGCGTTACGGAAACGTTCTCGAACAGCATTAGCATCAGCGCTGCCAGACCCTTTAGTGGCCGCTGCTGAGCCTGCAATACCGGAACCAGAAAGGCCGAGGCCTGACAAACTCGAGCTCGGTAGTGGCGCACTTGTCGACGAACTAGCCGCATCTGTGGTAGCGCTGCTGGGCGCAGCAGTGCTTGGTGTTACTTCACCTTGCAGATCAGCCGGCAAGGTTAAAGGTTTGCCCTCCCGCGCTTTATTTAAGTAACCAAAGGAACCAGCGCTTTTCTGAATATCTAGTGGTTCTGGCGGTTTGCCACTAAGCTCAAGATGCTTGTCTTTGACCAACATCGCGCCAACAAAAGGACTGACGCCAACCCAGACGGCACCACCAATAATGACAGCCATAATCCATTTGCCAGAATTATTCTGGCCCGAGCCAGATGTGCCTGTGGTAGTCTCGCCAGAATTATTTTCGCTCACAGTTCTTTCTCCAGAGTTACCTAAGTTTACTGTAATTCGCCATGGTATTACGCCAGTGCAGTACCATTGATTTTATGCGCTTGCCAACAAAACCGATAGTAATACTCTGGACACTAGCTCCATGGCCATTTCTAGCAGCCGGACTACATATCTTTCATAGTATTTTCTGGTCATTCTTTCTCTACCATGGCTGCTGCCTGCTGCCAGCTATTATCTGGAAGCGAAAACACTGGAAACAGCATTTAGCGCTGCCGACAAAGAAAGAAGTGGCATACCTTGTGGCTGGCTCTCTAATTTTTAGCTTTTTTACCTGGGCAGGCTTTCACCTTCTTGGTCCTTACATCTTCAACAAACAGAAAGCGCTTGAAAGCCTTACTTATAGAGGCTTCCAACCATCATGGTTAGTGCCTCTTAGCATTTATTTTGTTACGGTAAACCCAATAGTTGAAGAGCTTTTCTGGCGCGGGGTCGTACTGAACGAACTAGCTGAAGAAGAAACAAAAGCTTTCAGCATGCCATCACTTTGGACCAACTTGCTCTTTGCCGCCTGGCACGTGCTGGTAATCAGGCTTTTCGTAGCACCGGCGTTTATGTATGTGGCCTTCTGCACAGTGATGGCCGTGGGCATTTTTCTCTCTTATCTCTATCGCCGCCACAGCTCACTGGTTCTGCCAGCCCTATGGCACGGCCTTGTTTTTGATCTTGCGGTGGTGATTATTTTGTGGTCGGTAATTAAAGGCTAGCCAGGCTTTACCGTTATTTAGACTTCTCTATCGATAACAACCGCTGATGTCCACTTCAACTCAGACAAAGCTTCATCAAGAGTAAGTTGATGCTTGCGAGCATGGTTGATAGCAATAATTGCTTGTTCCATGGTGATCTTCTCATCGCGCACCAGCACTAGCGAACGCAAGGTAGCATGCAATGTCGGCTCATCAATTGCCCCAGTAACCAGTAATATTTTGCCGAGCAAAGCGGAGTTGCGCCGAGCATCTCGCAAAGCTTTGCGAATATCGTTGTCGTTAACAATGCCAGCGGCCTTGAGCATTTCGCCAAGCCGAATGCGCTCTTTTACCTCTGTTCCAGATAGGTCAAGCTCAGAAATTGCTCTAGCCAAAGAAATATCGCGCTCTGCTACCTGTCGCAGCGCTTCGGCAGCCTTCAAGGCGCTGAGTGAATGGCTGGCGACAATCTCTTGTAACTTCAAGGCTGTATCAAGAATACGCTTACTGATAAAGCCGCCCTCGACTAGCATCTGACCCACAGGCACTTCTCGAATCAAGCCCATCTCAAGAGCATTCATCAAATCAGGCTCATTGACCATGCCTGACAAGACCAAAAGCTCGCCCAACTTAACGCGCTGACGGGGTGGTGGCCTGTAGAAGCCAAGATCCATCAAAGAAACTTCAATGTTGACCTGTCTAAAGCGACTAGACTTGAGGGCCTGCAGAGCCTGCGAGCGCGAAATCTTTGCGTCACGAACAAGTACTTGGGCCGTAAGGGCTGCCGAAAGCATCTCTTCAGAAATCGCACCGGTGAGCACAAGAATTCGACCCAGGGGCAATCCGGTTTCTTGACTTGTCTTTAATGCATCTTGCAATTGAGGCTTGCCAATAATGTCAGCCTCCACTAAAAGCTCACCTAGCCGGGCCGTGGGCGTGCGGGACTCTTTAACAAAGCCAACATGGGCTAAGCAAGCTTCAAAATCGTTGCTACTGCGCTTGTATAAATTGAGCGCTTCGCGTGCCTTATCTAAGGTGATGGCGCCGTCTTTAACTAAAGATTGAGCCCAAACAGCCGACTCAAGCTCCTTTTCATCAATATAACCACACATTACCAGCACCCGACCCAGCGGTAGTCCGGTTTCGCCATTAAGCTCCATAGCGTGTTTCAGCTCTTCGGCGCTGAGAACTCCTGCTTCCATCAATAGCTCGCCTAAACGGTGCGAGTTAGGAGATTTGGTGCCTGGTTTCACTTAGTCCTCTTGTTATCTATAAATGCCACGGGGATACCACGGTAATTACTTTGAGTGCGTTATCGCAAAAAAAATCCTTTAGCTGATTGCCCAAGGGCAAAGACTAAAGGACATTTTAAGCCAAAATGGCTAGTTTTAAGAAGAAAATTTACCCCCAGGGGAATTCGAATCCCCGTCGCCTCCGTGAAAGGGAGGTGTCCTAGGCCTCTAGACGATGGGGGCATCAGAGGTGCGGCTTCCCGCAAGCAGGTCGTAGAATAACAAACCCGAAACAATAGTGTCAACAACAATGAAGAGAGAACTGAAGATTGTAAGCAGTCGTAGTACTATTGGAGGCTCCTGAAAACATTCAGGCGGGCACAGTGAGCGGCATCTCGCCTTCAGCAAGCAAACGTAACATGAGTTATTACCGAACCTTCAACAGCTACCTCCGTGAAATATTTGGCGAGCGCGTCTACCGCGTCCCCCTCGACGCCGGCTTTACCTGCCCCAATCGCGACGGCACGAAGGTCTTCGGTGGCTGTACCTTCTGCGATGAGCGCGGCTCTGGCGCCCCCACAATCAAGACAGCTCTCTCTATTAAGAATCAGCTAGAAACGGGTATAGCGCGCATTCGGCACCGTTTTAAGGCACATAAATTCCTGGCCTATTTTCAGGCTTTCACCAATACCTACGCCCCGGAAGGCATCCTCAAAGAACTTTACGATGTAGGACTTGACCACCCCGACGTAGTTGGACTTTGCATCGGCACAAGACCAGACTGTCTCGATGAAAATATTCTCGACTTGTTATCGGTCTATCACGAGCGCACTTTCTTATTTCTAGAAGTTGGCGTACAGACAATTCACAACCGCACCCTGGAAGCCATCAATCGCGGTCATACAGCAGAAGAATTCTTCGACGCCGTAGAAAGGGCAAAGAAACGCAACTTCCGCCTGGCAACGCACCTGATTTTTGGATTGCCTGGCGAATCAGAAGCCGACATGATGGAAACGGTAAGAGCGATCGCGCCCCTTAAATTGGAAGCACTTAAGATTCACCAGCTCTGCATTTACAAAGGCACGCCGATGGAAGCAGACTACCTGGCAGGGAGACTGCCTCTACTAGAGGAAGATCAATATGTGCGCCTGGTAGCAGACGCCTTAGAGCTAATCCCCGAAGAAACTGTGATCATGCGACTGGTAGCTGAGGGCTCACGGGATGAAATCATTGCACCAGAGTGGTGTTTTGAGAAAGACCGAATTATGCAAAAAATCGAAGCTGAGCTAGAGCGCCGCGGTACCAAACAAGGTTCTCGCTACGCTGAACTAGCTGTCAAAGCCTAAGGAAACCTGGAACCATCAACATGTCAATTTCAGACTCAACAGCCAGAGTTCTTAAACATGATCAAACCAGCGGCAAGACAAGTTCGCCAGCCATTAGCTAAAAATGTTATTCGCGCGGCCATGGTTATATTGGCCACGGCACTAGTCACCGCCTGTAGTGCCGACATCGAAGCAGACAAGCGCAGATTTCCTGCCATTTCTAACCACCGCTTAGTCGGTACTAAGTGCAGCCGCAAAGACTCGGCGAGTATCAGGCGCGTCGCCATGCATCCACTTGGCCCCACTGGCGGCTGGAACCTCTACGCAACCAATAACAGCAATAAAGTAGATTATCAGCGCACAAAAAAACTAGACAAAAATAGCTTAACTCGAAGTGGCAACGAGATTAGCGGTTATGTCAAATTTGCCGAGCCCGGTTATCTCCAGGCACGCTCTTATGACGATGTTTACGGTGACGTCTATTGCGGCTGGTCTCCTAACAAGCTGGAGATTGAACCAACAAAAGACTATGTCTATGTCACACTGGAAACCTGTTCAGTAGGCGATGGCGGCCTAGATCAAGTGCACGAAGTGAGCTGGTTCCCCAGAGGCCAAGAAGAAGGAATTATTGTCTTCTCCTCTGCCCACCCCGACAAGTCGTCTCCTCTTGGTGCAGCGGATCTCTACCGCCCCGACCAGCTTGGCAGCACTTATCAATTCAACGACAGACTGGCATCAGAAACAATCTCGGACTACCTGCGTCAGGGTAATGACAAAGCAGCACAACAAGTAATCGCCGAATCACTTTCTGTGCTTAGCAAAATGAGAGACCTGGTTGATGGCTCTACAAAAAAACCTATAGCCGCTAAAGATGAATACCGCGAGCAATGGGCCATGATTCAGAATTACAAACTCGGTCTAGCCCTGGGCCAGTCGAATTTCGATGAATGCTTCAACAATCTCGAATCAACTATAGCTGGCCCCTATCGCGGTTCACACATGAATTGCAAAGCATACAAAAAGCTCTTTCCCATCTACCAGTGGCTCAATAATAAGATCGTCGGTAAGCCAGCAAAACTAGACATAAGCGCTCTTGAGCGAAGCTACGTAGATAGCGAGCCAATTACAATTGGCAAATATCTGCTGGGTGAAACACCCGAGAATGAATTCCAGCGGCACTCACGCGGCAGCGCCGAATTCTGGATCGGAGTCAATCGTTATCTCGCTGGCGACAAGAGCAGAGCAAACGAAAATTTCCAGAGGTTCTTAGGGCAAAAACACTCAGCAGTGATGGCCTTCGAA
>CAJXZK010000089.1 GCA_913063055.1 uncultured bacterium
GTGAAGATATTCGCCGATGTAGTGGTAGAGCTGCAGGCCGTAGGGGTTAAGCAAACTCACCGCAAAGAGGCCGCCCAGTAAAGCTAAGAGCTGGATAGCTTGTTTTAGTTTGGCATCGCGCAAGGGTGAGACACCGGCAATCAGGCCTCTGAATGTGGCCACCACCATATATAAACCGGTTATGGCAAAGGCCAATAAAAAGGCTGGATGGCAATTAACCCAGAGAATCATATAAGGAAGTAGCCAGGCGAATAGTGACTTAAGGCTGCGCTTGCCGTTGTAAAAATCTTCGAGCCTGGTGGTGAAAAGGTAGACGCCCCAGAAAGTGAAGATGTGCGGTCGCACGAGCCAGTGGATGGCGGCGGTCAAAAGGCCGAATACCGAAAATAGCATGGCAAAAATGAAGTTGCTGCCAGCGCTGCGAATGCGCTGATAGAGCGCCAGCACAAGGGTGGCGACGGAAAGAGTGACAATGACTGCTAAAAGATTGAGGCCGCCAGCTTTGACAAGGGCCGCCATCATTAAGTCTGAGAGCCACTCATAGGCAACCCACTCTTTACCAGGAAAGGTGTAAGACAAGAAATCTTGGTGGGGAATGACATGCTTGTTTAGTATATAAAAGCCCGTAGCAATGTGCCAACCGGTGGAACAATCGCTGAAGATAAAAGCTGGCCGCATAAACAGTAGTAGCTGGCAGACACCGACAAAGAGAAGATCGCCAACATTTGGCAGTGGGTTAGCTTTGCCCTCAGCTTCTGCCATTAGAAACCACTTGGTTTTTGGAGACTTCTGCGAATGAGTTCTTCTTTGCTTTTCTTAGATTGGTCGGCAACTGCTTCTGGAGTAGATTCTTTTTCTCCCTTGATTTTGTTTATCAGGGTCAGTTTGCGTCCGCGATATTGGGCTACTTTGACAATGTCTGCTTCTTCAAAGTGCTTTGCTGCATTAAAGATGGCTAGGTAGTCGGCAACAGTAGTAGCCTTTTCTAGGGCTCTTTTTAGGGCTGCGCGAATTTGATCGGGCATTTTTAGCTGTTCGAATTTAGCTGTTAGAGCCGTACATTCAGCACTGGTTGATTGATCTTCGATTAGCTCTTTAGCTGCTTTGCGGGCAAGGTCTTCAATGCCGAGGTTGCTTGCTTGGCGGATAAAGTCGAGGGCATCGGGCTCGTTGTTTACGAGAGAATAGGCTTTGTGTAAGGCTAGGTGCGCGAGATCAGCCATTGCCGCTTCGTGAGCGTGGTGAGCTACTGTGATCAAGTCGTCGTATGAATTTGAACCGCTGACAAGTTCATCGAGTGTTTTCTTTGAGAGATCATACATCTCGCATTGCCGGGCGTATTTCGCTACTTCCATCAGGTCATCGCTGGTTTTTGCCAGGCCTAGTGCCCTTTCTACTGCGCCCCGCTTGACTTTATTGCCTTGCCCGCCAAAGCTATCGAGAGTGTGGATAATGAAAAGACAGCTTTTGGCGTCAGTGGCCGAGGATGAAGCTGCGTCAACGGCGTCGCGTGCTTTGCTCCAGTTTTTTGACTTCATGGCACTGACTGCCTTTTGCAATTGCTTTTGGGCGTCGATGGCCAATCCTGAGTCAGGGTAAGGACCTTTGCTAGCAGCCTGGGCCAGATTTGTGCTCGAAATTAACATGAGAGCAGACGAGAGAGCAATTACGCTCAGGCGCACTAGTTGAATTTTGAGAGGCTTTTTCATTTTTATCATTTTCAAAGGTTCGTCACGAATTGCTTGGTTCGACATTGGTTATTTTAACGGTGATCAGCTCAAATGGCTGAAATTCAAGTTCAAAAGCGGGTCGGCCCCAGACCATTCCTGCTGCTTTGGCTTCTTTCAGCAGTGTGCCGTCTAGCTTATGTATGGTGGCTTCTTGCGTACCGAGAACTTTTGAAATTTGTTTGCTCTCCGTGCCGTTGAGAAGGCGCAGGGTCAACTGATTGTCTTCATCTATATATGAGGCCATCATCTTAATGGCATGATTTTCGACTTCGATAAAGCTCATGCGGTCAAATTCGTTTTCAGGAACGACGAAAGCCGTTAGCGGATTTTCGTAAATTTCGGCGAGGCCATAGGCTGTGGCGGCGATGTTTTGCTCAGTTTCGGCTATGGGGGCCCAGGCGTAAGATACGCGATTGAGACCGAGTGAGTTGGCACCGGGTGTAGCAATATTGGGGCCAGCACCGCCGCCCCGTGTTCGCAGGCGGTTGCGTGAGAGATAACTTACGGCTCTAAGCAATGTCATTGAAACTTGGCTGCCAGCCGCACCGTATTCAGGTAAGCCGACGTTGAAGAAGCAGTGATTGTGAGCAATAAAGAAGCGCTGACAAGGATAGCGATCTAGGGCCCCTTCGTGGCCGAGCGAAACAAAAGCTTTTTCGTCGTAAACCGGGTGAAGAGTAGCTTTCGCCGCAACAGGGCGTCTAATTAAACTGTAGTGGTTCTCGCTGATTGTTTCAGTTAGTGGCTCTCCAACTGAGAAAATCACTTCGAGTCTATGATCTGTTGCTTTGTTTTTGAACTGGGTTTCAAAATAGACTATTGGAACGTTAGCTTTTAGGCTAATCTCAGTGGTGATTTTGTGTTTTACTGTCTTGTTTGAGCGCTTGAATTCAATCAGGGCTGGAGCTTCGCTGGCCTCGCCTTTGCGTTTGATCGTGCCTGTTTCCTTCAAGCCTACAGGCAGAGTGATTTCGTATTCGACTATTAGTGAAGCGGCGATGGGGCCCTTCATTCCAGCTCTGACATCGACTATTGTCGATGTTATTGGCTCATCTAAGGCTAGCGGATCGTAGTTGTAAGTGTCGCCACCATCGGCAGTGTCGGCAAAGCTGTGACCGAGTTTGTGGGTTATTACACCACTAGCGTCTCCTGTCCTTTTTTCTTTGACTATTAACTGACCCTTTTTGTCAATGTAAGCAATGAGAAATTGATTGTGAATGGCGAGGTTGTTCAGCGCACTTGTGTAGTTCTCTTTGAGATTGGCCGCGGTTTCTGATTTGCGGCTAATAGCTGAGCCAAGGCCGGGTAGCTTGGCCAGGCCAAAGGCCGGGATGCCATCAGCGTAGGCATAAGCCTCAATAATTTCGACATTTTTAAATTGCGGTACTCCAGACAATTCAAGAAATGCTTCAGTGGCGTCGTGTCTGCTTACTATCTGTAGTGAGTGAGAAAAATCGACTTCTTTTGCGGCTGCGGTTGTGCCAGGGGGTGTGCCTTGGGTTGTAATTGACGAGGCATCTTTGCTTTTGGCGAAACGGATTAAAACTGGCATTGAAACCGGGTTCGTTGCGGTGTTTATCACCATGGTTGAAGGGCCATCGCCCTTGTCTGTGTGATGGGGATCAAGCACATCCATATAGTGCAGACCAAGGCGAATTTCGCTTTCACTTGGATTTACTTGTCTGGTTAGTGCTTCTTGCCCCTGGCGGGCTAAGACATTTAACTGTGCTGCTAGACTTTTATTGCGACTTTGCATCTCGTCATGCACTTCGTCAATACTACAGCCGCAGATACTGTCGTGTGGGTGATTTTTTAGTAGAAGGCGCCAGCTGTGATCAAGCTCTTCATGGGGATACTTGAGCCATTTTGCCAGAGCCATCATCGCTCGCAGTGGCTCTACTTTTTTGAGCAGGGTGTGCTCTAGCAGGCGATTTTCGCGTTTGAGATAGAGTCTGGTTGAAAGCACTCCAGCGAGCATGTAAGCCCGTTCGCATTCAAAGGCGGTGCGGTTGTCGCGCAGTTCGCCGCGAACTAATTGCAAGGCATTGAGGTCGCTAGCCAACGTGCTTTTTGCTTGAGTAAGGAATGTTTCAAGCGATACTGCTTTGGCTGAAAAATTATGCTCTGAAAGCAAGGTCGATAGTGGGTCTACTGGTGATTTGCTATTGATTAGTGCGAGAGAATCACGCAACTGATTTTTGAAATTTGGGGCTGGACGCAAGTGGTCGCCGCCAACGGGCACCAGAGCTGAGCGCAGCTCGTCGCTGTAAGTCAGGGCTTTGTTATTGGTTTCAATTAGTTCAGTTGATGTTTCCCAGGAAACACTATTTTTCTGCCAGCCTAAGAAGCTCAGCAGATAATCAGCTAATTTCTCAGTGCTGACATTTTCATGGAAGGCTGTTTGATAGTAGCCCCGGGCAAGCTGATTTGTTAGTACTTCTGAGCCGTCTGGACTTTGCCAAAGAAAGAAGGGGCCGCCGCTCATCTCGGGTACGCCCCGCCAGACAACGGCATTGTCGATGCCAAAGCCTTTAAGGATGCGCGGTAGGTCGGCGCTGTGACCAAAGGTGTCAGGACAATAGCCCACTAGCGCCGGTTCTGCATTGAGGTGTCGAGCGGCTTTCATGCCGTAATGCAAATTGCGAGTAAGGCTTTCTCCACCGACTAAAAGCTGATCTGCCAGAACATACCAGGGGCCAATTGATAATCTGCCCTTCTGTACTAAGCTGGTAATGCGCGAGTTTAGCGATGGTGTCATTTCGGCTAAATCTTCCAGCAGGCAGGTTTGGCCGTCGAGCATAAAATTATCGAGTTCGCCCTGCTCCAGTAGCTGCACAATCGACTCGACTACTTGTGTCAGCTGCGTGCGATAAGCACCAAAGCTCCAATACCATTCTCTGTCCCAGTGGGTGTGAAGGTAGAGCAAGATTTGATGATCATCAGCCATCGTTAGTTATCCTCGCAGAAGTCTGGCAAAATGCCGCTTCGATTCATCTAGAGCTTCGTCCATCGATTGATCGTCTTCTGCCAAAAACTGATCATCAAATTGCATAGAAAATGCACCCATATAGCCGTAGAGCTTTAAGGCTTCGATGACTTGACGCCAGTCTACGTGTCCTTTGCCGGCTAAGCGATAGTGCCACCAGAGGGGGCCGAAGGTGCCGCTATCGGCAAGAATGGTGCGATTTATTTCAACGTCATGTGCCACCACATGATCGATGGCCGTGGCAAAGGCAGAAAGATTTGCCAGGTATTCGATGCCCTGCCAGAGGCAGTCGGCAGGTGAATAGATCAGGGCAAGGCCGGGGCACGATGAAATTAGATCGCGCCATTCTTGAGGGTCCATGGCCCGCCATTTTTTCAGTGAGACACCGCGATATTCAGACGGTGTTGATAGTCTTAGTAAGAGGCCGACACCCAAAGCATCAAGGCTTTCTTTGATTGAAGGGTAGACAGCGGCAAAGTCCTCTATCCAATTGTCTTGACTGGATGGTCGCAAAAAGAATGACACTTTCTTACAGTCAAGGCTCTTGGCCACTTGGCCGAGCTTTTCAATCATGGGCGAGAATTGCTTCACTGATTTTTTATCGGAAGCATCAAGGCAAAAATCTAAATTGAGGCAGGCGAACTCAACCCCTTGGGCTAGTGCCGCTTCTTTTGTCGCTTCAAGGTAGCTTTGCTCCTTGTCATCTGCTTTTTTATTTGCTTTGGCTGGGGCAAATGGGGCGAATGAATACTCCACAGACTTAATGCCCTTGGAGGTCGCCAGTTCTACTGCTCCATCTAAACCGCTACCAAATTTGGTGGCATCAAAACATAATTTCATCGCTCAAGTTTAGCAAATAAATCGACTGCGATAAGTTTAATCTAGAGGCTATTGAGATAGTCGCGGCGTACAAGTGGGTCGGGAATGTCGTTGAAGTCCATGCGAACCATCTGTTTAACATCAAAATTTTGCCGGCGTAAAACCGATAGCGTCACAGGGGTGTTTGGTGAGCCCACTATCAAGTCGTAGCACTGGTCTTTGTTCAGGTTGCGGGTCGGAACACCGTCTACCGCTACAATCTGGTCATCAACGTGCATGCCCGCCTTGGCGGCCGGAGTGCCGGCGAAAACGGTGTTGATTACTGCCGGTCCGTCGGGCAGTTTGTGGAACTTGACCCCGATAATGCCCACCGATTGTTCGATGGTAAAAGGCTGTCTGGCATTTAACGCTTGTTCTTGGGCTCTTGCTTTGAGCACTCTTTCTCGGTCTCTTTGGGCCCTTTGGGCGCCACTGAGCTGGAAGTCAGTAGGTTTGTTGCTGCTGGCTGAAGAATTCAGTTTTTTTGCCTTCTTCGGAGCTGGGGGCGGTACCGCCATGCGGTGCTCAATTGTGCCTTTCAGAGTGGAGCGGTCCGGGCTATCGGTGGCGTCAAACTTTGGTACGTCTGGTTTTAGTACCGGCTCATCGGCCGCCCGGGCAGCAGAGGCGGCGACGGAGCAGATGATAGTGACGGCCATTACCACTAGGACATTTACTGTTAAGGTCAGTGTCAGGGTCAAGCCATGGCCGAAGGCACTAGCCGAGCCTCTGCTCCCCCCTGCCTTGGCAACTGTAATTTTGGCTTTCTCTTCCATCGCCAGTATCCGTGCGTCTTTGAACTGTAGTCTTAGTCTGGGTCTGTTTTTAGTCCCGCTGTCTTCGCTGGTTATTTTTTCGGGGTCTTGGCCCTGATTTATTTTATTAACGCTTGAAGACCTATCTACTTTCTAGATTAACTGAATTTTCCAGAAAAAAATGGGTCTACGTGATGAAACCACTTAGTCAAGACGCAGCTGCCCGAACTATGTATATGAAGGCTAGCTTAAGCTCGTCCAAGAAATTGCCGACAGGTGCTAACCTCAAGTTCTAAATTGGGATGGATTTATCGTGGTTGGAGGAATGCTCGTGAGCAAAGTTACAGTTGTAGGAGCCGGATTTGTAGGCGCCACCGTGGCCCAGTATTTGGCTGATAGAGAAATTGCCGACGTCTGCCTAGTCGATGTTGTTGAAGGCATGCCCCAAGGCAAATCCCTCGATATGATGCAAGCCGCTGCCATTACCAGCCACGACTGCGAAGTTGTCGGCTCTAATGACTATGCCGCTACCAAGGGTTCTGACATCGTTGTAATTACTGCCGGTATCGCCAGAAAGCCTGGTATGTCCCGCGACGAGCTACTTAAAATCAACGCTAACATCGTTCAAGGCGTTGCTAAAGAAGCTATCAAGTATTCGCCTGATGCAATCTTTATCACTGTCTCCAATCCACTTGACGTGATGACCTATTTGACCTGGAAAACTACCAAGTTGCCAGCTTCAAGAGTTATCGGTATGGCTGGTGTGCTTGACTCCGCTCGCTTCCAGGCCTTCATTGCCATGGAAACTGGCTTCTCCGTTCAAGACGTTCGCGCCATGGTTCTTGGCGGTCACGGTGACCTGATGGTTCCTCTCACTCGTTTCGCTACCGTCAACGGTATTCCAATCTCTGAATTCTTGCCTCAAGCCAAAATTGACGAAATGACCAAGCGCACCCAGAACGGCGGCGCTGAAATCGTCAACTTGCTCAAGACCGGCAGCGCTTACTATGCTCCGGGTCGTTCTGTCGTGCAAATGGTAGAAGCAATTTTGAAAGATCAAAACCGCTTGTTGCCTTGCTGCGTTCAAGCTGATGGCGCTTATGGTCTAAAAGATGTCTATATCGGCTTGCCAGTAGTACTGGGCAGAGAAGGCATGAAGAAGATTGTTGACCTTAAGTTGAACAAAGAAGAGCAAGACCTGCTCAACGCCTCAGCTAAGTCGATTAAAGAGAACATTGACTTGATGAACCAGCTGCTCGTAGCTGTCTAAGTCCCAGATTAAGTCAGTTGCTGAGGGCTTGGCTTGTTCGCTGTTCGGTCAACGCTTGTCTCTTTCAGCTAGCGCCATCGCCCAAAGTGATGAGAGAGGCCCAGATAATGGGCCTCTCTTTTGGATTCTCCTAATCTTGAAAGTTTTTGTGTCAGTCTTAATGGCAGCTGTCGGTTCTAAAGAGAATGAGCGGATATAATACTTAGCTAGGTTCGCTGCAAGTTCTAATTCTGGCTCTAAGTTCTTTCCCGCTTCTCTCAAAGTCTACTTCTTCTACTTTTGTTTTGTCCCCGATTTTAGGTCATTAGTGATACCACATATGAAACCAGTGCTCTGCAATAATTCCACCGTCTCTCGTTTGCTTTTGATTAGTGCCTTAACTGCTAGCAGTCTCATGCTTGCTGCACCGGTATTGGCCTTAGAAACCTCTCCGGCAATCACTCTTGGCAGTCAGGATTTTACTCTCGATAGTGATGACAAAGAGCACGAGAAAGAGAAAAAGGAAATTGAGAATACACTTTCGAACATCGAAACATTGTGGAATGCTCACAACCTTGATGGTGTGATGTCGAACTATTCCGATGACTATGTCAACAATGATGGTCTCGACAAGAAGGCTGTCACTACTCTTACACAAGATTTTTGGAAGACCTACCCCGATGCTAAGTCGGTATCGAAAACTAAGCAAGTAAGAATAGAAGGCAATTTTGCCACTATTGAGTCGCGTGATATGGCTGTTGGCACAACCTCAAAAGAGATGCCTGGTATGAGCAGCAAGGGCGAGCTACAGTCGCTTTCGGAAGGGCAGCTTTATCTAAAGAAAATTGGTAATGCCTGGAAGATCGTGGGTGATCGCATTGACTATGAAAAAGTGAAAGTTGCTTTTGGCCTAGCTAAGCAGCTCAATGCCGTATTTACGGCGCCAGAACAAGTGAAAGCCGGAAAACAATATTCCGCCAAGCTAGAAGTATCTTTGCCTCCTGGTCTCTTTGCTGTTGGTTCGATAACCAGTCAGCCTTTGCGTTTTCCTCAGCCCAGCCCAACTGATAGTCCGCGGCCTCTGGAAGCACCGGCTTTAGAGCGGGTGATGAGTGCCAATAACGAAAATCGCAATGAGCTTCTCACTGCTACTGTAATTTTGACTAATCCCATGCGCACTTCTGTCATGGGCGTTTCTTTCTTAACTCGACGCATGAATGTTATTGCCGAACCTGTGCCGGTCAAAGATGAAGTACAAGTAGCGGAAGGTGATAAGAAGCTGCCCCGCAAGCATCCGGCGTTTGACGAGAAAGACGAGAAAAAATCAGAAGATAAAAAAGTCGAAGAGAAGAAACTAGACGACAAAAAATCAGAAGACAAGAAAGCAGAAGAGAAGAAGCCCGAAGAGAAAAAAGTTGATGCCAAAGCTGATGACGAGAAAAAGTCGACGGCAAAGCCCGCCGAACAGCCAGGCGGAAAACCTTCTGGCAAGAGTTCTGTGGCTCCAGTTGGCGAGAGTAAGTAAAGAGATGAGTAAGCGGCATTTCTTTTTAGGCCGCTGTTATGCCTGAGCACGATCACAAGAATGATATCAAGGAAGAGCCTGAGCCAAGTTCTACGCCAAGTCCTACGCCAATTTCTACGCAAAATCCTGCAGCAAGTCCTGAACTAAGCTCTAAATCGGCTACTAAAGAAGTCATTCACAGTGGTCGGCTCTATCAGCTATTTACTGTGGTGCTCTCCGCTGTCATTGCCTTTAGCTTAGACCGTGCAGCGAAATTATGGGCTTTAAGTCATTTGATTTTTGGCGAAGAGTCAGCGTACTGGCCGGGAGTTTTGCAGTTTCGTTTGACCAACAATACTGGCGCGGCATTTTCTCTAGGACGAGATCACGCTCCACTCATGACTATTATTGCCACTGTTTATACTTTCGTTTTTATTTGCTGGGCCCTAAATCGTTTGATTAAGGCCTCGGCTTTTGCTGCTCTTGAGAGAGTGGGTGTGGGTCTGATTATCGGCGGTGCCTGCGGTAATTTGTTCGAGCGTTACAGTCAAGGTTGTGTGACTGATTTTCTCGAATTCGCCTTTTTTAGTTTCCCTATTTTCAATGTTGCTGATGCTTTAATTGATGTCGGCTTGGTTCTGATTTTTGTTGACATTCTTTTCTTGCATAAAGATGAGGGTAAGCCTGCTGATGCTCAATGACCCTGAGCTAGAAGCCAGTGATTTAGTTGAGCCCCTTGAGCTAACCGTTGTTGCTGATCAAGGTTTCTCCCAACGCTCTAGGCTCGATCAATATTTGGCTGCTCATATCGATGAGCTCAGTCGCGCTCGGGTGCAAAAGCTCATTGACGATGGCTTGATTAAAGTCAATGGAACTGTTGCCCGGGCCAGTCTGAAGTTGAAAGAAGGCGATCTGGTCGAAGTAATTTTGCCACCACCTGAGGTGTTAGAGGCGGTGGCGGAAAATATTCCGCTACAGATAGTATTCGAAGATGAACATTTGCTGGTGATCAATAAACCTGCTGGCATGGTTACTCATCCTGGTGCCGGCGTCAGTAGCGGCACACTTGTAAATGCAGTGCTTTATCATTGTCAGGGCAGCCTGTCCTCGATTGGTGGTGTGGTTCGACCCGGCATAGTTCATCGCCTCGATAAAGACACCAGTGGCCTGATCATGGTGGCCAAATCTGATATTGCCCATAAAGGTCTTTCGGCGCAACTGCAAACTAAACAAGCACAGCGAACTTATTTGGCTCTTCTTGAAGGCGTACCAAAAGTCGAGAGCGGTAAGGTCGATGCAGCCATTGGCCGGCATCCACTGAAACGCAAAGAGATGACGATTGTCAGAGAAGGACAACGTGGTCGATCTGCTGTGACGCATTTTCAGGTGGTGAGAAATTTCTCTAAATTTACTCTAGTTGAATGTCGCCTTGAGACTGGTCGTACCCATCAGATTCGCGTGCACATGGCTAGTCTTAATTTACCTGTGGCTGGCGATATAGTTTACAATCGCAAAACTTCCGGTACTCTTGAAGCCAGGCACAAGCTCGGTTTGCGCGGACAAGCCCTGCATGCAGCTAGGCTTTCTTTTATTCATCCAGTGACTAATTTGCTGTTAGAATTTCAAGCTGAGCTGCCTCAAGATTTTGAGCAACTGCTGGCGAAACTTAAGTAAGGCGTTGAGAAGTGCTCCCCAAATATTTGTACATGGCTTTGGCCGGTCTATCTGTTGCTTTTACTATTTACTTTATGGCTACCACTTCAGCCCTGAATGTCAGTTACACCATTGCCTCTCAGGCGCTGCAGCTGCCTCTCCCGCTGATTGCGCTGAAGTTCTTTGCTTTGGGTGTGATCACAATGTTCTCGATTTGGAAGATTCGCTCTAAAGAGTTGAAGAGTGAAGCCAAGCAGCTGCAGTGGCAAGCCCAAGATGCCAAGCTTGCAGTGGAAATTCAATCTGACAAAGAGAAGCAGCTGGAAGCCAAGATTGCCACACTAGAAGCAGCTCTCAACTCTGCTTTAAAGAAAAAGGGTTAAGCCCATGAAGATTGTTTTGAGAAAAGTCGTTGCCGCCCTGTGTGTCAGTTTAGCTCTGACTCTTAGTGCCGCTAGCCTTTGTCCTGCCGCTTCGGCCAAGAAGCTTGAAAATAAAGAGCATAAGTCGAAAGATTTTAAGGCTCAAGATTTCGCTGATGCCCAGAGGCTCTTTGATCAGTACAAGAAGTATGATTTGTCCAACGATATGAAGTTGGTTGAGCTTTATGCCCCTGATGCCACAATTGAGTTGGGAGTTGAGCGTGAGCGCGGTGACGTTCGCTGGCAAAAGCTTAACCGTGACAGTTTCGCTAAAGAAGTAGCGACGAGCTTCAAAGATGAGCATCTTAATTCATTAAAGAACGAAGAGACCTTTGCCACCCCTAGCTTTAAAGAGGCGAAGCACCCCGTTAATAGCAAACCGGCCATAGAAGTTGTCTTTCACGGCACTGCTGGTCACGCCAGCATCAAAGTAAGCTGGCTTTTGCAGCCCGGCGCGGACGGCCATATGCTCATTGTCAGTGAGCGCTCAGTTACTTACAGCAAGCATAAGAGCAAGTTTCACGGTAGCTGCAAGTAATAGAGTCAGATAACAGGGCTATCAATCACTAGAACTGCCAGGCTTTTGGAAGTCTGAGGCTTTCAGGCCGTCAATGAAAGACTTGAACTGCTTTGCTTCTTCCTCGTCTTTTTGATGGTCGGCGGCAATTGTGCCGTCGGCAATCACCTGGGCCGAGACAAAGATTGGCACTTTGGCCCGCAGGGCAATGGCGATAGCGTCAGACGGTCTAGCATCAAGGGGTTTAGTGACATCTAGTTTCTTGGCTGGGTCGTTGAGCTTAATTAAGATAGTCGCGAAGTAAGTACTAGAAGCCAGTTCGTTAATCTCGATGCGGTCGACTTTGTAGCCAAGGGCTGTAATTGTATTAAGCAAGAGATCGTGGGTCATGGGCCGCTCAGGTTTGTGATTGTTGAGGGCCTTGTCAATAGCTTGGGCTTCGAAAGGTCCAATCCAGATGGGCAGGGCGCGTCTTTTGGTGGAATCGTTCAGGACAACAATCGGTTGTCCCGTGCGGGCGTCAAAAGCAATTCCATATACAAACATTTCAATCATTAAGGTGAAATTCCCGGTCCAGGATTATTCTCTGTATGCCCATTTTGGGGGATTTTATGTAAGCAAAAGATAAATTCTTTAGTGAAAACCCTGACTGCTACTCGCTTCACGTTCATTTTTGCTGTTCTTTTTGCTCTTCCAGCCCTTCCAGGCCAGCAATAGCAAGCTTTTTTCGGCCACTGCCTTAGGGACGCAAAGAGCTAGGCCAATGTTCCATAGTATTGACAGTGACCTCCTTCGCGTGATGAACTAATGCTCCTTGGGCCTTTAGGGTTCAAGCCTCCTGAACTTTTCAAATACTGCTATTCCCTTCAAATTAGTATTTGAGTAAAGAGTTCTCCAGAGCAATCTGGGCGAGGTCTCTAGTCCGGATGGCGGAACTGGTAGACGCGCACGTTTGAGGGGCGTGTGGTGCAAGCCTTGAGGGTTCAAGTCCCTCTCCGGACAAATTTTTATACTAGCGCTAAAACTAGATCAACCTTTGCTCTGTTCAGACTTATACAAGTATGATGAGCACGTCACAGTTGATCTATTTAAACTCGAGAAGAAAAATGACGATAGTTACCCGAGCACAGTGGCCCCACACGATTGAAGACATTATCAAGGCTCTTGATGGCGTCTGGGGTTTGATTGGAGCCAATGGTGTCAACGGCAATCTTTACCGCCTGGAAAAGAGCCTGCATGAGCCGGTTGTATATACTCTCACTGAGTATCGCGGGGCTGATGAAAGCGACATTGTTCGCCGGGAAGAATATAGTGGCGATGATAGACTCACGGCCATTAACGTCTTTGCTGTAGCGATTGGCTTCGAATCCAAGTCTTAGGCCGTGGTGAAGTCGCGGCCAAGTTATCTGGGCATCATCATTCAAGGCTCTCTTTCCCAAGGGCTGGAGATGCGGCTTGATACAGAGCAGAGCGTGGAAGATTTGCGGGTGGGCCGCTTTGTTGTGGTCGAAGGCGCCAATTCGCGCTTTTTCAGCATGCTTACCGATGTGACACTATCGGCTGCTAATCCTAGTATTTTGCTCAATCCGCCCCGCACCGACCCGTTTTTGATGTCGGTTTTGTCCGGGGTAACTACTTTTGGCACTGTTAAGCTGCAGCCCATGCTCATGCTTGAGCAGTCAACTGCTGAAGATACCCGCGAGTTGCGGCCGGTGAAGACCATTCCTTCGCACTTCTCACCGGTGTATGAGGCTAGTTCGGCTGACTTCGCCCTGGTATTTGGTGAAGAAGACGAGAGTGATGCTCGCAACACCCATTTTAATATCGGCCGTCCCCTCAACATGGAAACGCCGGTTTGCATTGATCTCAATCGTTTCATCGAGCGCTCAAATGGAATTTTTGGCAAGTCAGGCACTGGTAAGTCCTTCCTCACCCGTATTTTTTTGAGCGGTATCATCAAGAAAGATTTGGCCTCAGTGCTGGTCTTTGATATGCACAACGAATATGGCTGGCAGGCCATGTCTGAAAGTAAATCGGCACCAAGAGTGAAGGGGCTCAAGCAGCTCTTTGGTCATAGTGTGGTGGTTTTCTCCCTCGATCGCGAATCTTCGCGTGCTCGCGGAATTCCTGATGCGCGCGAGCTTTATATCGGCTACAACCAAATCGAAATTGAAGACCTTGACCTGCTCAAGAACGAACTAAATTTGACCGAGGCCTCACTTGAGAATGCCTATATCTTCAAAGAGAAAATTGGCGCTGATTGGATTGCTACTTTGCTCGACATGTCGGGCGATGAAATAGAAGAATTTTGCCAGAATTTCAAAGGCCACCCCACCTCGCTTAAGACCCTTCAGCGTAGGCTCAATACAGTGGTGCAAAAGACACCATATTTAAAACCACGGGTTGGTCATAACTATATAGAAGAGATCTTGGCCCAAATTCAGGCGGGCAAGCACGTGGTCCTAGAATTTGGTCGGCAGAATAATTTGCTCTCGTACATGCTTGCCACCAATATCATCACCAGACGTATACACGCTGAATATGTGCGCCAGTCTGAGCTCTACATTTGCGATCCTGAGCGCGTTCCTGCCCCGCGCAAGTTGATGATTGTGATTGAGGAAGCGCACAAGTTTCTTTCTCCAGCTGTAGCCAAGCAAACCATATTCGGTATTATCGCCCGCGAGATGCGCAAGTATTTTGTCACCCTCCTCATTGTTGACCAGAGACCTTCGGGTATCGATCCAGAAGTGCTCAGTCAAATTGGCACAAGGGTGACGGCCTTGCTCAACGACGATAAAGATATTGATGCCGTCTTTACTGGCGTTTCGGGATCGCAAACTTTGCGTACTGTTTTGGCCCAAATGGATCCCAAGCAACAGGCTCTGGTTTTGGGTTATGCCGTGCCCATGCCGGTAGTGGTGCGCACCCGCCCCTTTGATCAAGATTTCTACAAAGCTGTGGCCGATCTCGACTGGGTGGGCGACTTGCATAGCGCTTCCCCTGAGATTAAGGCTGAAGTGAGTCAGCGCGCCGAGATTGCCAACAAAGAATTATTTGGCTGATTTTTTTGTCAGCGGTGGCGTCTTTTTCCTGACTTTTACCGGGTTTTACCACTTGCCACTGGCTCTAAATTTAAGCTACTCTAGCCTGCATGGCACAGCCCCCTGACGAATACGATCCTTATGCTGATATTGGCTCTTCTGACACTGAAGGAGAGGCTCAGGACAACTTCGTAGAGCAAAAAGAGCCGAGCGAAATGCTCATGTGCTTGATTCTTGCTTCGGCTTATCTTGGTTTGGCCAAATATTGCTGGACACCGCTCCTTTTGGCGAAAGACTGGAAGCTGCTCTTTAACATCGAAGGTTTTTTTCTCGGCATAGCCGCCCTTTCGGTCATGGTTGGTTTGCGACCTTACCTCACCCCTTCGAGCCTACAGCTCAGTCGTCATGGCATTAAGTACCGCGGACCTTACTGGCCCCAGCGTAAAACTGTTAACTGGCAGCAGGTGGAGAAGGTTTATTTAAGCCCCGAGCTGATTCTTGTGCTTTACCATCCGACCATTGGCAAAAAGCAGCTCTGGCCGCTCGTAATAACGTCTATCTATCTAAGCGATAGAGACCGCATAGCCAAAGTATTCATCAAGTATTTGCCAATTCCGCCAATTATTCTCTCAAGCCCGGCACTACTCTCGCGCGTCATCATGCTGCTTATGTTCTTGGCCGTGGTGATTTGGCTTTTAGAGATGCTGATTATTCAGTAGATTTTTCTGCTTTATTTGTCGAAGGTTAGATGGCGCAAATAATCAATGAGATTGTCCATCTCCTGGTCGTTGATAATCTCTACGGGTTGGGCTGGCATCATGCCTTTGCCTTTGCGTAAATAAGCCTTGAGTGAGGCATCATCAGGAAAGTCTTTGCTGAGGTTCTCCAGGCTGGGGCCCATGTTGGCTCTGCCGCTGGGATGGCAGGTATTGCAGCTGCGAAAGAAGAGCTGCTCGCCATTTAGGTTTGTTGAGCCAGCTTCGGCTCTCTGTTTTTGAGCTCGTTTAACTATTTCAATGCGTTTCATCTCTTCTGACATAACGCAGCCATCGAGCAAGATAGCCGTGCTGAAAATTGAGAGCACCACTGAAAAAACGCGACGAAAAGACATGAAATTTCCCCTTGGCAGCCAGAGTTTACCGCACTTTAACATCCTACTTTATAACTGTTTTCAATACGTTTAAGTAAGACCAGCTCAGGATGCGGCTAAAACGTAACAGAACAAAAAGTGCTTTCCGAAATTTGCTTAACATTGTGTTTACCTGGCCGTTGTAGAGTTACTACAGAGGCGGAAAGTAACCAATCTTTTAATCAAGCTTCCCGGAATCAAACATTGTTCGAACCAGTCACCTCGCTAAACGGAGCCATGCGTAAGTGACTGTCTGCCCTATCTGGGCTGGAAATCAAGCTCCCGAGATGAGCGGCAGGTAACATGACACCACCACAAGCAACCAGATTAGATCCTCCAGCCAAACAAGGGCCTCAGGAAGCCGAAGAACGTATCATCATCCGTGGCGGCAAGCCTCTTCGTGGTGAGACGAGAATTTTCGGCGCTAAGAATGCCGTTCTCAAAATGATGGCAGCTGCACTTCTCGCCAAAGACGTCACTGTTTTAAGAAACGTCCCTAACTTGACCGATGTTCACATGATGGCTGAAGTGCTTCGTCACCTCGGCGCCAAAGTCGAAGTGAAAGATTCTGAAGTTAGCATCGACGCTACTAACCTTACTGAAATCGAAGCTCCTTATGAGTTGGTCAGTCAGCTGAGAGCATCGTTCGTTGTGCTCGGCCCCTTGCTAGCTCGCTGCAAAGAAGCCAAAGTCTCCCTCCCTGGCGGTTGCGCCATTGGAGAGCGCCGTATTGATTTGCACGAAAAAGGCTTGAAGCTTCTTGGTGCTGAAGTGGGCATTGACCACGGTTATGTCTATGCTTCAACCCAAAAGTTAACTGGTGCTCGCATCTACCTTGACCGTCCAAGCAATGGCGCCACTGAAAACATCATGATGGCTGCTGTTTTAGCTGAAGGTCAGACCATCATTGAGAATGCTGCTCAAGATCCTGAAATCGTTAACCTGGCTGACTGTATTAATGCCATGGGTGGCAAGATCACTGGCGCTGGTACCTACCAGATTGTCATTGATGGCGTGCCACAAGAAGAAATGCATGGTGCTGTGGTCGACACTATTCCAGATAGACTTGAAGTTGGCACATTCCTCTATGCTTGTATGGCTGCTGGTGGTGAAATCATCATCAATGGTGCTAATGCTCACCATATCTATGCCGTAATCAGCAAAATTCACGAGATGGGCGCTGAGTGCTCAATTTATGCACCAGATACCATCAAAATCAAGGTTGAAGGTCGCTTGAAAGCAATCGACGTCACCACAGTTCCTTATCCTGGCTTCCCCACTGACTTGCAAGCACCTTTGATGTCGGTTCTGGCTGTGGCTGAAGGTACTTCAATCATGACTGAAACCATGTACGAAAACCGCTTCATGCAAGTGGGCGAGTTGCGCAGAATGGGCGCAGATATTCAGCTTAAAGCCAACTCGGCCATCGTCAAAGGTGTGCCTAAGTTGATGGGTGCTGAAGTTAAATCAAGCGACTTGCGTGCTGCAGCTGCTCTAATCATCGCCGGTCTCGGTGCTGATGGCGTAACTGAAGTAACTGGTTTGAGTCACCTTGATCGTGGTTACGACAAACTGGAAGAAAGACTGCGTGACCTCGGCGCTGATGTCTGGAGAAGATAACCAGATTTAGTTAGTTCTAGGTTTCCTGCAATGATAGTAATGAAATTTGGCGGCACTTCAGTGGGCTCGAAAGAGCGTTTTGAACAGGTGTTCGCCCTGATTTCAAAGACCAAAGAAAATGACGGACCGCCCCTGGTGGTAGTTTCAGCTATGTCAGGCGTTACAAACGCTTTGATTGAAGCAGCTAACCTGGCGGTTCGTCGTGATCTTGATGGTGCTCTTGCTCAGATAGAGATGATCAGGCAAAAGCACATTGATGCTGTCAAAGGCCTTCTTAGTGCCGAAAAGGCTCAGGCATTGCTGGCCGACTTGAACATTCACTTGCAAGAGTTAGAGTCAGTTTTGCGCGGTATCAATTATTTAGGTGAGCTCTCCAAGCGTTCACTGGATGTGGTTTCATCCATTGGTGAATTGCTCTCCAGTCGGGTTTTGGCCGAGTATGCCTCTAGTCGCGGGCTGAAAGTGCAGTGGGTCGACGCCCGGCAAGTTCTCATTACTGATGATACTTTCGGTAAGGCTAACCCACTCTGGGCCGAAGTTGAAATTCGAGCCAAGAAAATTATTGGTCAGGCTGTTAAAGATGGCTTTACTGTTATTAGTCAGGGCTTTATTGGTTCTACTATAGATGGCGTCACCACCACTCTTGGTCGGGGCGGTTCCGATTATTCAGCTTCGATTCTTGGTGTAGCGGCTGATGCTTCGCGGATTGAAATTTGGACCGACGTCGACGGCATGATGACCTGCGATCCGCGCATTGTTCCAGCTGCCAAAGTGATTGCCCAGGTAACCTTCCAGGAAGCCGCTGAACTTGCTTATTTTGGTGCTAAAGTTTTGCACCCACTGACCATCAAGCCAGCAGTTGAGAAGAGTATTCCAGTAAAAGTTTTGAATACCATGCGGCCTGATAGCCCCGGAACATTGATACAAGCCGATGTGGCTGACAGCGATATTGATCCTAAGAATATTCCGCTTTCCCAGCGCATTTGCGCCATTGCCTCCAAGAAAAATATTACGGCTCTTTTCATTAGCTCGCCGCGCATGCTCATGGCTCACGGTTTTCTAGCCAAAGTATTCAGCGTGTTCGATCGCCACAAGACCTCGATTGACTTGATTGCTACTTCTGAAGTTTCGCTTTCAATCACTATCGATTCAACTGAGAATCTCGATGCCATTAAAGAAGATCTGGCCGAATGGGGCGAACTCAAAGTCTTGAATAATACTGCCATCGTCACAGTTGTTGGTCGGCAGTTCCGGGGTAGCAGTGGTATTGCCGGTGAAGTCTTTAGTGCCATGAAAGACATCAATATTCTGGTTATTTCTGGTGGCGCTTCTGATATTAACTTGAGTTTCTTGGTTCTAAACGAAGATGCTGACAATGCCGTCAAGCAGCTACACAAGCATTTCTTCGGTGCTTAAAAAGAGAAAGATATGAATAAGAATAGAATTGACCTGCGTAGTGACACGGTAACGCTGCCGCCGCAAGAGATGCGCGATGCTATGTCAAAAGCAGAGCTTGGTGACGATGTTTACGGTGAAGATCCGACCGTCAATTTGTTGCAAGAGCGCTGTGCGCAACTGACCGGCAAAGATGCTGCTTTGTTTGTGCCCACAGGCACTATGGGCAACCTCAGCAGTGTGCTGGCCCACTGTCAGCGCGGCGATGAAGTTATTCTCGGCTCACGTTCGCACATTGCTATCTGGGAGCAAGGTGGTGCTTCTGCTTTTGGCGGCGTCAGTCTGCGCACTATTGCCAACGAAGCCGATGGTACTTTGCCTTTAGAACAAATCAGTTTATGTATTAATGATGACAATGTGCACCGCACCACTACTAAGCTTATTGCTTTAGAAAATACCTACAATGGTCAGCCTCTAACACCGGCTTATATGCGTATGGTGAAAGAGATTGCTTTGCAGAATGGTTTAGCTGTGCACCTTGATGGTGCTAGATTGTTCAATGCTAGTCGAGCTTTGCTGGCCAGTATTGACGAATTTACTGCCCACGTAGATTCTGTACAATTCTGCTTCTCTAAAGGTTTGTCAGCTCCAGCTGGTTCAATTATTTGTGGCAACCATGAATTTATTGCCAAAGCTCGGCGCATTCGCAAAGCCCTTGGCGGCGGTATGCGCCAGGCTGGTGTTCTGGCTGCAGCTTGTATCTGGGCCCTCGATAATATGGTAGAAAGGCTCGACATCGATCACGCTCTGGCCATGCAACTAGCCCAGGGCCTCTCTGAAATCGAAGGCATTCGCGTTGCTCCAGCTAAACATCGTACCAATATGGTTTTCTTTGAGAGTGACAGAGCCGATTTGTCGGTTCAGGAACTGGCTCGTCGCCTGCGCGATATTGGCGTACTTGTAGCGGTCGAAGGTCAACTTGGTATTAGAGCCGTAACTCACTTTGGCCTCACCACTGAAGATATTGAAGAAGTGGTGCTGCGTGTAGAACAGCTTATGGGCGTGCCAGCCAGTCTTTAGCTTGCCGGAAAATTGACCCTTGAAACAACGCATTTGTCTGGAGCGGCTTCAAGTTTTTTCCGGAAGGCTTTGCATTTTTCAAAATAGTTGTACATACAACTATTTTGTTTTTTGACTAATACTTGAGTACTCAAGTATTTCGTTTCTGAATGATTGGGCTACTGTTGTGCAGCCGCTTCCATAGATTCACTAGACTCTGTTGCTTCATTAGTATCTAGTGCTTCGCTGGCTTCTTGCTCATTTTGCTCTTCTTCGATTTTTGAGAGAATGGCTAGAGCTTCTTTGTACATGGTCTCAGCTTCTTCCTCGCGTTGCATCTTGCGCAGAAGTTTGGCGTAGTCAGAAAGTGTTTGGGCCACGTCGGGATGTTCGGCCGATAGATTAGTCCGTCTTATTTCCAGGGCCCGCTTAATCAATGGTTCGCTCTCGACGAGCTTGTCTTGGCGCATATAAATAGTGGCGAGTAGTGAAAGTGCTTCCGCTACTTTTAGTGGCTCTACTTCTTTAGCCACATCTAAAATTGACACCGCGCGTCGCATAAACGGTTCAGCCTGGTTGTATTTTTCTTGGGCAACTAGTACCCCGGCGAGATTATTAAAATCGGCTACCAGTGCAGTGTCGCTAGTGCCAACCTGGTTCAGGCGATGCACTAAGATGCGCTCGTAAATAACTTGCGCTTGAGTGTAATTGCCCCGGGTAAAGTAGCTAGCGGCCAAACGTTCGAATACTTTGTGCAAGGCATCT
>CAJXZK010000090.1 GCA_913063055.1 uncultured bacterium
GTGGCAAAACATACGAGAAATTTTTTGAATAGTCGGTTTGGTAGAGGTCGTGTTTATCGCTCTGGGCGTTAGTTTTGTCAATCTGACTCTGCAGAGCGTTGCGGTTGTCGCTGGGGGCAGCCCCTTGCTTGTTTTTGGCCTCAGCCAAGCCAACGCTTAAGGTTGCCAGGCCGACCATGGCCGCTAACGACGAGCGAGTTATGCTAGAAATCAGGCGCAAGTTTGGCGAGGTAAAGCTGGTCATAAGAACCTAGTCTACTTGAGGAATATCTGACGCATTTGTAGCACAAACGGCTGAAACTTAAGCCCAGCTTACCGAAAATATAGAATTACCAACGCTTTGAGAAGTGTTGTGACGGTCTCTTCTGGGGTTTACCCTGGGTTATGCTTGAGTTGGCAAGGGAATATTTATAGGACCGGCTGTACGGCTGAGCGGTAGGCTAAGGAGCTAGAGAATGCGCCTGTTAGACGAAGTCACACCTGCTATCGATAGCGCTGCCGCTGTGGGTGAATTGCTGCCGAGGAGCGGAATTGTCGTTTCTGGCATCACCAAGACATACAAAGGGGGCAAAGTTAAGGCCCTCAATAATCTTTCCCTCGAAATAAGGCCAGGAGAGGCCCTGGGCCTGGTGGGGCCCAATGGCGCTGGCAAAACTACCCTTCTTAGTTGTTTGATGGGCTTTTTGCTTATTGACTCTGGCTCAATTCTTATAGACGGTGAAGCCCCGGATGCCCTTGCTACGAGGCGTGTATTGGGCTACTTGCCTGAGCGGCTTACCTTCGACCGCTGGATGACCGGCCGTGATTACATGCAGTATCACCATGAACTGGCGGGAATGCCGGAAGCCACGCGCAAATTAGATTGCGAGGCTTTGCTGGAGAAGGTTGAGCTACACCCTTCAACCTGGTCTGTGGCCGTTAAGAAATATTCAAGAGGTATGCTGCAGCGTTTAGGCTTTGCCCAGGCTTTGGTGGGCAAGCCCCGTTATTTGCTGCTTGATGAACCGGCTTCGGGTATGGACCCGCATGGCGTGATGATAGTGCGCCAATTGTTGAAGACCCTCAAGGAAGATGGTTTAACAATTCTGCTTAACTCCCACCAGCTTGACCAGATTGAGAAGGTCTGTGACCGTGTCATCTTTATTAAGGCCGGTACGGTCAGTCGGGTTGAAGATCTCAACGAGAAAATTGAGCAAGAGGAGCACTTGCTGATTCGCTGGTTGTCTTCTGCGACTGAACTGAGGAGCGAGGATTTCGGCCGGGTAGCGCAAAAAGAGTGCTTGGCTATCACTGAGATCAATTCTGACTTTGCCAGGGTTAGCACTGCTGGTAGTGCGGCTACCGTTAAGCTAATCAAAGCACTCGTTACTGCTAATTTTCCTATCAGCGAAGTGAGACCAGAAGATACCAGGCTTGAACGCCTCTTTATAAAGTCTAGCCAAGAGGAGCCAACCGCATGAACCGAGCCGTTTGTATCACTACTTGGCGCGAGTTTGGGGCCAATAAAGTAAGGGTGATTTTGCTCACTCTGCTTTTTCTCGGACCAATCGTGACCTTCACCTTGCAGCGCTGTGGCAACCCTGAGGCGCTAAACGCCGATCTGTTGTCTCATCCGCTGATGGCGAGTTTCTTTACTTTGCTCTGGGCATCAGGCGTGATTGGGCGCGAAGTTCAAAACGGTACAATCGCCCTGGTGCTTGCTCGGCCAATCACTATCGCTAACTATGTTGTGAGCAAATGGTTTGCTGTGGGTTTTGCTGCATCTCTGTGCGCGGTGGAGGCAGTGTTTTGTGAGCACATAATTTCGGCTATTAATTGCCCTTCGCTCTTGTGGGCTCCAGAATTTCTCGCTAACGGCTTTGAGCGAATTATTCTCTGTTTCGGTACGGCAGCTTTTCTGGTCTTCCTTTCCTCGCTTGTGTCTGGCCTGAAAGATCTAGCACTACTGGCTGGTTTCGGCTTTATGTTTGTCTTGTACAATGCCTTCGCTCACACTGTCTATGCCATGTTCGGCAACTTGCATATAGACAATGATTATTGCCTTTATTTTGGCCGCATTATTGAGAGTTTGTTCACGGCCATATTGTTTCCTTATGTGCCAGTCTCAGCATTCTTCTCGGGTAGTCTGTTTGCCTATGGTCCGGTGCTAGCTCTCTTTACACTTATAACTTGTTGTCTGTCTTTCTCTATCTGGGTGCTTACTCATCGGGAGTTTTCATATGCAGCCGACTAAATCAAAGAGCACCAGATATCAGCCTAGAGGGCTTTATATTGTCGCCTCAATACTCTTAGCCCTCTCTGCCGCTTATAACATTAGCGATCAGTTTGCCGATGAGTGTTTGGGTCAATTCACCAATCCTCTTCGTGGAGCTAGCCCAATTAAGTGGCGCAGCAGAGACGCGGCTCTAACTGAATCTAAGAGCACTCAAAAACCTATTCTTTATGTCTTTTTGACTAGAAGAGACAACCCTTCACTGCAAATGTATGGAGAGGGTTTTCACGATCCGAAAGTGGCAGAGCTAATCAATCGAAATTTCATTCCGGTGCGGGTTGATAACGATAGCCGTGACTACACCAATAGGTCATCGCTCTATACTCAATTGCATAATCAATACGGCTATAACTCCACTTGTGAATTATTAGTGGTGCCAGCGCATATGACTGACATGTCATCGACAGATCTTGACTCAAGCGCTAATTTGTCAGAGCTTGGTATCGATAATACTAGTGGTTTAGAATCGGGCTCTCGTTATAACTGCAATTACAACTATGGTGGAGGCGGTGTTTATCGCCCGGGCCGTTATCGCACTGATGGTCAAGGTTATTGTGGTAATTCAGCGAAGTTCATTGGCTATACCAACAAGCAAGAGTTGATTGATTATTTGTACGGGGCGCAGCATTGGCATCGCTTACCCGCTACTAAAGGCAAGGTTGCCTGGTTGCCGCTAGCTGTGGCTACGCAACCATTGAAGAGCAAGCCCCGCCTGCTTGCCTTTGTCGATAATGCCGGCACGTCCAGTGATGCCTTGCGCCTCGATACGTTCTGGAATAGAAGAGACTACAGTCTGATCAATAAAGAGTTTGAGCCTGTACTAGTAGAGTTTCACCACGGTGATTCTGCTTACAACCAGCCTCTCGAGGTACTGAAAGCTAAATATGGCATCACCACCTTACCTGCGCTTGTAATTGAAAGCAGCAATTTGGCTACTCCATTAATACAGTTTGGCAGTGCCAATGCCGAAAGTACCCATGACTTTCTGGTGTCTGGTGTTATGAAGAGCGCGACAAAGCTGTAAACTAATTAGTGTTAGTTCGCTCCCCTTGCCTCTCTTCCCTTGAAAAGGACTATTAATGGCGCTCACCACTGGCCACAAGACGATTGATGTAGACGGCAAAATTTTGCATATTCCAGAAGGAATCAACTACAGCTGTGCGGGCTGTGGTCGTTGCTGTAACGGTGTGGCCGTGCCTATGACCCAGGATGATTATGAGCGTGTCTCGGCCATTGATTGGAGCAAAGAGCTGCCTCAGTTTGATTGGAGCAGGCAGTTCAGAATGCTCAGTGCTAAGGAGAACGATAGTTCTACTTACACCCATGCCATCAGACCTACTGACGATGGACATTGTCCTTTTTTGATCAACAAGCTCTGTCACATCCATGCCACCAGGGGAGAGCACGTTAAGCCTCTCATTTGTGGCTTGTTCCCTTATTCATTCAACAACACCCCCTCAGGTGTCTATCTCACCGTCAGCTTCCGTAGTAACGCTGTCTTGAGCAATGTTGGAACGCCTCTGACTGAACAGATTGATACTCTCAAAGAGAAATTTGCTGTTTACAACACTCTCTATACCGCTCGATCTGTGATCTGGGATGCTGTTAAGCTCACCGTTGACAAGCCCATAACCTGGGAGCAATACCTTGACTACGAGAAAGGAATTTTGGAGGCCCTGATTCGTGAAGACCTTTCCTTGAAAGAAAAAATCTTCACCGCTTCTGATTCTTTATTCAAAGACCTGAATAAGCCTGCCATGCCGGATACTATCGCCCCGCCCAAAGGCTTAGACAAGAAGTTTTTGGCTGGACTTTTTGCCTTGTATTTCCCCAACGATCCCAAATACCTCAACAAAGACGTGGTCTTTAACGGTATCTCCTTTGCTCTAGATTTAGTGTTGAAAGCGCCTAAATTCAAGGTCGTCAATCGCTCCTACACTTTTGAGGAGCTGAATAATTTCCCCTGGCCGGAAGCAAATTCTAAGGACGCTTCTGGAAGTAGCTCTAAAGAAATTGCTGAGGCAAAAGAAATCGATGATTTGCTCACTCGTTTCTTGTACTCTCGTGTATTCGGCAAATGGTATTTTGGCGGTGGCTTTGCTCAGCTTAGCGTTATTGCCGGCTTCCATCACCTTGCTCTTCTGATGCCATTGATGCGCATGCACGCTGCTGGCCTAGCCATTGCCCGTGGTGCTAGCAAAGTGGAAATGATTGATGTGATGGTGACGGTTCGTCAGCTAGAAGAAAAAGTGCAAGAGGCCGTTCTCGATGGCTACAGCGCTGCTCTCTGGGAACTGATTCTATTTGCCCCAGGCCGCCTGCGCCGACTATTGAGTGCCAGTATTTAGAGCCAGTATTTAGAGCCGGTGCACCATCTTTCTTGACTCATTTTTACTAGGAAAATGAGTCAAGAATTGAAGACTGTAAGAGCAGCAGCAAGGTCTGGCCACACTTTTTCTCGCAGACAAAAGTGTCAGATTTTCTTCAAAAAATCTGACACTTTTAGAACTGCTAAATCGACTTATTTGCCGGTGTACTGTGGTGTGCGTTTTTCGACGAAGGCTTTGACGCCTTCGGCAAAATCGTCAGAGCGACCAGCAATTTCTTGCAGGCTGGCTTCGTACTCAAGCAGTTCTTCTAAGTCATCGAAGACAGCGCGGTTAACGGCACGCTTGGTCAAGCCAAAAGCTTTAGTTGGGCCAGCGGCTAGCTTCTCTGCCAGAGCTACGGCTTCTTTCATCAAATCGTCTTCGCCTACAATCTTGTTGATGATGCCTAGATTTAGTGCTTCCTCTGCACTGAGCTTGTCAGCGCTAAGCATTAGTTCGAAGGCCTTAGTAAGGCCAACTAAACGTGTGAGGATGAAAGTTGCACCGGAATCAGGAATCAGACCAACTTTAGTGAATGATTGAATGAAATTGACTTTGTCAGTGACGATGCGGTAGTCGCAAGCAAAGGCGATACTGGCGCCAGCACCAGCCGCAACACCATTAACAGCAGCGATAATTGGTTTTTCGATGCGGCGTAACTTAATGACGATAGGGTTGTAGCGACGACGAATAGAGTCGCCGAGGGAAGGACGCTCTCCCATCTCTTGAGCAATGCTGCGGCTCTGCAAATCTTGACCAGCGCAGAAACCACGACCGGCAGCTGTCAAAATGATGGCGCGAACTTCTTTGTCTTTTTCCATCTCTTTGAGAGCATCTTGGAGCTGAAATGTTAGTTCGTCGCTAAAGGCATTGAGTTTGTCCGGGCGGTTCAGGGTGATGATACCAACGCCGTTTTTCTTTTCGGTAAGTAAGATTTTTTCGTCAGACATTTTCTTTTCCTGCGATTACAATTGAAATTAAAAGTGTAGATAAAGATTCTATTTGCCGGTGAAGGTAGCTTTGCGCTTTTCCATGAAAGCTTTCATGCCTTCTTTTTGATCTTCTGAAGAAAACAGCATGTAGAAGTTTTTGCGCTCAAATTGCAGACCTTCTTGCAATGGTCCGTCAAATGATTTGAGTACAGCTTCTTTGGCTAGTTTTACTGCAATAGGAGATTTTGCTGCAATTTCTTTAGCCATGGCTTTGGCTTCTTCTAAGTAAAGCTCCACTGGGGCTACTTTATTGACTAGACCCATTTCTAGAGCTTCGCGAGCGGTTAGTGGGCGTCCAGTGAGAATTAGCTCCATAGCTTTGTATTTGCCGAGTACACGGGTCATGCGCTGAGTGCCGCCAGCTCCGGGAATGACACCGAGATTGATTTCTGGTTGGCCAAACTGTGCTGTTTCAGAAGCAATGATAATGTCGCACATCATCATCAGTTCGCAGCCACCGCCCAGGGCGAAGCCACTAACAGCAGCGATGATTGGCTTCTTGATATTTTTAATGCGGTCCCATGTGGCAAATCTATCTTTGAGCATAATTGAGACTGTGGTCTCATCTGACATTTCTTTGATGTCAGCACCAGCGGCAAAGGCGCGGTCGCTGCCGGTTAGAACAATTGCTCTAACAGAATCGTCGCGGTCAAAATCTTCTAAGGCAGTGACAAGCTCTTCCATCAATTCGTGGTTCAGGGCATTGAGAACAGTGGGGCGATGGAGGTTGACTACACCGATGTTGATCTCAGGTTGATCTGCTTTGCCAGACTTGGCTCCCACGGCTTCTTTTGCTGTGAGAATGTTTTTGTATGTCATAGTCATCACCATCTCTCCTAATTGATCCTCCGAAAATTTCGCTGTTTCAGACTTATTTCGCCGTAGACTTATCGTGCTTTGGACTTAGTTTCCTGCAGGTTTTGGTTAGCCTAATTTTTCGCCGCAATTGCCACAGAAGCCAAATGATACGGGCATTTCTTTGGAGCACTTGCCGCAGTTGCGCAAGTTTACTCCGAGGTTGACGCCTTCAGCATCGCCAGCAGCTTTGCAGCGAATTTTGCCATAGTTAATTGGTTGCTTCTTGCGGAAGGCCTTGAGGCCCTCAGCTGTTTCATAGCTACCGGCATGCAGTGATAGCCAGTCGCGGGCATGTCCGACAGTCATGGCCCAAGAGAAGTCTCTCCACATATTGAGTTGTTGCTTGGTGTAGCGGGTGCACTCGGGCAGCTTGTTGTAGAGCTTCTCTGCCATCTCGGCCACGGTGGCGTCGAGCATAGAGGCCGGTACAACCTGATTAACCAGGCCCCAGTCAAGTGCGGTATAGGCATCAACACTTTCGCAGAGTAGCAACATCTCGCGGGCCCTGCGGTCACCGATCATCATAGGTAGCCATTGGGTGGCACCACCGGCAGCGACACTACCGCGAGCGGCGCCGACCTGGCGAATGGTGACGTGATCAGCTGCAATAGCTAGATCGCAAGCCATGTTCAGTTCGTTGCCGCCACCAACAACCATGCCGTTTAAACGAGCAATAGTTGGTTTGCCAATGTTGCGCAGGCGATCATGCATTTCAATGAACGTGTACATCCACTTGTGGTAGTTGTTTGGTTTCTTGAGAATGTAATCTTCTTGTTCTTTCAGGTCGGCACCGGTGCAGAAGGCTTTTTCTCCTGCCCCGGTGATTACCACTACGGCAATGGCATCATCGGAACCACAGTCTAAAAAGGCTGTTCCCAACTCTTTGAGAGTAAGGGTGTCAAAGCAATTAAGTACATCAGGACGATTGATTGTAATCGTCGCAACGTAGCTCTCTTTTTTGTAGATGATTCTTTTGAATCCGTAGTTTTCAGCCGGCATGCCGGTGAATACTACATCGGGCGATGTTGCCTGTGGCATTCCGATACCTTCGTTTAGTCTGGCTTTTGATCTCTCTTGGCACCTGGGTCATGAACCCGTTTGGGTTCGCGCTAGGCGAATTTGCTTGAAGAACTTATACAGCAGCTGGTACTTTTTCTACTTCAGCAAACATCATTGAGACTAGCTCTTTGGCAAAACCCATGAGGTTCTTGGCAGAAGCTCTGCCTTCAGGGCTAGACATAGCGGCGTCAAGTGCTTCTTTGTTTTCGAAATAGAGTTCAGCCATCAAATAGTATTCGGCAGTGCCCATTGGTGCGCCGGTTACGCGAGAAATTTCAGCTTTCTGCAGGCCAGGCATTTTCATCGCTAAAGGAATATGGGTATTGAAATATTGATTGTCAAAATCAGCACTGTCAGCTGGGGTTTTGTATAGAGCAATGAGCTTAACCATGGTTGATTCTCTTCCTTTTTTTTGCTGAAATTTTGTATTTGTCTGATTTTGTATTAGTCGGATTTCGTTTCGTCTTAGGTTTCCTTGTAAGCCTTAGTTTTCCTGCGCCTATTTATGTTTCCTTGCGCTTGTCGATCACTCTTACTGCTTTACCTTCGCTGCGAGCCAAAGTTTTTGGCTTGAGCAGACTCACGTCAGCGGTAAGGCCGAGACTGTCTTTCAAAAGTTTTTGAATGTTTTCAGTGAGGTCGGTCATGTCTAAGTGACCATCTTCGAAATGGCCCCATCTATCAATCAGAGCTTCTGTCACTTCCACTTGAATTTCCAAGGTGTCGAGTGCTTTGCGGCGATCAATCACGAGTTGATAGTGTGGTGCTAATTCTTCCATTGAGAGCAATGCTTTTTCAATTTCAGAAGGGTAGAGATTAACGCCGCGAATAATCAGCATGTCATCAAGGCGGGCTCTCACACGCACCATCCGGCGCATAGTGCGACCACAGAGGCAAGGCTCTGGTATTAGGGTCGAGAGGTCGCCGGTGCGGTAGCGAATCACTGGTATTGCTTCTTTTGTCAGAGTAGTGAAAACAAGCTCGCCTTCTTCACCGTCTGGTAGAACTTCTCCAGTAACTGGATCCACGATTTCGGCTATGAATAAATCTTCCCAGATATGCAGGCCGTGCTTGGCTTCGATGCATTCGACTGAAACTCCTGGCCCCATTACTTCACTCAAGCCGTAAATATCAAGGGCTTGGATCTGCAGCAGATTTTCTAATTGGCCACGCATTTCTTCGGTCCATGGTTCGGCACCAAAGATGCCGATTTCAAGATTGATTGAGTTGCGGGGAATTTTCATTTCGGCCATGGTGTAGGCCATATTCAAGGCGTAAGAGGGCGTAGACAGCAGAATCCGAGCACCAAAGTCTTGCAGCAACATAATTTGTTGCTGGGTGCGGCCACCGCTAGCTGGCACTACGGTGCAACCCAGGCGCTCAGCGCCATAGTGCATACCAAGGCCACCAGTGAATAGGCCGTAGCCGTAACTGTTGTGCAAAACGTCGCTTGGTCGTGTGCCACCACAGGCAAGAGAGCGGGCGCAGGCTTCAGCCCAGTTTTCAATATCGCCCTTGGTGTAGCCAACTACGGTTGGTTTGCCTTTTGTGCCAGAGCTGGCATGAAGTCTATTGACCTCAGCCATTGGTTTAGCAAATAGGCCAAATGGATAGTTGTCGCGCAAATCGCTTTTTTTCATGAAAGGAAAACTTGCGAGTTCTTTGACGCTCTTCATGGCATCAATTTTCTCTGCTGTCATTCCCGCTTGGGTGAAGCGCTCACGCAGCAGGGGAACGTTGGCATAGACTTGCCGCAAGGTGTCTTTCAAGCGCGTGAGCTGGAGAGCCTCAAGGCTTGAGCGATCGATTGACTCGACAGCTTTGTTCCACATAAATACTTCTGTCTTTGTTGGCATAGCTTTGCGGTTGTCACGGTGTTCGATTTTGCAGCTTAATATATATCACGGGCTAGGGGGTGACCCCTCCATTCTCAATATTCTGTCTATTTTTCACCGTTTTTCTGTCTTTTTGCTCTAGATTCTGTTTGCTTTTGCCGATTTGGGCTACAGTCTAATCAGAGAGCAAAAAAACATAAATAGAACTAAAACTAGACACGAAATCTTAGTTTCTAGAAATAGTCACTAGAATTAGTTTCTAGAGATAGAAATAAAGCCTTATATAGGAAGACATGGCGTCCGATCCTCTTGAAGTCGATAACCCTGGCGAAGGGTCTGAACCAGTAACTGGAATTGAATCAGCCGGGCCCTCCGCAAGTGGCGAAAGAGTGCTGCAGCCGCTTTCTAACTTGGCGCCTCAAAATATGACGCCGAGCAAGCGGCCGTGGTCAGACAGAGTGGTTTGGCTTCTGATCGTTTTGGCTCTGGTGGGCTTTGGCCTTTACGTCAAACTTGATACTCGTGTTTTTCCTTCGGCTTCTATAGATCTCAAGTACAGCCGTGAGCAAATTGCTCAGCAGGCCCGTGAGCGAGCCAAAATTTGTGGCTATAAGACAGAGTCGACAATCGAGTCGACCACATTCACCTTTTTTAACGAAAGCAAGACTTTTCTAGAGTACGAGCTTGGTCTTGATGAAGCCAATCGCTTGATGAAAGACAAAGTGCCAGTCTGGTCTTGGACAACTCGTTATTGCAAGCAAAATGACTTAGAGCAATTTCGAGTCTGGCTTTCACCCACGGGCAAACTGTTGGCTTTCATGCACAGCTTTGAAGATGAGCGGGCCATGCCTACCATCAAGCATGAAGAAGCGCTGGCAAGGGCCCAAACTTTTTTGGAAAAAGAAGTCAATCGGCCCCTGGCCGGACTGAAACTAGTCACTGATAAGACCACCACCCAAGCCCACCGTGAGGATCATTCTTTTACTTGGGAAGACACCAGTGAAGGAAGTGATTTCAAGGGCGCCAGGCTGCGCTACTACGTAGCATTTTCTGGTGATGAGTTGAGTGAGTATTCTTGCTTCCTCAACATTCCTGATGAGTGGAAGCGGAAGTACAGCAAGGTGCGCTCCATGAATGAGCTCTTGCAAAATATTGCCAATATCTTTTATGGAACACTACAAGCCTTGGCCGTTTTGGTTGTGCCTTGGGCTCTGACCCGCAAGCAAATGCGCTGGCGCTTTGCTATCTTTGGCGGCTTAGTGACAGCTCTTGTCGGTGCTCTTGATTCGGTCAATGACTACTCGTCGGTGATTGATTCATATGACCCCAGCAGTTCATTTCGCGACTACATAGTTTCCTATTACTTCCGTCAGGCCGTTGCCACCATCAGTTCTTTTGTATCAGGAGTATTACTCTTTGGTGGCGCTGATGTCATCTATCGCTTGTGCTACCCCAAGCGTATTGCTCTAGAAAACTATTTGACCCTGCGCGGTTTCGCCAGCAAAGAAGGGCGCACGGCCGTGCTTGTCGGCTACTGTGTTTTTGCTGTTCACCTCGGTTGGATTATCGCCTATTACATCATTGGTGAGAATTTTAAATTCTGGTGCCCTCTTGGTGTTGATGACTATCAGTTACTGGGCAGCGCTGTGCCCTTCTTCTCGGCGGTCTCGCTTGGTATTCATGCGGCCACCCAAGAAGAGACAATTGCTCGAGTTGTAGCGCTTAGTTTGATGGAAAAACTCACCGGCCGTTTCTGGATTGCCAATCTTTTTCAGGCTGCCTCTTGGGGCTTTATGCACAGTTCCTATCCGCAGCAGCCGGCCTATGCCCGTGGTGTTGAGTTAACTATTGGTGGGCTATTCTACGGCTACATTATGCGGCGCTATGGGCTGCTACCCTGTTTTATTGGCCATTATTTGGTTGATGCCTTCCTCACCGTCAAACCCCTGTTTTCAGCCGAGGCTCCCTGGCTCAGGGCCTCGGGCTTGTTGCCACTAGTTCCCTTTGTGGTGGCAACGCTTTTGTCTTTGCTTTATGACTATTACAAGAAGCGCAATGCTTCTTCTTCTTCTCTGTTAGAAGCAAGCTCAGAATCCTCGGCCATTGATCCTGATGCCGCACTATACAACGAGGCTTTACCGAACCAGGCTGTTGAAATCAAGCCTCTCGCCGATGAAGGTGAAGCTTATATCTATCAGCCGTTTAAGCGCAAAACTAAGTGGATACTTGCAATCATTGGTGTTTGTGGCATCACTTTCTCCTTCTGTACCAGCACGCCTCTACCGGGTGATCGCAGTCGTGTCACCATTGATAGAGAGCGTGCTATTGTGCGCGCCAAAGACATTCTCAAGCGCAATGGTGTAGATCCTTCGGTCTATCTCAATGTCGCTTCGCTGGCCACCAATGTTTCGGTGGAAGAAATGCAATATCTGTTTGAGCAGCGCAAATTGGCCGCTACTCTTGATCTTGCCAGTGTTACGCAGCCCGGCTTTATCTGGTCTGTGCGGTTCTTTCGTTTCTTAGATCCTACTGAATACAAAGTTGAAATGTATGGCGATGGTCGTGAATATTCCTTTGATATTACTGAAGACGACGATGCACCGGGCGCTAGCATAAGCAAGCCAGAGGCTGAAAAGCTTGCTCTTGCTTATGTTCATCGAGTGCACCCCGAGTATAAAGACGTTGTGCTCGATAAGTCGTCTTGGTCCAAACGCAAGAACCGTGCTGACTATGACGTAGAGTGCAAAGTGCCTTCTCTGAAAGTGGGAGAGGCTGACTATAAAATTACTTTGCAAGTGGTAGGAAATGTGCCATGCAATTTCTCACAAGCCTGGCAATTACCTCAAAAGTGGCGCTTTGAGCGCTCTAAAGAGACAAGCAAAGATCACATATTTAAGGGCATGCGTGATGTTGCTTACTACGTCATGGGCGGCTTGTCGCTCTGGTGGGGCATTGGCATTTTGCGTTCAGGCGCTGTGCGCTGGCGGCCCGGCATATTCATCGGCATTGCTGCTGGGCTTTTGGTTATTCCTGAAGAATTCAATCATTGGCCAGTCTTACTCAATCAATATACTGATAGTTCGCTCTCGCAGCCGGCCTTTGTCTTCAATCAATTACTCGGTCTGGTTAAAGACTCTACTGGCAAAATGGTCGCTACTTTTGTTTCTGTCACCCTTGGTTTAGCTGTTTATCGGCTTCTCTCGCCGAAACTGGGCATCATGTCTGTGGTTAAGGCGGCATTTCGACCAAGCGGCGTGGCACCGCGGCTGATGCAACAGCAGATGTGGCTAGATGGAATTTTAGTGGCAATGGCTTGGGCCGGTCTCAATCAAAGCAAAGATTCTCTGCTCGACTTTGCTCTCTCCTGGTTCTCACCCGAGATTCGCACTGCTTCTTTAAGTAGTCTTGCTAATCTTACTGACTTCATTTTCCCTGTGGCTTCGGATCTTATTGAGCTCGCTCCCTCTCTGCTGGGAGCGGCTACCATGGCGCTTATTGGAGCTGGTCTCTACAACAAATATATTCCGCGCTTTAGTTTCTTTGTTATCTTTGTAATTTGTGCCACCATGCTCAAGTATAGTTATGCGCGGCATTGGCAAGACTTTGTCATGTTCGTCATTTCGGACACCGTGCAGCAAATCATATTCTTCATTTTCGTCGCCCGACTGGCTCGCTTCAATCCGGTTGCCTACCTGGTTAAGGTTGTGATCGACGATTCGCTGCCGCTAATTTATGTAATCTGGATATTCGGCTGGCCGTGCTTTGCACCAACATTCTTCTCGCTGATTATTTACGGTCTCTTGCCAATAATAATGCTGGCCTACTATCGCGCTCGCAACAAGCGCTTGAGTGCAACTAATCCTGCCATCGCCGCTGCTGTAGCCGGTAATATCGCTGATAGCTCCAGCGACAACGCAGAAGAAAAAGCCTAGTGCTATTTTTACCTGTTACTCAGTTGGCTTTGGCGCTGGAGCGTGGAAGTTTTTCAGTGCTATATCTTTGTTGCTGCCAGCCAAGCTCAAGACTGGATCGCTAATGACAAAGTGGAAGACTGTGAAAGGTTGTCTTTGATCGCGCCTGACCATGTGTAGGTGTAAGATGGCTGACTTTAGACGAGGTAGGCGAGCCGCCACAGCTTCGTTGCTAAGAACACTGCCATCGGCTAACTTCACTGTACCAGCGTCTTTGGGTGTGTTGTAGCGGGCAGCGTCGCCGAAGAGTTCCTTTTCTAAGTCGTTTTGATTTGGTCTATCGGCTTGATCAACTTGGCCGCTTTGACTCGGCTCTCTCTTTGCTGTTTTTTTCTGCTTATTGGCTAAAGCCCTGGCTGCCTCTGGTTCGTCTGCTGTGCCCTTGTCGAGTGATGGCCGCATACGCAAAGTAAGTGCTTTCCAGGCTTCGTGGTCGGGGTCAGCCAGAAACTGCTCAAATTGTTCTGATGATATGTCGTAGCCATAGGCCATATCGAGCGGTAAAAACATGGGGCGATAGTGGTCGAAGCGCAGCGGAATAGCCACGGCAAAGTCTTCTGGCTTATCTAAAATCGAGTAGTTCTTGGTGTCTGATTTCATTGCTTTGACGGCGATTGGTCCGGCGTCAAAATCGTGGCCCATGAGAAAAGCTAAGTTCGGCTCTTCGCCTGACTTGTAAAACAGATACGAAACCCAACCTAGTTTGGCCGGGCAGCGGCAGACGTTGCCGCCAAAAGCTGCTACGACTTTTTCATAGTCGTTATTTTGCACATGCTTCACAAATGAAATGGCATGACGACTGGGATCAGACGGCTGATCGCCCCTGAATGCTTGAAACAAGACAATCAGAAAACAGCCGATTAAAAATAAGGGAAGAATCACCCGCATTTCCTGAGTGTAACTTGGATTTGGCTGTGATACTATCCCTTATTTCTAGGTTCTTTCTTTCTTCAACCTATGTTCTATCTCGCCCAGTTCATTCTTCAATTTCTCAGCTTTATTTTGTAAGAGGCATAAGCTATGGACCTACTTGGAAACGCTGGCCTGGTAGCTAAGAACCTGCCCGCCTTATTGCTTGGGCTGACAATATTTGTTTTCCTCTTTGACCTCGTGCGCAACCGCACCTGGGCCAGTTTAGAACCGGCTAAAGTAGCTGGGTCGGTCAAGGCCTTACTTGTTACCGCCGCGGCCGGAACTGCCGGTCTCGCGCTCGTGTCTGCTGCCGGTCAACCCTTCGCTGACATTGCTTACTTCTTCGTTGGCTTAGCTGTAACTTATGTTTTTGCTACTCTCAGCCTCAAGCCGGCCATGCGCACAATGTTGCATCTTGCCTGTGCTGTTGCCCTAAACATGTTTGTGCCAGCCGATAAGCTCACCCTGGCGGCTTGTTCTTACTTGATGGGGGCCGTTGCTATTCGTCTGGTATTGAACATGCTTAAGCCTAAAGAATCACGGCTTGACGATGTCGCTCCTCCTTTCGTTTATTTGTCAGCCATGCTCTTTGCTTCATGCGGAGCAGCTGGTGGTGGCAACGCTGAGAAATACAGTGGCATGATCAATAGTGCCTTCATTGTCTCGACGCTCATGACCTTGATGCAAAGACCGTTCATGCGTGATGACAAAATTTTAGTCAAGCGCCTAGTCTTGACTCTCTCTGGTGGTCTGGCCTATCTGGTAATGGTGACCAAGGCAGTCAATGCCCCTGAGTACGTGCGTCTGGCTGCTCTTGTTGGAGCTGGCTATGGCATGGCTTATGCCCTTGATGCCATTGCTATCAAAAAAGACTGTGCCACCAGTGCCATAAAGCAGATATTGATCATCGGCATATTTACTTTGCTGGCCACAAGACTGTTCGGAAATCTGGGTATGGCTGCTTTGGGAGCCGGATGTATGGTTGGTAATTTCAGCCAGATACCTGCTTGCGCTGCCATTTTCTTTGGTGCTCGAATTCTTGAGCAAGTTTTCGCCTATCTCAATGTCTCAAACGTCACTGGCATCAATCTCAATCATCCGTATGTCAGCGCTGCTCTCTACCTGGGGCTCTTCTCGGCTCTTGGGCTGATGGCTTTGCTCAAAGATGTCTCGGATCGTCGCATTGCAGCTGCTGCATTTGCTCTACTTACAGCGCTTGGTACCGGCGCTGTTAGCTATTTCTTGCATAGTGAAGCTGCTGGCGGTTATCTCATTAGTTTGATTGTCTCAGCCGTGCTGGTCGCTATTGTTGGTCAAGCGTTCTTCCCTGAAGAAGAAGAAAAAGTAGTCAATGTGGCCCTGGTGCCGGCTTTAGCGACAAGCTCTGCCATGGTATCGGCTGGTCTTTTGCAATTTGGTCTCAGTGCCACCATGGAAGATCGCATGACTGTGATAGGCGTCATGGGCGCTGTTACTTTTGCGGCCTTGTTAGCTAGCTATTTCATTGGCCGCGGCAAAGCCGCCGGTAATTCCGATAGCTCAAATGGTGGTGGTTCTAATCCTGGTGGCTCACCGGGTGATTCAGGGCAGCCTGTAGCTGTCTCTGGAGACTAAACTGGATTGATTCTTTTTCTGGGCGTCGCCGTCGAGATAAACTTCAACTAGCAAATTGCGACCATCAAAGGCCAGCTCTCTGCGCCTTAGTTGGCGGCTCTTTGCCTGAGCTTTCATGTCGTCGCTGCCGACTATTGAAATAATCAGTTCTTCTGGGGCACTGCTGCTTTCGCAGCGAATTTGCACTGGTTGCTTGTAAGGGTTAACTAGCTTCAAGTCGGCTTTGCCGTACCAGACTGTTGCGTCTAGACCGGGCGGCACAGAGCGCACACAAGTGGTATGGGCCGCTCGCTCTTTTACTTGTAGACCAGAGAGCAGTGCTGCTTGGTAAAGGCAGGAAGATATGAGACAAATGCCACCACCTTCGCTGCTCACCCGCGAGCCCCCCAGGTAGCTACCGGCTGGCACAAAACCTCGGCTACCAGTGCGCGGACCGACTTTGGTATTGAAAGAGAAAGTTTGGCCGGGCTCAATTACCGCACCGTCTAAAGCTCTAGCGGCGGTGATGAAATTGAGCCTTTGCTCGCGGGAATATTGACTGAGGCTGACTGTGCGCCGGGCTAGTTCGGCTTTGTAGGGATGGTCGTTGAAGTAATAAGTCAACAAGAAAATTGGCGTGGCAAATAAAGCCACTGTGGCTAATTGTTGTTGCCATTTTTGTTTTTTTTGCTTGTTGTCTTTCAAGATTGGCTCAGTCATGGGCTTGCCTATAAGTTCACAGGAGTACTGCGTAATTATTCAACGACATTTAGTCGATCGAGATTGGTGAAGCCCTTGATGCCTTTGCTGTACATACCAGCTAGCATGGCTGGATTAACATTGACTCGACCTGGTAGTTCCATGCGCAGCAGGGTATTGAATTGCGATTTACCCTGGGGCAAGTTAGTACCAAAGTAGACAATTTTGTCGTCGAGTACATCTTGATGGGTCCACCATGGTCGGCCCCAATCGCCTTGTACCACTTCGTCTTCGCTAGGCTCTGCCGCTTCGGTTTGGTTCTTGCTTTCAACCACTTCAGCACCAGATGGCAAAGCGGCTTCGACAATGACGTATGGCAGTGACCTTGGTGTGTCTACCAGCACTTTCATCAAGATGGTCTCACCGGCTTTGATAGACGAACCAGCAAGGGGCTCAGCTTTCACTTTGATGATGCCGCTGGTGGTGTCGGCCACAGATTTGAGGCGGAAGAATTGCCGCTCTAGTTTGAGGTCGGCTGGTAGATTAGCTACACCAGTGGCACCCTCGGCCAAGAGTGTTTTGTAGTAGTTAGTGGTCACTACCCAGTAGAGTCTACCGTCGCCATTCTTGGTGAGCTGCAGTGTGTTCTTAGCGCCAGGAGCAAGGCTTGATGGCCAGGCAAGAGTCTTGCCTTTGGTCAAGCGATCAGCAGCGCCAAAGTCAAATTTGCCTAAATCAATTTTGCTTAGACCATTGTTGCCTGAATCGGGTCCGCCCTCTCCAAGCAAAGCGTCGAGAGTGAAGTTCGTGACCTTGCCACCCAAGGCGGCTTGAGCATTGAGTTCATCGGCAAGCAAGGCTTTGAATACCTGAGCTGTGGCTTTGGTTGTGCCCCAGCCGGTTTCGCCGCGGTGCAGAAGAATCCAGGCCTTAACTCGCTCAATCTTGGCTGTTTCACTCGGCCGCACTTCAAGCATTGTGGTCAGTCCCAGAGCAGTGGTCTCTTCTGGGGTGAAGCGATAGGAGTAGTAGCCATATTCATCGATGTTTGGACCAATCTTCAGCAGCATTGCCTTGCTGCGTTCCCAATCGATAGTTTCATCGGTGGTATTGGCTAGAACCAGGAGGCGATCAAGTATTTTCTGAGCGCCATCTTCGCGACCGGCAAGTTTGAGGGCGCGAGCAAAGTAGCTCAGGGCCTCGGGGGTGAGGGTGCTCTGATTTTTCTCAAGATAGTTGACAGCAACTAGATCTGACTTGTTTAGCTTCTTCTGCCAGAGAGCCTGGGTGAAGAGCATGTAGGCAAGATCGGTGCGGCTCTCACTATCAAAGTACGAGTCGGCCATGTGTTTGGGATCACTCAACTGTTCAGTCAAGGTCTTAATGGCAGTGGTTTGCCACGATAGGCCCTTGCTCACCATCTGGTCGTCGACTTTGTAGCCTACGCTCTTAACTAATTTGAGGCCTTCTAAGACCAGTGGTGTCAGGTAGGCACTGGTTGTATCGCCAGCCCACCAGCCCCAGCCGCCATCACCGTGTTGATACTCAGTCAGTTTAGCCATGCCATCTTTGTAGACTTTGGCAAACTTGGTGGTATCAGCAGTGCTGAGGGGAGCTGAAAGTTTCTTGTTCAGTTCCATTGCTACCACCGATGGCATCAAGCGCGACATTGTCTGCTCGGTGCATCCATAGGGGTAGTCAATCAGGTCATTGAATTTATCGAGCACTGCTCCAATGGTTGAAGACGACAGGCTGACTGAACGGCTCAAGGTGCCTGGTCTGGCATCGGTGATGGCCGGTATATCAAGCGACAGTGTGTCGTTAGCGTTGGCCAAAAGACCAGACTTGATTAGAGTAACTGGAATGCCCAGGGCATTGACTGCTACTTCTTTTTCGAGGGCATCGCCAGCGGTCTCGCCTCGAGCCACCAGTTTGATTTTTGTTTTACCAAGCTGGTTGGCCTTTACTGGCCAGTCGAATCGGGCCGCTTTGTCAGCTTCAATTGTCAGGGCCTGGGTCAGGGCTGTGCTAGTCGTCAGCTCTGGCCCCATGGTCAAGTTGAGAGACACTTTTTGTGTCTTATCTGTGTAGTTGTGCACCACCGCTGTGACGTTGCCTTCGTCTCCAACGCTATAGAAGCGAGGCAGAGCTAAGCGAGCAATCAGGTCTTGGGTGACCATGATTTTTTGCAAGGTGGCACCGACATTGGTGGCCATGTCTATACCGCGCACAGTTGCGCGCCAGGTAGTTAAATTGTCTGGCAACTTAACCACAGCTTTGGCTTCGCCTTTTTCGTTGGTGACCAGTTCAGGTACCCAGGCTGCTGTATCGCGGAAGTCTTTGCGCACTTTCGGCTCTAGTTTGTCCGGCCCGCCTGAATATTGTTCAGGGAAGGAGCAAACTGTAGTGACCCAGTTAGGTAGCCTTTCGTAGAAGAATTTCTTGATATCGCTAGCGGTTTCGGCCCGTATTGAATAGATGGCTTCATCCACTACGCCCAGCGATAGCTCAACGCCTTTGACTGGCTTACCTTGCTGGTCGACAGCTTTAACTGTATAGGTTGCTTGTTCGCCGGGTTTGTATTTTTCTTTGTCGCTAGCAATTGTCAAATTGAGGAAGTGATTGTCTGGGCTAACCATGACCACTTGCTCTTGGTTGTAGAACTGTTTGTTCTTGGCCACCAGTGACACAGTGACGTAGAAGTTCGGCGTAAATTCTTTGCTAACTGGAATTTCTACCAGTTTTGCTGCTGAATCAAGCGCTACTGTTTTGAAGCTATGAAGCTTGGTGCCTTCGATTGAAACAATCGCTTCGGCTCCATCTTTACCGGTGAATGGACCAGTAATAATCAGTTTGGCTGTTTCGCCTGGCTTGTAGACGCGCTTGTCTAGCTTAAGCTTGAGCGGCTCTTTCTGGGCATCTTTGTGGCCTAAGAAGAATGGCTTCTCGCTGCTAGAAACCCAAATTGAACTTGAATCTTGAACCAGGTGACCAGAGCTATCTGTAGCTTGGGCAATGACATAGTAGCTGTCTGAATCCCATTCGCCTTTGGTAGCAAAGTCAACATGCACATTGCCTTTGGCGTCAGTACTAGCTGTTTTTTCTTCTAGGGTGACGTCTGGTTTATATTCTGATTTGAAGCGATCCCAGGGATAGCGCATCACTTTCAGTTTGAGATTTGTGCTGATTGGTTTGCCTTTATAGTCAACCGCTTTGATGTCTACGGCCATTGGTTGGCCGCTAGCGACAACATAGTTGCTTGGTGTCACTGACAATAAGAATTCTCCAGCAGACTCAAACATAGAGCCCGAGCCTACGACTGAGAGGCGGCTTATATCGGTTACTTCTGCTTCTACTTTTAGTTTCTTGTCAGCAAATTCACTACCCAGTGGCCCCGCCGTTGGTGGCTCGGCTGCCTTGGTGTCAAATTCGACAATCGCTTCACCGTTAGCATCGGTGACGGCGTAACCTTCCGCACTAAAGTCACCAGCGCCTTCATAATAGTCAGCATCGTACCAATCATCAAAGAAGCTGTAGAACTCTGGTCTGTCCATCAAGCGCCAGCGAGTGTTCCAATCTGTTGATGAATAGACGTTGTATTTAACTCTGGCATTGGCCACTGGGCCGCCAAATAGATAGGTGGCTTTGATGCGAGCTTTGCCTTTGTCGCCGGCAATGACGCGTTCTGTCAGAGGCAATACTTCAACTTGATATTCAGGTTTGCGGTACTGAGCAATTTCAAAACCTTGATAGCTAATGGTGCCATCGGCGTATTTAATTTGTACCTGGTAGCCACCAGTTTTACCATCGGCAGGAACTTCGACTAGACCATGGAAAGTGCCGTGGGCATTGGTTTTAACGTGAAGAGTCTTGAACTCATTATTATCTGGATCTTCAATGGTGACATCAAGTTCTTCGCCAGCGCCCGGATTGGCGATACCGTTTTCGTCAATTGAGCGGCAGATGCCCTGTCTCTTATACACATCTCCGAGCCCACGAGACCGTACTAGATCTCGTATGCCGTCTTCTGCTTGAAAA
>CAJXZK010000091.1 GCA_913063055.1 uncultured bacterium
CTGCCAAGCCATTTATTTTGCCGACGTTGAGCGTAATTTGACCACCAGTGACATCGGCGATTTTGCCTTCGACATTGGCTGCAGCAATTGATTGTCCGTCAGGAATTTTGTTGGCAGCAGCAATTAATTGACCGCCCATTTCTTCAACCGATTGCAAGGTAGCTTCACCAGCGATCGACGAAGCGAAATCAGAAGAGTCCATGTCAATGCCAAGAGCACCAGTGCTGCTTCTCTTCGATTCGCCAGAGCCGTGCACTGCAGCTAGAATTTCAGAAGTGTTGATGTCGATGATTTTGGCGTCCACCGCAACTTTAACTTTGCTCTTGCTTGACTTGAAACCGCCTAACATGCCGCCGATGCCACCAACATAAGGTATGCCAGGAATGTATCCTGTGGGCAAACCGCTTGTGCTCATGGTTTTTGTTTCGTAGCCAAATTGAGTGACTGTACCAGTGATGATGGCGTCAACGCTCAAAATTTTACCGATCTTACAGGCGGTAGCTGGGTCAGCCCGGTCTGATACTGAGAGATTTTGCTCTTTCAAGATAGATTCGAGCATTTGTCTGTCGACTACTGAATAGGTGCCATCGTTGACAAGTTTCGTTGTAAGCAAGCTAACAATACCTTTGCCAACGTCATAGTTGCCAGTGTATTGGTTCACTGCACCGTACTCAAAGGGCATGATGGCGATGCGGCGCTTGGTCGAGGCAAAAGCCTGCGGTATATTGCTGGATGCCATAACAAATAACGCCAGTACTAGCGCTGCTGTCTTTCGGAACTTCATCTGTCACTCCTTGTTCGTGCCCAACTTGTAAGCTCAGCGTAAGGCCAAGCGAGGCTCTAAATCTCTGCTTAGAGTCTACTGGATTAACGCCCTTCCTCTGAATAATAGGAATCATCAGGCGATTTATTTTTGGCTAATGTGTCTTAATGAGCCTTTTTGGCCGGTCTGGCCATCAGGGCCCGATATGAGGCGATTTTCTGTTTAGCAAGTTTTGAACGCTTGCTCTTGCTGCTGACATCTTTCAGGATGGCGATAGCTTCGCTGTAGCGACCCTTTGATGCCTTCCCAGCTGAGGCCTTCAGTCTTTCTAGGGCATCGAGTTCCATTTCAAACTCGTCTATTAGATCTCGCACATCTTTAAAGTGTGGAGTGTCGGGAGTTATTGGCCGGAGTAGAGCAATTGCTTCTTCATATTGGTCACTGTCGGCTAGATTCTGCCCCTTAATAATCCGCTCCCGGGTTTCCATTTCTACAATCACAGCATTTTGTATCGGTCCTACAACTCTCTGCGAGGCTGAATTGATAACGTCACGTGCGGCGTTGTCGACTAGCTTTTTGTTCAATTGGCTCGCACCGCCAACGGAAAAGTCTTGGTTGTATTTTTGTACAGCTACGGTGTTCAAGATTTGACCACCAGCGGTTTTAGTTATCACTGAACCGTTGTAGCGAATTGAGCCAGAGGCGGGGTCAAGTTGTTCAGTGATATTGCAGACAATGTACCAGTCAGGGTTGACTGTGCTGACGACAACGTCACTTAAATTGCTCAGCGAATTAGTGACGCGGTCAACGATTTCTTGCTCAATACCGCTGCCGCTAGCTGACACCACAGCTATTCTGACTGGGGGAGCGGCCCAGGCGGAGGTGATGGCATAAGCACTGGTTACCAAAACTGTAGCTGCTGTGAGGAGCAGTTTAGCTAGAATTCTCATCCTCGAAACTTCCTTATTTACTCGCCTTTGTCCATGGCCTGGTTTGCTAAAAGATCGGCTTCCTTATTGTATTCACGTCGTACATGCTCAATATTGAACTTCTTAAATTGTCGCTGCAGTCTTTTTACTTCGTTGAAGAGGGGAATTAGTCCCTCGTTTTTGCAACGGTATTGACCTTTGATTTGTTTGACGATTAGTTCCGAATCCATGCGTACTTCAACCTCTGAAAAGCCCATGGCGAGGGCCTTTTCGAGACCGATTAAGAGGCCTGTGTATTCCGCTACGTTATTGGTGGCGATGCCTACAAATTTAGACAAACTTGCTAAGACTTCACCGTCAATGCTGCCTGACTTGACTACGGCGCCGCAGCCTGATGGGCCAGGATTGCCCCTGGAGCCACCGTCGGCGAATACCACCGCTACTGAACTTTTAGTTTCTAGCTCTGTCATTTCTTACCGGTGGCTCCTAGTTGTTCTGCCACAATATTTTTGAACCGTGCTATAGCCTCGTTGATTTTGGCTGGTTCTTTGCCGCCTGCGGCCGCAATATCATCGCGACCACCGCCTTTGCCGCCAACAATTGCTGCTACTTCGCCAACAGCTTTGCCGCTCTTGAAGCCTTGTTTGACTATCTCAGGAGAAGCAGCCACCACCAGGCTGACATTATCACCTTGTGATGAAGCAAGTAGGCATAGGGTATTGGCATGGTTAGCTTTGATACTCTCGGCAATAAGCTTCAGTGACTGGCCGCTCAAATCGGGAATGACGCAGGCGATTATCGAGGTCGAACCAACTTTCTCGGCCTTAGCGACAATGTCGGCAACACGACTGAGAGCGAGCTTCTCTTCTAGCATTTGCAGCGCTTTTTCTTTAGCCTTCAGGTCACTTTGCAGACGTTCAATTTGAGCCACCATTTCTGCTGGCTTAACCTTGAGCTTATCTGTGGCATCACCAAGATATTTCAATTGGTCGGCAATAAAGTTCCAGGCACGGGGGCCAGAGTATGCCTCTATTCTGCGAGTACCTTGAGCGACGCTACCTTCAGAGATGATTTTGATCTGCCCGATTTCTGCGGTGTTGGCCACGTGGGTGCCACCACAAAATTCAAGGGAGAAGTCGCCCATTTTAACAACGCGCACCACATCTCCGTATTTTTCTCCGAACATGGCAATGGCGCCTGTAGCCTTGGCTTCGTCGATAGACATTTCTTGGGTGACAACATCACTATTGGAGCGCACCCATTCGTTCATCAAGGCTTCAACTCGGGCTAGATCTTCTTTGCTTGGTTGCTTGTCGAGGGTGAAGTCGAAGCGCATGGCATTGGGGCCAACTTGTGAACCAGCCTGAACCACCTGCTTGCCGAAGATTTCGCGGATTGCGGCATGGAATACGTGAGCTGTGGAGTGGTGCAGTATGGTGGCAAATCGTCTAGCTTTATCAACCATCGAATGCAAGGCTTGCCCGGCTTCAATGGCACCGGCCATAGTGCGCACCCGATGAATGTGGAGACCTTCATGTTTTTTAGTGTCGAGCACCTGCAGCCTGGCGTCTGGATTTTCTAGTATGCCCGTATCACCAAGCTGACCGCCTGATTCGCCATAAAATGGTGTTTGATCGAGAATTATATCGACCTCATCCCCTTCGTTAGCCACATCGACTAGCTTGCCATCTTTCAGCACTGCTAATACTTTGCTGTTGTCTTCTTGTTTTGAGTAGCCCGTAAATTTAGTAGTGCCGTGTTGCTTTAGAACTTCACCTAAAGCATTTTCGCCGGTCATAATCACATTGAATTTATTGACTGAAGAGACAGCTTCATGCTTGCTTCTAGCCTGAGCGAAAGCCTCCATGTCTACTTTTTTGCCTCTCTCTAAGGCTATTTCAGCAGTTAATTCAATGGGGAAGCCGAAGGTGGCGTATAAGTTGAAAGCTTCTTCGCCGGCTACTGTGGTATCAGGACGGTTGAGAATCTCTTCTAGTAAGGCAGAGCCTCGGTCTATAGTTTTAGAGAAGCGCTCTTCCTCTTCTTTAATTACTCGAGTAACCTGTTCTTGATTGGTTGCTAGCTCGGTATAGACTTTGCCGTAGATGTCTACAACTATTGGCACAAGCTTGTAGAGGAAAGGTTCAGTGATGCCCAGTAAGCGGCCAAAGCGTGCTGCTCTTCGCAAGATAAAGCGCAGAACATAGCCGCGACCAATATTGCTTGTTCTCACTCCGTCGGCAATGAGGAAGCTAATGCAGCGAGCATGGTCGGCAATAATTTTTAGATAGCTGTCTTGTTTCCAGGTTGGTGATGACGCTTGCGACTCCCACGAGCCTGATATGGCACCACCAGTGTATTTGACTCCAGAAAGCTCACTGACTTTTTCCAAGATGGGCATAAATAGGTCAGTTTCAAATGTGTTGTTTTTGCCTTGTTTGACTAAGGCTATGCGTTCTAGGCCAGCACCGGTGTCAACGTTCTTGTTGGCAAGGGGCGTGAACTTACCATTTTCGTCTTTAAAAAGCTCCATGAACACTAAGTTCCAGATCTCTAAATAACGGTCGCCGTCCACGCCGTTGTAACAATAATCTTCGAAACTTTCTGGGCCATAGGCTTCGCCGCGGTCGTAAAAAATCTCAGAGCATGGTCCGCATGGACCAGTTGGGCCCGGTGGACCCCAAAAGTTATCTTTTCGGCTCATTCTGAATATGCGATCGAGGGGCACGCCTACTTGCTTGTGCCAAATGTCTGCCGCTTCGTCATCCGCTGGGTTTTGTTCGTCACCCTTGAAAACTGTCACGTAGAGTTTGTCTGGCTCTAAACCAAGTTCTTTGGTGACGAATTCCCAGGCCCAAGGAATGATTTCTTTCTTGAAGTAATCGCCAAAGCTGAAATTGCCAAGCATTTCGAAGAAGCTGTGGTGTCTTGAAGTCCGGCCGATATTCTCGATATCAGAGTCTTTGCCGCCAGCGCGGGCGCATTTTTGTACGGTGACAACCCTTGGCGGGTTGGTCGGCTCAGCCTGGCCTAAGAAAATTGGTACAAATTGCACCATGCCTGCTGAAGTTAGTAGTAAAGTGGGGTTGTCTGGGATCAAGCTCGAGCTAGGCTTGTGCAGATGTCCGCGTTTGTCTTTGAAGTATGAAACGAACTTGTCGCGAATCTCGCTGCCCGAAAGCGTCATAAGGTCCTCCCTGACATGGTTGGCACAACCACTTCATCTAAATGCTTGCAGAAACAGCGATTATAGCTCACATTGATCCTAGTTATCGTCTCTAAACTAAGAGTCGCTCGCTAGCTCTTAATGGGGCCGATTCACAGTGCCTTAATTATGTTGAAAATGGCCGGCTCAATCTGCTAATCTTAACCTAGCCGTTACGCTATATTTGTGCTTCTACGGGCATCCAGAGGCTATTTTAAGTTGAAGCTCAAGAAAGTCCTTGTCGTTCATAAAAAATCAACTTACCAGATTCAGGCTGAAGAACATAAAGAGTCCCGCTTCCTCAAGTTGATTGCGGAAGGCAATGAGGTTGTGAATCGTGTTCGTTTAGCTCACGAGGAACATGTTGATACTTTGGCCCGGGTCGAAGATGAATTATCTAGCCGCGGTATTTCTTACCAGTCTTTGAGTCGCTCTCAGGTAGCAGAGACAGTAGAAGACGTTGATCTTCTAATATCTGTTGGTGGCGATGGTACCTTCTTAGATGCTTCTCATGCCCTGAAAGATGTACCAGCTCTTGGTGTCAATTCGTCACGCTCCTCTAGCTTTGGCCACTTTTGTATGGCCAATCGTGAGAATTTTTCCTCAATCTTAGATCAGATAGAAACTGAGATGATTGCCCCTCTCAGTATCTTGCGCTTGGGCATCGAAATCAATGGTGAGCCCATAAAAGAGCTAGTTCTAAATGAGATTTTGGTGGCGCATAGTTCTCCAGCTGCCACCAGTCGTTATCTAATTGAAGTGGGCGAGCATAAAGAAGAACAGCGTTCATCGGGCATCTGGGTTAGCACCCCAGCTGGTTCTACTGGCTCTTTGCGCTCGGCTGGTGGCGCTATCATGAGTTTGCCTGAACGTAAATTTCAATATAAAGTACGCGAAGCTTGCATGAGACCTGGACAAAGCTGGCAGCTACTAGAGGGCATTTTAGAGCAAGACCAGAGTATGCGCATTGTCAGTGAAATGCGCACGGGCGAAGTCTATATTGATGGACCGCACATTATTCATACACTAACTCTTGGGGATGAACTGGTAATTAAACCGTCTCATGACTTGAGAGCCTTCATTCACTCAAGCGTAAACGATGTCTTTTTGAAAGCAAAACACTAAATTCTAAGTTCTCATTTGCAGGTAGAAAAAAATGACCGATGACGGCAAACTTACAAGCTCGGACCATGCCGCGATTTTGGTTGCCCAGCTTACCGCCGCGACCATTCGTCGCTTGGGCTTAGGTCTTGGCTCTAACCTACCAGGTCGCTTAGCGCGAAAGTTATCACCGACGGTCTTGAGTCATCTCTCGGCTCAAACTGCTCGCGGTGTCATAGCTGTTACCGGAACCAATGGTAAAAGCACTACCAGCGGTATCCTTTCCTCAATTTTGCGCACCGCTGGTTTTACTTTCGCTCACAACCGTCAGGGAGCAAATCTAGTCACTGGTATTACTGCCTCTTTGATTGAATCTTCTAATTGGAAAACAGGCATTGCCGCCGATTTATGCTTGTTTGAGATTGACGAGGCTGCCCTACCAGTAGTGGCAAAAGAAGTGAAGATCGGTAGTGTCGTTGTCACTAATTTATTTCGTGATCAACTTGATCGTTTTGGCGAACTTGATACCACAGCTCGTTTGATTAATGCTGGTATCAACCAGAACAAGTCTACGGCAATACTTAATAGTGATGATCCCAATGTTAGCCAATTGGCACCAGATGTGACTCATCTCTTCTTTGGCCTTGAGAATATTTTGCCGTCTTCCAGTGACGAATCTAATACTGGTTCTGAGTCTAGCAAACTGGTTTCGGCTACTTCTAACATGGAGTTATCTTATTGCGGTAAGTGTGGTAAGGAAATCAGCTATACCACCGTCTTTTATGGCCAGATAGGTCACTGGTATTGCCAGGGCTGTGACTTTAAGCGACCTCTACCAAAGGTTGTAGCCCGAGATGTAGAGGTAGCTGCTACTCATAGTCGCTTCAAGCTTGTCATCGAAGGCAAAATTGAAGAGTGTGTTTTGCCTCTGCCCGGCTTGTTCAACGTCTATAACGCTTTGGCTGCCGCGGCTGCCGCCCATCATCTTGGTGCCAGCCGTGAGGCAATTCGCTATGGTATGAAAGAATATTCCACTCTTTTTGGACGGTCCGAAAGACTGACCATTGAAGGTAAGTCAATTATCGTCCAACTGATTAAGAACCCAGCCGGGGCAACCCAGGCCTTGGCCTCCTGTGTTAAGGATAGCAAGGCCAAAGTTTTGATCGCCATTAACGATAACCTGGCCGATGGTCGTGATATCTCCTGGCTTTGGGACGCAGACTTTGAGCAACTTGCCGCTCTCAAGAATGGCACAATGATTGTCAGCGGGCAAAGGGCCGAAGATATGGCTGTCAGGCTTAAGTATGCTGGAATTAGCTCGGATCAAATAGCCACCGTACCAAAATTGGCTCAGGCCCTGCGACAGGGAATTGATAGCCTGACCGAGGGTGAGACCCTCTGGTTAATGCCGACCTATACTAATTTGCTCGACTTACAAAAAATTCTCAAAGCTATGGGATATTCCATGAACTGCACCTAGATAACGGTTTTGCTGTTTTTGCTGGGGTAATCTTGGGGCGATTTTGGCGGCGACATGTACGCTTTATCTCGAAATCGGGCAAAACGATTATGACTACTAAATACTAGAGTCTGATAATAAGTTGAGGGGATTGGTTTGGCATGAGCCCAGGTGCAAAAAATCCGAAGGCAAAAGACAGTTCGCTGTTTGGTGGCGGCGAAAGTCTTGTCGGCAAAACAATTGATCGATTTGAGATTCAAGAACAGCTTGGTGAAGGGAGCTTGAGCGTTGTTTACCGCGCTTTCGATAAAGAATCACAAGGCACTGTTGTAATCAAGATTATTCATAAGCAGCTATTGTCTAGTATCAAGAACTTGAAAAAGTTCGAGCAGAAACTTCGTGCCTTGATGGCTCTGGATGACCCGCATATATGTACCTATCGCGATGTCGTCATCGTTGAGGGCCGGGTTATTTTAGTGATTCGCCCCATGGTCTTTGAGAGCCTTGAAGATCTTCTCTCTAAGACTGGCCACATTGGGCCAGATCGCGCAGTTAGTATTTTTAGCCAAGTCTCTGAAGCTTTAGAGTCAGCCCTGCGCCTAGATGTCTTGCACCGCGACATCAAGCCCAGCAACATCCTCATTCTCGATAATCAGAAGTTTGAAGATGACATTATGGTGATGGATTTTGGTATCGCCAAGATTATCCAGGACGAGAGTGCTGAGCACAAGTCAGATCAGTATATGACTCGCTCTAAAGAGACTTTCGGCAGCCCTTTGTATTTGAGCCCCGAGCAATGTGGCGGTAAGAAAGTCGATAATCGCTCTGATATTTATTCGCTCGGTTGTGTCATGTATGAGTCTTTAACTGGTAAGCCGCCGTTTGTAGGTAAGAACGTTTTAGAAACTGCTTACAAACACATGAATGACACGCCGCGACCGCTGGGCTTAGACCCGAGCATGGAGCCCGTTGCTACCCGTTTTGAAGAAGTAGTGGCTAAGTGCTTGGCTAAAGATCCGGATAATCGTTATCAAAGCCCAGAGCAGCTGCGCCAAGATTTAGAGTTGGTATTAACGGCTACTGATACTGAGTGGGCTAATTCAGCTAATCTCTATAAAGAGATGGCGCCGCGAAAAAAACGCAGTCAGGGTGGTGGAGGTTCTGGCGGCAAGAAGCGGGGCTTTTCTATTGAGTCCGCCATTTGGATCGCCGGTATTGTTTTGCTAATTGGTGTTGTTGCTTTCTGGTCATGGATTATTCTCAAGCCTGAGAGTAAGAAGTATCCGACCTTTGATAACAATCTGTTGTGGAACGTCAAGGTGCCGAGCAAACCCACACCGGTAGAAGATTTTGGCAACAAGGAAGAGGCTGCCAAAGTCAATTTGCAAAGTATCGAGCGCGACATCGGACCAAATTGTCGTGAATATGCCGATGCTCTGCTTGCTCTGGTAACTTTGTATCATGAGTCGCAGCATTGGTCTGACGCCCTTACTTATGGTCGAAAGCTAACTCAAACCACCGAACGCTTAGAGAAAGATGGTCAGGAAGGACCATGCCAGTTGAGTGAGTGCTACCGTTTAGTTGCTTACGCTGCCTTTTGCTATGGTGCCTATGAAGAGGCCGTTCCGGCTGCTGAAAAGGAACTAGAGCTGGCCTCTGGTAAACAGGCACTGAACATTTCTAACATTCAGTGTTTGCGTATTCTTGGCGATATTTATTCGCGTCAGGGTAATTTACCTAAAGCAATTGAGGTGTACAAGCGCTTCTTCAATTTAGCTGAAATTGAAAAAGAACAGCGTTCGCAAATGTACTGGGATGCCTGCGCTAAGCTAGCTGACGTCTATCGTCGTGATGGCTTATTTAAGGAGGCACAGACCACCTACAAACTTGGTATAGACTGGTGGAAGGCCCACGGTAATCCCGATACTTTATGGGCTCCCCGAGCGCTCTATGGCTATGCTTTGACCTTGTATGCTCAAGGAGACTATAAAGGTGCGGAAGAGGCGCTTAAAGAAGCTACGTCTTTGTGTAAGAAAGTTGGACCGGTAGATCCGGCTCTGCAAGGAGCTATTCGCAAAGTCTATATTGATACTCTCTATCACACCAACTTACTTCATGCCATTTCGGTACAGCTGGGAGAAGGCGAAGAGAAGCACTAAAGTGTCACTAGATTTGAGTTGAAGTATGCGCGCCGGTAAAAAGCTATCATTCTTGCTCGCCTTCTGTTTGCCTTTTGTACAGACATCTCCTGCCATTGCTAAAGAGACGGCTCTTCAGCTTGATCAAACCCATAGCTTTATGGGGCGCGGTCTCCTTACGGTCAGCGCCAAAGGCGTTCGCCTTGAAAACAAAGACAAGCTCAAATTTATATTGGTAGCGAAAGCGCCTGACTGGCGCGTGACAATTTATCGCAATGACGACAAGACATATTTTTCAGAGAGCTTGAAGGACTTTGAAAGCACAGGTTTGTTCTCTGGTTTTGTTATGCTGCCACCAGGTAAGCATTTGCGTTCCACTGGCTTTACCAGATCGTCATTTAACTTCTGTGGTCGAGAAGTAATTCGCATGACTAGTCGCAAGACTACTTTGAAGTACATGCCTTTAGGCGATGTTGCTCCAGAAGTAGAAAGCATCGTCTATGCTGCTTACAAAACTCCGACTAATGGTGGCCTGCCTCTGATGTACGTTAAGGTCCACGGTGGCAAAGACTATACCACTGGTGCTAGTCAGGAAGGTCACTTAGAAAACATAATCGCTACCAGTAAAATTGAAACCATTGAAGATAATCCGAAGCTTTATACCGTTCCTAGTGGATTGAAATTAGCCAAATCTCTTGGTCTTGTCTTTGCTGGTTCTTCGGTGCGCAAGGATAGCGTTGACTTCCAGAATTTGTTTGATATGAAGCTACCAGGTGGGCGAAAATTAAATAGGCTAGACTAGAAACTAGATTGCAATAAATCGGCAATGAGGAATTTAGATTGAACATGCATAGATCTTTCTTCTTAGCCGCTTTCGTTTTCGTTTTTCTTTTCACCGGCTCTCTTGCTTTCGCTCGAGAGAACGCTCTGCGGCTTACTCAAACTCATACATTCATGGGCCGTTGCCAACTAACAGCTAGCAGCCATGGTATTCGCCTTGAAAATCAAGACAAACTAAAATTTGTACTGGTTGCTAAAGCACCTGATTGGCGAGTAACTGTGTTTCGCAACGACGATAAGACTTACTTTTCCCAGAGTCTTAAAGACTTTCAAAACACTGGTCTAGTGTCAGGCTTCGTCATGATAGAGAGGCCTCGCAAACTTAATTCCGCTGACTTTGCCAAATCTTCTTTCAAGTTTTGTGGCTATGACATTCTTCGTTGGACTGGCCGAAACTCCACCTTTAAGTATTTGCCCCTGGGCAATATTGCACCACAGGTGGAGAGCATAATCTTTGCTGCCTATAAAGTGCCGACCAATGGTGGCTTGCCTGTCACTTATGTGAAGTCACAAAGCGGTAGAGACTATACCACTGGTATCAGTGAGGAAGGTCATTTGGAAACCTTGCTCGATACCAGCAAAATTGAGAGTGTCGCTGACGATGCCAAGCTTTTCATTGCTCCCAGTGGCTACAAGCAAGCAAAGTCGGTTGGGGTTGTCTTTGTTGGCAGTGCTGCCCGAAATGAAAGCGGAGACTTTCAGAATCTTTTTGAAATGAGACCAATTGGCGGACACAAATAGCCTTCGCCGCTTTTGCCTGTTAAATGGCTATTCCGCAAAGATATCATCCTCCTTTAGGATGACATCTGCTTAAAAGCGCCTTTTCTATATGTAGAGTTCAGTACAGATAGAGGGCCGATCTAGCTTTTTGCTTGAAAACTTTATTAACCCATTGATCAGTGCCTAATGACGGGCTCAAGAGAACCTCAGTCTGAATATATCCTTTGACTGATTTAATATTACTCGCCCGGGTGTCTAATAGTGTCAGCGGCAAGATTTTCACACGTTCGCTGCTTAACCGAGGCACTTTATGTCACGCATTTTGGTTGTTCGAGGAATGGACGAAGAATTTTATCCGTTGCGCAAATGTTTGCAAGAAGAGCATGAACTCTACTTCGCCCATGATCTAGACACAGCTCTGGCGGTTTTGCGGCAGCCTGATGCCAATATTGATTTGGTCGTCGGTAATGTCTATGAAGAAATAGATGTTTTTGAACTGATTTCATTGGTGAAAGAAGACGTCATTCTGCGCTCTATCCCGCTTCTTTGCTTCTCGCGGGAAAGATCAATTAGAGCATCCATGTTTGATCCAACTCTAGCGAGAGCTGCTCTCTTGTGTGGTGCCGACAAGTATTTGAGCATGGACTTGTTCTGTGGTTTTCGCGCACAAACATCTGCTTGTGTTCAATGCCCGCAATTCGGAGAAGGCTGTGACTATAAGGGCCTGAGAGAGGCGATTGAAGGAATAATCGAGCGATCTTATAGAAAGAAAAACTCGCATGTGCTCGTAGGTTAGTTGCTCAGTCTTAGTTGCAGAAGCAACTTAGGCGCAAAAAGGAAGTATAAAAATGAAGGGCTGTACAGCAAACATAGAAGATTTATCTCTTAAAAACGAGAACTTCCGTCAGGTTATTTACACGGCAAAACACAGCCAGCTTGTGCTCATGAGCCTTTTGCCAAGCGAAGACATTGGTGAAGAGGTGCATAGCCTAGACCAATTCATTCGCTGTGAATCAGGTCAGGGTAAGTCTGTAATGGACGGTGTTGAACATGAATTTAATGACGGATTTGTGGTGTTGATACCAGCAGGTACGCGCCACAACATTATCAATTCGTCTAAAGACAAAGCCATGAAGCTGTATACGCTCTATGCACCACCCAATCACAGAGATGGTGTCATACATAAGACCAAAGGCGATGCCGAAAAGGACACAGAGCATTTCGATGGCACCACCACCGAAATGAAGTAGCTCGCCACAATAGTTCTTTGAAAAAGAAAAGCGTCCGATTTTCAGCCGAAAATCGGACGCTTTAGATACTAGAAAGAAGAACAGCAGCAGGTGCTATTTGATCTTTGTTAGCTTGCTGACGCCTTCTTGGGCAATTTTTGAATCTGGTTTGATTTCAACTGCCTTTTTATATTCATTGAGGGCTGGAGCACTTTGGCCTTGCTTCTCTAAGAATTGAGCATATTCAACATGGGCTGTAACGTCGCGTGGTGAAGCCTTAAGAGCATTCTTGAATTCAACTTCGGCCTGTTGATTGTCGCCCATGCCAGCAAGGGCAGTGGCCAATCTTCTTCTGGCTGGAGTGAAATTAGGCTGAATTTTAAGAGCTTTTTTCTGCTCAGCTACGGCACCTTTGTAGTCGCCTGACTTCTGCAACATCCAACCCAAGCCGCTCAAGGCATTAGGATGGTTGGGCACTAGTCTGAGTGCATCTTTGAAGGCCTGGGTTGCTTGTTGGGTATCGCCAGACTCAGCAAAGATATTGCCAAGATTGATATAAGCTTCGGGCAATTTGCTGTTTAAAGTAATTGCTTCTTGCTCTTCTTTAATTGCCTGAGGATACTTTTCTTGCTGCGCTAGCAAAACGCCCATGTTCAGATGGGGAGTGGCATCTTTAGGATTAATATCTGCAGCTTTCTTATAAGCAGCGATAGCTTCGTCTACTTTGCCAACGTGGGTATAGGCAAAGCCTAAGTCACAGTGGGCGCGGAAACTTGTTGGTTTGAGTTTGCAGGCTTCTTCGAATTCAGGAAGAGCCAATTCAACTTTGCCCTGGTTGGCATAAATTTGACCGAGCACCACATGTGGTAGGAAGTATTTAGGGTCAAGCTTAGCTGCTTGCTTTGATTCTAATATGGCTGTTTCGTAGTCTTCCATGGCCGCTAGAATAGCGCCTAGTCGTTGGTGGGCTTTGGCATTGTTTGGCTCTTGTCTGATAGCTTCTCTGAAGGCTTCAGCGGCTTCTTTCAGTTTGCCATGGCTGTACATGCCTTCAGCTTTTTTCATGGTTTCAGAGTCTTGCTCGTCAGCCAAAGCAGAAGGAGCGAAAGCGTTTAAGCTGAGAGCGACACTGCATGCTAACAGTAGAGTGCTGACGGCTGACAGTGCGGATTTAACAGGAACCAATTTGTTTTCCCCCATGAGAATCTTAGAACGATAGTTAGTTAGTTAATAAGCAGCCTTAGCTGGCTCAGCCCCTTTGAGAATTTCTACACCGGCTGATGTGCCTAGTCTTGTGGCACCGGCATCAACTAGTGATTTAGCTTTGGCGAGATCACGGATTCCAGCACTGGCTTTAATACCAAGTTTGGCACCAGCAAGAGCTTTTTTAATCAGCTCTATGTCAGCGACAGTGGCACCTTTGCCGTCTTTGACAAAACCGGTCGAGGTCTTCACCATTGCTGCACCGGCTTTGACACAGCATTCGGTGGCAATAACTTTTTCGTCGTCTGAAAGTAAGTCACACTCAATGATCACTTTGACAGGGTTTTCTTTCGCTGCTTTAACTACGGCTTTGATTTCTTCTGTGACAAAGTCAACGTCGCCGCTCTTGAGGGCGCCTACGTTTATAACCATATCGATTTCTTCAGCACCTTCTGAAATTGCTCTTTGTGTTTCAGCAATTTTGATATCGGTGAGATTGGCTCCGAGGGGGAAGCCAATCACAGTGGCCACTGCTACTTTTGACGAAGACAGCTCTTTTACTGCTTGTCTGACGAACGATGGGTTGACACAAACAGCATAAAAATTGTTCTCTATTGCTTCCTGACAGAGCTTTGAAATGTCAGCTTTGGTGGCCTGCGGAGTCAATAATGTGTGGTCGATATATTTAGCAAAGTTAGTTGCTGCTGTTGCTCCGCCAGTTTCATTGCTCATCGCTTACTCCAATTTGTGCCGATAACTTATCTTATAAGCCAGTTATAGGCCATTTTATAGGCCATTGTTCAGAGAACGGGCTGCCCTGCTCTTTCCTTATTGAAATCTAACCGAACGGCTACTGGAGCTGGTGGTTGATTCCCAGTGAGCAATGCTCTGGTGATATTCCTGCAAGCTCTTCACTCCGAGCGAGCCTGACTGTAAGGCGCCTATAGCACTGATGGTGGCCCAAGCTCCCGACATAGTGGTCACTACCGGCACGTTGTAGCTAATGGCGGCCCGTCTAATCAGCTGGTCGTCTCCGCGAGCAGTGCGACCGGAAGGAATATTGAGAACTAGCTGAATCTCGCCGTTTTTAATGCGGTCAATTAAGTTGGGTCTACCTTCTGAGACTTTGTTGGTGACCATTGAAGGAATACCAGCGGCTTTCAAGACCTGAGCTGTGCCGCGGGTGGCAATTAATTCAAACCCTAGCTGGTAAAGGTTTTGGGCGACGGCCACTGATTCTTGCTTGTGGTGGTCCGAAACGCTTATAAAGATGCGTCCTTTGGTCGGAATTTGTTGGCCCGCCGCGATTTGAGCTTTGGCGAAGGCCAGGCCAAACTGTGAGGCGATGCCCATAACTTCACCGGTGGAGCGCATTTCTGGTCCTAGTGAGATTTCAGCGCCATGGAAACGCTTGAAAGGAATCACTACCGACTTGACTGATACGTGGGGAGGGAGCAAGCGAGGAGATATACCCAGCTCTGAAAGAGTACGCCCGACCATCACTGAGGCCGCTATTCTGGCCCAAGGCACTCCGGTTGCTTTGGAGACAAAGGGAATAGTGCGACTGGCCCGAGGATTGACCTCGAGTATATACAATTCATCGTCTTTGACAGCAAATTGTATATTCATCAGGCCTACTACTTTTAGTTCTTTGGCCAGTTCGTCGACAGCCCGACGAATTTCTTCGACAATTTTGAAAGGAATAGTTTGGGCTGGTAGCACACAGGTGCTGTCGCCTGAGTGGATGCCAGCTTGTTCAATGTGTTCCATAATGCCAGCGATAATCGTAGCTCTGCCGTCAGAAACTGCGTCAACATCGATTTCTACAGCGTTTTCTAAGAACTCGTCAATTAGCACTGCCATTTCACCAGACACCGCTAGGGCGCTAGACAACCAGCGCTCCAGTTCGTCTTGGCCGTAAATAATAGCCATGGCTCGGCCGCCCAGTACATAACTGGGTCGCACCATCACGGGATAACCCAGGGCATTGGCCTGCTCGATGGCTTCCTCGGCGTTGTAGGCAATAGCCCCTTTGGGCTGCTTTAAGTTGAGAGCACGAATGAGATCGCCAAACCGGGCCCGGTCTTCAGCAATATCAATTGATTCAGGAGAGGTTCCCAGAATCTTAAAGCCCCGCTCTTCTAGGCCTTTGGCTAATTTTAGCGGTGTTTGACCGCCCAGTTGGACAATAATTCCTTCTGGTTTTTCTACTTCGGCAATGTTGCAGACATCTTCTAGGGTCAGTGGTTCAAAGTAGAGCCTGTCAGAGACATCATAGTCAGTCGATACTGTTTCAGGGTTGGAATTGACCATGACAGCTTCGTAACCAAGATCACGCAGAGTTAAACTGGCGTGTACACAGCAGTAATCAAACTCAATGCCCTGGCCGATTCTGTTTGGCCCGCCGCCAAGAATCATGATGCGTGGCTTCACTGCCGGTGGTGCTTCTGATTCACTTTCGTAAGTCGAGTACATGTAAGGTGTGAATGCCTTGAACTCAGCCGAGCAAGTGTCAATCATCTTATAAGAAGGGCGCAGGTTGTATTTCTGCCGCAGCTCATAGATATCTTTTTCCTTGACACCAATTAAGCGCGACAGTTGCAAATCGCCAAATCCGCGTCTCTTTAGCTCTAATAAGAGAGCGGGATTGAGCTTGTCGATGGTGTCGACCTTTTCTTTTAGCTCTTCAGACAAAGAGTAAATGTCTTCTAGATTGTCGATAAACCAGGGATCAATAGAAGATAGTTCAACTATTTCTTCGGCTGATATGCCGGCTTTGAGAGCACCATAAATATCTGTGAGGCGATGATGTGAAGGCACTGAAAGACGTCTACGCCATTCCCAGAAGTCTGCCTTAGAACGCGATGGCACATCGAGAAAACCAGATAGGCCAACTTCCATTCCGCGAAGTGCTTTTTGTACAGACTCTTGGAAGGTACGGCCAATAGCCATTACTTCGCCCACTGATTTCATTTGTGTGGTGAGAGTGGTATCAGCACCTTTGAATTTTTCAAAATTGAATCGCGGAATCTTTGTTACTACATAGTCGAGAGTAGGCTCAAAGCAAGCCGGTGTGTCTCTAGTAATGTCGTTTTGGATCTCGCCAAGAGTAAGGCCGACAGCTAATTTGGCAGCAATTTTAGCAATGGGATAGCCTGTCGCTTTGCTGGCGAGAGCTGATGAGCGTGAGACCCGGGGGTTCATTTCGATAACAACTATGCGGCCATCATGGGGATGTATACCAAATTGAATATTGGAACCTCCGGTTTCGACACCAATGGCACGAATGATCAAAATTGCAGCATCACGTAGTGCCTGATACTCATTGTCCGAGATTGTTTGCATCGGGGCAACAGTAATTGAGTCGCCAGTGTGCACGCCCATGGGGTCTAGGTTTTCGATGGCGCATATGATCACGACATTGTCTTGGCAGTCGCGCATTACTTCTAGCTCGACTTCTTTGTAGCCAATCACGCTTTCTTCTAGAAGAATTTCGCCCACAGGGGAGGCCGAAATACCAGCGTTAGCAATATCGTCTAGTTCTTCCTGGTTGTAGGCAATGCCGCCGCCAGCTCCACCTAAAGTAAAGGCTGGTCTTATGATGATGGGAAAACCGATTTTAGTGCCAATTTCCCGCGCTTCTGATATGTTTCGGGCAATGCCTGAGTTGGGCACGTAGAGGCCGATTTCAATCATTTTCTGTTTGAAAAGATCACGGTCTTCCGCTAATTTAATTGCTGGTAGTTTGGCACCAATTAGTTCAACGTCGTATTCGGCTAGTACTCCACTCTCTGCTAACTCTACTGCCACGTTGAGGCTGGTTTGACCGCCCATGGTGGGCAAAAGCGCTTGGGGGCGCTCGATGGCTATTACTTCGCGGGCAACCTCAGCAGTTACCGGTTCTATGTAAGTGCGATCGGCGACCTCGGGGTCAGTCATGATCGTTGCCGGGTTCGAATTGATTAGAACTACTTCGTAGCCCTCGTCTCGCAGCGCCTTGCAGGCTTGAGAGCCAGAGTAGTCAAACTCGCAGGCTTGGCCAATCGTAATTGGGCCGGCTCCGAGTACCAGTATCTTTTTGATATCAGTTCTTTTTGGCATTGTTCCTGAGTAAGTAAGGCTTGCTGCATTGCAAGACGGGGAGATATGTAAGGTATATTCAACCGCAAAAGCTCATGCTCTTGCTGATTTTATACAGGGCCTATCTTCTCATCTTTGCAATAGCCTTGTTCTCGATGACGACTGAATGTTTTAACTAGTTATGGTTTTAATTAGTTTCCCTCTTGGTACATATTAGAAAGGTACGGGGGCAGTCTGTTTAGGCTGATTCGGTTAACACAGATTGATACTTGAGGCGAACATGATGACTAAGTCTAATCGTCAGCTTTGCTTTGGCATTCAAAACCTGAAAAAGACATTTGGCGCAGCGGCTGCTGCGTTTTTTAGTACTTTAATTTCACTTCAGAGCCTGCCGGCCTTGGCACAGTGCCAGGTCGAGCGTGATGATGCTCCCTTAGAGCATGGTATGACCAACTTGCCGGATATTCCGGTCTCAGTCTGGCGCAAGAAAGGCGTAAAGCCGCAAGCTGTGGCCATTGCCGTTCATGGCATGGTGATGCATGGCGGAGTTTATGATCGTTTGGCCAGTGAATTGGTTGGTCTAGACTTTGAAGTTTACGCTCAAGACCTGCGCGGTTATGGTCGTTGGCAATTTGCTCCGACGGCTAAGAGCACCCTTAGCTATAAAGAGAGCTTAGAAGACTTAAAAGCTCTGGTTCGGGCCGCCCGCAATGAGCATCCTGACCTGCCAGTATTCCTTATTGGTGAAAGCATGGGAGCGGGATTGTCCCTTCGTGCTGCCGCTGCTATGCCTGGTGAGATTAGCGGCTTGGTATTGTCCAGCCCAGCTCTCAAGCGTCGCAACTACTGTGAACCAGAGATGGTGAAGGATGTGGCAGCTCTGTTTGCTAATCCTGTCAGACAGTTTGATATGGTTCCCTACATAAGAAAGTTTGCCTCGGAAGACCCCCAGATTGCTCAGGAAACCATAGAAGATCCCATGGTCCGCAAGACCTTGAGCTTGAGAGAGTTGCTCAAGACAGCGTCTGTTATTCGCACTAATATCAATCACGTCAAGAATATTCCGGCCGATATGCCTGTTTTAGTGATGCAAGGTGACCACGATCGCATGCTTCAGCAAAATGCTGTAGTTACTCTGCTGAAGAAACTCAAGTCAACTGACCAAACGGTCAGATGGCTGCCTGGTAAAGGTCATGTCTTAATCGAGACAGCCCACATCGACCCGACTACATTGTTTATGGTTAAGTCGTGGCTAGTCGGTCATTTGCCAAGTGGAGCTGAGCGTGTAGCTAGAGTTTCCACTAAGGCCAAGTATCACGACTCTGACCTGGTCGAATTAAGTTCCATCGGCAGCTACTAGTTTCATATTTCGGATAGCGATTCTTTATATGTCTGTTTGTAGCCGACATAATTGGCTGCGCCGCGCTCAATCATCTCTCGGTCTTTGGCATTGGCTTCGCGCACAACCTTGCCCGGTACGCCCATGACCAGGCTGCCGGGAGGGATTTGGCTGTTTGGCGCCACAATTGAACCCGCGGCAATAATTGAGTGAGCGCCAATTCTGGCGCCGTCTAAGATTATTGCTCCCATGGCGATGAGGCAGTCTGATTCGATGGTACAACCGTGAAGAATGGCGCCATGGCCAACCGTTACCCGATCGCCGACGGTGAGGCCGAGGTGATGAGTGACGTGCATCAGGCAGCCATCTTGAATATTGGTACTGCGACCGATGCGAATAGCGTTAATGTCACCGCGGGCTACGGTGTGGAACCAAATACTGGCATCTTCCTCCACAGTGACATTGCCAATTAGGCAGGCTGTTGGGGCAATAAAGGCACTTTCGTGCACGGCAGGGCTAAATCCTGCATACTTGTAAAGGGTGTTCATGTATTTAATTATATATGGGTATTGCTTCATAGCCTGCAATAACCCCCTCGGGACACCCTTGTCAAGCTGATAACATTAAATAGCACGTTTGTAGGAGTATTAGATGATGCCTGTTTTCGAACAGCCGATGCGCAAGTTGCTGGGAACCCTGTCTCCAACTATTTCTTGGCTTAACGAGAAAGGCTGCGTTGATGTTGCTTCCGTGCCCGAATCTCACCTTGAAGCGATTAAGCAATTAGAGCGTATTGGTGTTGTGCACAAACGCAACAATCGTAGCTACGAGCTCCAAAAGATTCGCCTAAGAAAATTGCTTGGTACCGATACTATTGAAGAGTTGACAGAGCAAGCTGCTCAAATGGCCGCTCAAATGGCTCAACTTGCTGCTATGCCTAAAGAAGTAGTTGAACCGGTCACCACTGCCGTTGTCGCTGGTGCTGCTGCTGGCGGTATTCCGTCAGAGTTGAACTAACTCCACTAATTTAATCAACGTTTGAAAGATAGTGACCATCGAGCATAGAAGTCTTCGTTCCCTTGAATGGGAGAGGCTCACCACTTATCTTTCCGAACAAAACGAAACAGCCGAGGGCAAGAGACGCTCTTGCCAGCTTGTTCCTTCTTTAGGTTTCACTTTTGATCTTGATGCTGAGATAGCTAATGCTCAGATTCTCTTGGATCAAACTGAAGAAGCTTGCGCCCTCATTTCTAGTCGCACAGCTTTTAGTTTGGCCAAGCTCAGCGATGTTCGAGAGTCTATAGCTCTACTGCGAGCTGGTGCAGTAATTACTGCTGGTGAATTAGCTCGTATCAAAGCACTGCTGGTAGTGGCACGTTCTGTGCGTGGTTCTCTAGCTTTACTTACTCCGGCGCAATTTCCCCATCTGCATCGCTTTGTTGCTACTTTAGTAGCTTTGCCTAAACAAATTGAGGCGATCGATTTTGCCATTGATGATTTTGGCGTTGTTAAAGATCTGTCTCTTATACACATCTGACGCTGCCGACGAATAGAGAGGTGTAGATCTCG
>CAJXZK010000092.1 GCA_913063055.1 uncultured bacterium
CCCATTAGCGGAACGGGCAAGCAAGCTGAGTCTACATTGCTCAATTATGTTGATAAGCAAACCGAAATGCAGGTCAAAACTGACCATGACCGCAAGATATCGGTCGAATTTTCATTGAAGCGTATCAATGTCGGCGGTGTCTTGATGTATTTAGGCACGGCTCTTGATATTAACGAAAGAATTGAGCTTGTTGCTATCAAGCAGAAGTTTATTGAAGTGGTGTCAGAGCAGATCAAGACGCCTTTGGCGCGGGCGATGGGTTTTATCAAGCAAACCCTGCAGGGGCTCTATGGCAATCTGGATGCGCCAGGTAAAAGCCGGGGCGAAGCCGCTCTTGGCGATATGCAGAAGGCAATTTTGGCCCTTGACGCTATGGTGGAAGTGGACAAACTTGAGACTGGCAGCTTTGATGTGGAGTTGAGCCCGAACAGCATTATGGTGCTGGTGAAGCAGGGTGTGCTTTCGATGTTGCATGACATCCGCGAAGCTGATTTGGTCTTTGAAATCAACGGGCCTGACGGCGAAGTTATGGCTGATGAAGCGCGCATGTTCCAGGTGATTCAAACACTTCTGTCTAACGCCATTAAAGTGTCGCCCCGGGGTAGCAAAGTGCGGGTGCAGATTGTGGAAGAACCCGATCGCATGCGAGTTGAGTTCATCGATCGCGGTTGTGGACTTTCAGAAGATCAAAAGAAAGCTATTTTCGATCGCTTCCGTCAGCCTTCAACTGACGGCGATCCCAATGCTCTAGGCAACGGCAAAAGTTTACTAGTGGCAAAATATTGCATAGAAAAGCATGGTGGCAATATGGGCGTGTTTAGCTCGCCTGGCACTGGCTCTAACTTCTGGTTCGATTTGCCTAAGGCTAATTTGTAACTTGTTTCAAAGTCGCTCTAGCTCTAGAGTTTCCGCTCTGAGAAGCTTATTGGCTTCGGTGTTTTTTTTGCATCAAATTTCTTTGCCAGCTCTTGCCGCTCCGCAGCCTCGGTCGCAATCAAAATCTGCTCCTGCTAGTAGCTCTGTTAATAGCTCTGTTAATAGCTCTGTTAGTGGCTCTAGCAGTAGCTCCGTTAGCAGTCCGGTCAGTACCTATTCAAATGTGACTGAGCTTTCTTACCGAGCCCGTGAGCGTTTTGAAGCTGAACCGAAGAACCCTGATGCGGCTTACAATTTTGCTGTTTATCAACTGATGATTGGTGATAGGCAGTATGCCCAACAGATCTTCACCAAGGCTGTGGACCTTAAAGCCGATGACTTTCTCAGCCATTTGGGTCTGGCTCAGACCAAGGCCAACGATCCAGCCGGTAGCGTCAAAAATGCACAGGTTGAGCTGGCCAGGGCTGAAGCTTTGGCCTTGAGTGCTTCAGGTTCGGTGCAGTTTCGCGCCGGGCAGCTTGACCGTATGGGCAAGACTTACTTGGCTATTGATAATCCAGAAAAGGCATTGGCTCTCTATCAAAAGGCTTACTCGCTACAGCCCGAAAGCCGCCAGATTCTGCAGATGCTCGTGCGTTCTGCTCTGGTAGCAAGAAATTTGAAAGTGGCTGGGGCTCATCTCAGCGTCTTAATGGCAGGGTCTGTTAACGAGCGCCAATTGTTGCTGGCTATGGCGACTAACTGCCCGGCTCTAGCCTCTAGTGGGGGTGTAGCCACTGGTAAGCTTGAGCGCTTTATTCTTGACCAGATGAAAGCTAACTATGGCGCTGATGCAGACCTGTTTTATGCTCTTGGTCGCAGCTTTGAAGCAGCTAAGTGTTTTTCTAGCGCTTCCCAGTGTTATAGCACCGCTGTTGCTTTGGCCCCAGAGGAGGGGCAGTTCGTGCTTGCCCACTGTGCTCGTCTGGTTGCAGAAGGTAAGCGCCAGGCCGCCCTGGGAGTGCTTAAGGCTATGGCCAGCCAGGCCCTTCCGCTCGAGCCTACGCCCCGTCGCTTGGCCATGGCTGGCATGATTGCTGCTGGCGTCAAAGAGCTGAGCGGTGGCGCACATCTCTACAAAAGCAAGGTGATGGAGACCACGCACTTGGCATGTAAATGCAAAATTACTGCCTATAACTATGTATTGCGGCGCCTGCCAGGGGTTGTCTATGCGCGAATTACCGGAGGCAAAGGGCCGTACAATTTGCTTGTGTACGACCCGGCTATCACTGTGGCTGAGAAGGCCTGGGCCAAGTTGGGCCGAGACGTAACCTATAAAATTGTGCCAGGGCCCGCTCGCACTATTGTCGACTTTCCTGCCCTGGTGCAGACTGCTTTGACAAATTATGATATGGCGCCAATTCAAGAGCGCAAGTACTACGAATTTGAGGCCTTGCCTCTCAAGCCCTAGATGCTCTTGGGCAGTCAGTCAAGCCGCTTAGCCGATTGGTCAATGAGACAGCGGATATAAAGCTTATCTGATTTATCTAAGTTGTAGGCATTTTTATATACATTCTGGCCTTCGGGCTTTGTAGACTTATGACCTTAGTCAAAGCTTGGGGGTGTTCTGTGTCTCGCCTTGCGCCTATTAATTTCATGGGTTGGATTAACGACAATCGTCATTTGCTCAAGCCTCCAGTGGGCAATAAGCTGATTTGGGAAGATAGTGACGTCATCGTTATGGTCGTCGGCGGCCCCAATTCGCGTACTGACTATCATGTTAACGGCGGCGAAGAGTTTTTCTATCAGGTGGAAGGGGATATCACCCTCAAGGTTTTTGACCAGGGTAAGCACGAAGATGTGGTAATTAAGCAGGGTGAAATTTTCTTGCTGCCGCCTAGTGTGCCTCATTCTCCGCGGCGTCCGGCCAATACTGTCGGTTTAGTTATTGAACAGAAGCGGCAGCCTGGTGAAGAAGATGGCTTTATCTGGTTCTGCGAAAAGTGCGGTGAAAAACTCTACGAAGAGTATTTCCCTCTGACAAATATTGCCACCCAGTTTCCACCTATTTTTGACCGCTTCTACGCCAGCGAAAATACTCTCTGCAAGAAGTGCGGCACCAAAGTTGTTAAACCTAAATAGCTGAACCTAAATAGAAATAAGCATGAAGAAGATCGACATCCACACTCATATTTTGCCCAAGCACTTGCCAAAGTTTAAAGACAAGTATGGCTACGGCGGCTTCATTGAGCTTGATCACCATAAGCCCTGTTGTGCGCGTATGGTGCGCGATGATGGCAAGTTCTTTCGTGATATTGAAGAAAATTGCTGGGAGCCTTCTGCCCGCATCAAAGACTGCGATCAGTCAGGTGTCACTATGCAGGTTCTCTCCACTGTGCCGGTGATGTTCAGTTACTGGGCTCAGGCAAAAGACTGCCTTGATTTGTCTAGTCACCTCAATGATCACATCGCTGAGATCGTGAGGCAGTATCCTCAGCGCTTTGCTGGCTTGGGTACTATTCCTATGCAAGATCCAGATTTAGCTATCAAAGAAATGACCCGCTGCGTTAAAGAGCTGGGTTTGCGGGGAGTGCAGATTGGCTCTCATGTCAACGATTGGAACTTGAATGAAGAGCGGCTCTTTCCTGTTTTCGAAGCTGCTAGCGAGCTTGGCGCTGCGATTTTTGTGCATCCCTGGGACATGATGGGAGAAAATCGCATGTCGCAGTATATGCTGCCCTGGCTGGTGGGAATGCCTGCTGAAGTATCGCTAGCAATTTGTTCAATGATCTTTGGCGGCGTTTTTGAGCGCTTGCCCAAGTTACGAGTTGCCTTCGCCCATGGTGGCGGTGCTTTCCCCATGACTCTAGGGCGCATTGCCCATGGCTTTGCTACCCGCCAAGATCTTTGTGCTGTAGACAATCCCATTTGTCCTAGCAATTATGTCGGTCGTTTTTATGTTGATGCTTTGGTTCACGATGCCAATGTTTTGCGTTTTATCCTCAATCTTTTTGGTGAAAAGTGTATTGCCTTGGGCAGTGATTATCCCTTCCCATTGATGGAAGCTGAGCCAGGCAAAATGATTGAATCGTTGACTGACGTTAGTGTCGATGTGAAGGAGCGATTATTGAGTGGAACGGCTTTAGAGTGGCTTGGCATGAACTAGCAAAGGCAAAAGCGAGCAAAGGCAAGAGCTAGCAAGGCAAGAATTAGCAAGGGGATAAAATGGACAGCCTGAAAGTAAAGAACGAGTCGAATCAGATGCCTTATCAGTTTGAGAATTCTCTTGAATTTGCTAAATCGCTCGATCAAGGCGATCAGTTAAGTCACATACGTGAACAGTTTATTTTGCCTAGCGATCTGGCTGCCAGTGGCGGCAGCTCTTGTGTCTATCTGGCTGGTAATTCTCTTGGGCTGCAGCCGCGCAAGGCCAAAGAGTATATCAATGCTGAGCTTGAAGATTGGGCTAAGCTTGGGGTTGAAGGCCATTTGCATGCCCGTCATGCCTGGCTGCCGTACCACGAATTTGTCACTGATATGAGTGCTCGTCTGGTCGGCGCCAAGCCGTCTGAAGTGGTGGTGATGAATACCCTCACTGTCAATTTGCATTTGATGATGGTGTCGTTCTATCGACCAACAAAAGAGCGCTATAAAATCGTTGTAGAGAAAAATGCTTTTCCCTCTGACCAATATGCAGTAGCTTCACAAGCCAGCTTCCATGGCTTTGATCCAGCCACTGCAATAATCGAGCTGACTCCCAGACCCGGTGCTGATACTCTTGCTACTGAAGATATTCTTGCGACTCTCAAGCAGCATGGCGGTGAAGTTGCTTTAGTGCTTTTGGGCAATGTCAATTATCTTACCGGCCAGGCTTTTGAGGTCGAGAAAATTGCTGCTGAGGCCCATGCTCAAGGAGCGCAGTTTGGTCTTAATCTCGCCCACGGTGCGGGCAATTTAGAACTGAAGCTGCATGACTGGCAAGTCGATTTTGCCGTCTGGTGCTCGTACAAATATTTGAATGCTGGCCCGGGTGGTTTATCTGGTTGTTTCGTGCACGAGAAGCATGGTCACTCTTTTGACTTGCCACGCTTTGCTGGTTGGTGGGGCCACAATAAAGAAGAGCGCTTCAAAATGGCTCCAGTCTTTGACCCTATGCCCGGTGCAGAAGGCTGGCAACTTTCCAATCCACCGATTTTTCAACTTGCAGCTCTGCGCGCTTCGCTAGAATTATTTGATCAAGCAACCATGCCAAAGCTGCGTCAGCGAGGCGATAAGCTCACTGCATTTATGGAATATTTACTCAATTCAGTTGAAGGTTTTTGTTCAATAATTACGCCATCTGATATTGCTCAGCGTGGCAGTCAGCTCAGCATTCGCTTTAAAGGCGATGGCAAAGAGCTGTTAGAGCAGTTCAAACAAAAAGGTGTAGTCTGCGATTTTCGCGAACCAGATATAATTCGCGCAACGCCAACGGCTATGTATAACACCTTTGAAGATGTCTATCGATTTTATGAAGTGGTAAAGAATTTTGCTGGGCAAAAGTAGAGCTCTAAAAAGGAAGGCGAAAAATGGTTGAAGCAACAAAAGAAGCTGAAATAGCAATTGTTGGCGCTGGCCTGGTGGGCTCGCTTCTAGCAATTTTGATGGCCAAGCGTGGTTTCAAAATTGACGTTTATGAACGTCGAGTTGATATGCGCAAAGAGAAAATTTCTGCGGGTCGCTCCATTAACCTGGCAATTTCTACCAGAGGCTTAAAGGCTATGAGTTTGGCTGGCCTTGATGATGATGTGCTCTTGCAAGCTGTGCCCATGCGCGGCCGCATGATGCACTCTAAAGCCGGTGAGTTGACTTATCAACCCTATGGCAAAAGTGATGATGAATACATCAACTCAATTTCGCGTGCTAGCCTCAATCAAATGCTCATGACTAAAGCCGAAGCCACTGGCTCTGTGCGCTTCCATTTTCAACAGAAAGCTGATGGTTTGGATATTCCCACCAATGCCGTGGCTTTTGTGGATGAGTCGGTTAAGCCTCATGTAGAGTATGCCGTGAAGGCGGCTATCGTCATTGGCACTGATGGCTCGGCTTCTAAGATTCGCGATGATATAACCGAGCAGTATGGTTATAACTGCACTTCGTCGCGGCTTGACTATGGCTATAAAGAGCTCGTCATTCCAGCCGCTGCTGATGGCTCTTTTCAGATGGAAAAGCATGCTCTGCATATCTGGCCTCGAGGCGCTTATATGCTCATTGCCTTGCCTAACTTCGATGGTAGTTTCACTTGTACTTTGTTCCTTCCTTTTGTCGGGCCGAACAGCTTTGAGGGCTTGACCACAAGAGAAGCGGTTGAGGAATTCTTTAACGCTGAGTTTGCTGATGCTGTGCCTTTGATACCGAATCTGGTGGATAATTTCTTCGCTAATCCCACTGGCCATATGGACACAGTTAAGTCTTATCCTTGGAACGTTGATGGCCGAGCTCTATTGTTAGGTGACGCTGCCCATGCCATTGTGCCTTTCTTTGGTCAGGGCGCGAACTGTGGTTTTGAAGATCTCACTATCTTAGAAGAGTGTATTGATGAGCACATCGCTCGTGGTGGCAGTCTCTACATTGATCAGCGCCAGAAGGTTTCAACCGAAGCACCAGAAAGCATAGCCGATGCCGCTCAACAGCGCCGGGCACAAGAAGGCGTCTATAACTGGCAAATCATTTTTGATGAATTGGTCAAGCGGCGCAAACCAAACTGTGATGCCATAGCCGATATGGCTGTCGAGAACTTCACTGAAATGCGCGACAAAGTAGGCGATCCTAAATTCTTGCTCGGCAAGGGTGTGGAAAAGCTTTTAGAGAAAGAATTTGCTGGCGCTTATCGCTCTCGCTACTCCCTGGTCACTTTCAGCAACTACCCCTACAAACTCGCTCTTGAAGCTGGTGTGGTTTGCGAGGAAATTTTGAACGAACTGTGCTCCAATATAGAGAGACCGGATCAAGTTGATCTGGTTTTGGCGAAGAAGCTAATTGATGCTAAGCTCACTCCGCTGCTCTTGCAATATGGTGTCAGTAGCGAAGCTGTGGCCGCAAGGTAAGAAGGCATGAAGATAGCTTTCAATTGCGAAAGTGCCTGCCTAGAGTGTTAACTTAGAAAGGGCTAGCTTCGAAAGGGATAGATTGTCCGAAAGTAAGTTTCCGGCTACACGAATGATAGTCATTGCCAACCTAGCGGTTTTCGCCGCTATGTGTGTGTTTTCGGGTGGCCAGGCACTGACTACGCCGAGTATAGAGATGCTTAGAGCTTGGGGGGCTAACTATGGCCCGCTCACCCTCAATGGTGAGTGGTGGCGCATGTTTTCCTCTATGTTCTTGCATATTGGCTTTGTGCATATTGCTTTCAATATGGCGGCACTGTGGAATTTGGGGCAGTCGGCAGAAGAACTCTTTGGCACCCGCCGCTTTGTCAATCTCTATTTCATTTCAGGCTTTGGTGGCTCCTGCCTCAGTATGCTCTTCAACCCGAGCGTTACTTCTGCCGGTGCTTCCGGTGCTATTTTTGGAGTCTATGGTGCACTATTTGCTTTCTTCTTTGCTCATCGCAAAGAGATGGGTAAAGAAGCATTCCTGGCTGGTAGTAAGTCAGTAACTGCATTTCTTGTTTTGAATATTGTGCTGGGGCTTGTTTTTGGTTTCGATAATTTTTGCCATCTAGGTGGCCTGGTCTCTGGTTTTCTCTGCGGTACTTTTTACCTGCCTCGCGGTAATAAACCGCTTTCAAGACATCCGGTTTTGGGAACTTTCCTACTTATTGCCTCTATCTATGGGCTTTTTAAGTATGCTCAAACTATCCCATTTGACTTGGGTGAGCGTTATTACGTCACTATGACACTCGATTTGGCCGGAAAGAAACGCTACGCTGAGGCTAGGGCATTGCTGGATAAAGCGCTTTTGCAAAAACCGGACAATGCTTTACTGCTCTATTATCGTGGCGCTGTTTTGTATGACTCAAAGCACTTCAAAGAAGCCCTTTCTGACTTAGAGAAAGCAGCCGCCATAGAACCAGATTTAACTGAGGCTGTTAGGCTGCGCGATGAGATCCGTGCGCAGTTTGTAAGACCGCTCCACGAAGAATCAGTGCCCGGCTCTGGTCCTTAACCCAGCACTTCACTCAAGAAGTTCTGCATCGATTGCCATGAGCGCTTATCGGCAGTAGCGTTGTACTGCAAGCCATTTTCAGGCATGTTTACTTCAGGATTAGTAAAGGCATGGCTGGTGTGGCCGTAAGCGTGGAGCTGCCAGTCAGCTTTAGCATCGGTCAGTTCTTTAGCAATGGCTAGAACATCGGTTGGGGTCGCCATAGGGTCGTCATAGCCGTGCAAAATCAAGACTTTGGCGGCGATCTCGTCTTGTTTGCCCAGGCCTGGTGGGTGGAAGAGGCCGTGGAAGGCAACTGCTCCGTTGACGCCTTTGTCACCGGAATTTTTGCCAGAAACGCGAGCCAGATCAAGGGCGCAGAGGCCACCAAAACAGAAGCCAATCACTGCAATCTTGTTGCCTACCATGGGGTGTTTTCTGGCGGCTGCCAGGCCGGCTAAGAGCCTCTGGCGCAACATGGCGCGGTCATCCATGAAAGGCTGCATCAATTTGCCATTCTCTTCCATTGAGCTGCCACGTCTGCCCTTGCCATAATTGTCGAGGGCAAAGCCAACATAACCGAGCTCGGCCAATTTTTTTGCTTTATCTTGTTCGAAAGCACCCTGGCCGCCCCAGGCATGACAGATCAAAACGGCGGGACGTTTTTCCTTCTTTGTCTCGTCATAGGCCACAAAGGCTTCGCAGATATGTTTGTCGTCGGCGTAGTCGAGTAATTCGGTGTGCACTGCCTTTTATCTCCATTTCTGTTCGTATGTTTAGTAGATCTTGTCGGTTTACCCTAGCACATTGTTTTTCTTGCCTAGGAGGAGCGCTGGAAATTTCTTTTTTGCCTCTCCCGACTAAATTCAAGCTGAATAATTGGCATAGACGCGAGTGAGCAATTCTATAAAATGTTCTGGGGTTTGAGCGCCAGAGGCAATGACGTCACCTTCTAAGACAAAGGCTGGTACGCCACTGATGCCCAAGCGGATGCCTCTTTGCGCTTCTGCTTTAACTTCAGCCACACCTTCGTCTGAAAGTAAGAAGGCTTGTACTTCTGTTTTGTCTAAGCCAGCTTCGACTGCGACTTCCGTTAAAACATTGATGTCACCGATATCGGCGGCCTCACAAAAATAGCGCTGAAAGAGAAGTTCTGCGATTGTATCCTGAATGTCTTTCTCAGTTTCTTCTTGGATACCGGCTTTGTCCGCGCTCTTTTCAGCGTACCAGAGCAGGCGATGGCCGTTGAAAGTATTGGGCGTGCGTGTGAGTTTTTCTAGGTGGAAGGTCAGTCCGTCAGCGGCTGCTTTGGCGGTTATCTCTTTATCCATTTCAAGAGAACGCTCCCAGCTGCCAAACTTGCAGGTGCGATATTCTTTGCGGTCCATTCCTTCAGCCGGCATTGATGGATTGAGTTCAAATGGGCGCCAGACTACTTTGAAATCGACCTTACCGCCAAGGGTCTTCAGCGCTTTATCTAGCCTAACTTTGCCGATGTAGCACCATGGGCAAATGATGTCTGAATAAATCTCTAGTTTCATCGTCACTGTATTTGTCTCGCTAGCAACATTTCCAAACAGTTCAAGAAAATTAGTCTAGCTGGCATTTGTGCTGCTTGACGCAAATTCTAAACTTTTTGGAAGCTTTTCAGTCGTTGACAAAGTTTGGCTAGCACTTATAGTGGAAAGATGAGCTACATAAACCGAGCAGCCAGAATATCGTCATCATCATCATCGAATTATTCGAGATGCGGGTGCTGCTTGTCTTTCAACTCATAGATTTAGTGATTTGAACTTTAGAGGCCCGCCCAAGCGAGGCCTCTTTTTTGTGCCTCGCTACCGGTAGAAGGCAGAGCCATAAGCTTTATAAGAGGTAGTGATGATAGACATTGAACTAATTAGAAATAACCCGGATGCATTCAAGCAAGCTATTGCGACCAAGCGCATAAACCTTGATTTGGACCGTCTTTTGCTTGTGGACGAAGAGAGGCGTCTGCTCGGTAAAGAAGTAAACATATTGCGTGAACAGCGCAATCGCGCTTCTGATCTGGTCACTAGCGATGGCCCCAATCGTGCCAGCCATATTGCCCATTCTAAAGAAATTGGCGCGGCATTGGTGATCAAAGAAGGCGAGCTTAAGGCTGTAGAGCTTGAATATCATAAGCTAATGGCCCATGTGCCGGGTTTGCCGGCTGAGGGCGTACCTGAGGGCGCTGATGATAGCGGCAATGTTGAAATTTATCGCCTCGGCGAGGTGGTGAAGAGGCCATTCAAAGAACGAGATCATATTGAACTGGCTTTGCTTAATCGTATGGTCGATTTTGAAGGGGCCCGCTTTGCTGCTGGCTCCAGGGCCTATGGCTTGATTGGTGATGGGGCACTGCTTGAACTGGCGGTGCTGCGCTTTGCCCTAGACCATGTTTTAGCCAAGGGCTTTACTGCTGTCTTGCCACCGCTGATGGTGAACGAGGCGGCCATGTTCGGCACTGGCTATTTTCCTCTGGGCGAAGACAATGCTTACGAGTTAGAAGACGGCAAGCGCTATTTGACTGGCACATCTGAAGTGGGCATTGTTGCTATGCAGGCCAATCGCACTTTCGATGGTCTAGCTGTCAATGGGGCCGGCGGAGACTATGCCGCTCTGCGTTTTGCTGGCATCTCTACTTGTTTTCGTCGCGAAGCTGGAGCCGCTGGTCGCGATACCAAAGGGCTCTATCGGGTGCATCAATTTCAGAAAGTAGAGCAAGTTGTATTCTGTGCTAATGCTGCAGAAGTGTCTGAACAAGAGCATCTGCGCTTGCTCAAGAACTCCGAAGAAATAGTCCAGGCGCTAGAGCTGCCCTATCGTGTGGTGGCAGTTTGTACCGGGGATATGGGCCTTGGCCAGGTGCGTAAGCACGATATTGAAACCTGGATGCCGAGCCGTGGAGCCTACTGTGAGACGCATTCTTGCTCTACTTTTCATGACTTTCAAGCGCGGCGTTTAGGCATACGCTATATCGATGCTGATGGAAAGAAAAAGTATGTTCACAGCTTGAACAATACGGCCATCGCTTCTCCGCGAATCTTAATTGCTTTGCTAGAGAATCATCAAAATCAAGACGGCACTATCAATGTGCCTATAGCTTTGCGGCCATACTTGGGCGGCAGGGAGGTGCTGGGCGGATAAAGGGAGTCCAGACTTCGACGAAGTGCACAAATTTATTGGTCGGATTTAGCCGGAGATTTTCGAAACTTGATAAAGCAAACTATAGAATTTGTAGAGACTAAAATTCCCTGCCTAGATCCGATAACACGGTTTGGTGGCAAACCTACTTGGTTTTCCACTCCGCAATGGCCGCTCAGTCGTTCCACTGGCCAACCTATGCAATTTATCTGCCAGATCTTATTGACGCCGCCAGTTTTTACGCACAGCAGTTCAGAAAAAATGGCGTATCTTTTTATGAGTGCGTCAGATGATGAATATATTGATGGGACCTATGACTCAGAGCAAGGTGAGAACGCATTCTTTATACAAACTAAGGCCATGGACATTCCTGCCGATGCAGAAGTCGAAGGTATTTTATTGAGTAGAAGAATTGATCTACCAAATAGTGCTCCGATATTCGAGCCTTGCGAGTTTATAGCAAAACTGACAACAGGCGAAGAGTCTGAATCGCAGCCGCAGGCTTTACATGGGATGGGCATTGAGCCATTTGAGAACAAGATCGGTGGCTGGCCCGTTTTTCTGCAAGACAATGAGTTTCCTGCAGGAGGTGAGTGGAAGTTAGCGTTGCAGTTAAGTGATTCTAGAGTTCCATTTTCGGTTAATTTCGGCGATGGCTGCGGTTATGCTTTTATTGATGAAAGTGCGCAACTCGGAAAATTTTTCTGGCAATGTTATTGAAAAAGTGATCGTTTTCGCTTGATGGTCCATAATCGCTTTGGCTCTGGCTTTTAACTTAGCCGATTCTACCTTCCGATTGGTTTGCCTCAGCAATTCAGCATAGCGACTCAAACATGTAGCTGTTGCCGCTGCCATGCAGGAATCCCAGATTGTGTTGTGCGTTAGCGCTCCACCCAGACTCGATGTCTTCTTTGAGCTTGAGCTGATGGAGCAAAATTTTCTTGGGGGAAGCCACCTGGTGAATAGTTTGGCTGGGCCGCATAGGTTTGCTGTGCGGCAGGGTTTACGGCTTGGGTCTGCTGATTAGCATTTTGACCATAGCTCTGTTGTGATGCGTACAAGAGTTGCTGCTCGTAGCTTGCTGGCGGAGCGTTAGTCGCTTGCTCTTGCACTGCTGCTGCTGAGCTGGCAGCCTGACTTAGGGCTTGGCCTGCTGCCTGCCCTGCTGCCTGATAATTCTCTGGTGATTGCTGCTCACTGGCCCGTTCGGGCAGTCCACTTTGCGGTAAGTCTTGGCTTACCTGGCTTTGCTTATGCGCCCAAGGTAGCTCAACGCCGCCCTCTCCCCAGTTAATGACGAAGGGTAAGAGCATAATGACAAAAACCACTAAGGCGCAAAAAATCGGCATGATAGTAGGATTTGGCAGGGACGTAATAGGCTTGTCTCCACCTTGAAGAGCGCTACTCCATGCAGCTGATTGGTCTGGATGCCCGCCTTGAACCCCGTGATGACCGCCATGGCCATGCCCGCCGCCTGTGTGACTCATTCAGTGACTCCGCCTTGCCTGGCTTCAATAATAACTGCAAGGTAGCTGAAATGATGATTATTTCTCAAGCTTCAGTGGGAATTGCCCCCAGTTTGGGCCGGTCCCAGTATTAAATCAGAAGACTAAATCAACACCTAAGTCAAAATATTAAATAGGAATGACGTGATCGGCCATGGCCTTGGTTGTCTCGATCAGTCGGGCATTAGGAAGATCGGTTGATTCCATTTTTTTGCGCGCTTCTTCTGGGCTGCGACCGCCTTTTATATGGCGCTCGAGCAGACGCGGTTCGATTTTTTGAAAGTTGCTCTCGATGTACCAGGTCTCGTCCAGCAATGGTTTAATCTTGCCCCAGGTGCCGTTTGCCAGGAGCAAATAATTGCCTTCGATGATAATTAACTTGTGGCTTGGTTGTACCAAGATGGCATTGTCGCTAGGTTCTTCAATCTTTCGATCAAAAGCGGGGCAGCCAACGGTGCTACTGGTATTTTCGCGCAAGCCAGTGAGCAGATTGACAAAGGCTTCGGGGTTAAAGCTATCGGGGATTCCCTTGAGCTCCCAAATGCCCCAGGCTTTCAGTTCAGCATTGCTGCGGTGAAAGCCGTCCATGGGCACAACTATTGCCACTTTGCTCTTCAGATCTTTGTTTATGCCCTTGGCCAGGTCTTTAGCTAAGGTGCTTTTCCCCGAAGCAGGAAAGCCGGCGATGCCTAAAAGCAATCGCCGGTTTTCGCCTAATGCTGTCACTTTGGCCAAAAGCGAATTGTAGATTTCTTTTGGCAACTTACTTAATGACACTTTCCCGATTCTATTTTTGTTTTACTGCTTCAACGTCAATGCTGACTTTAACGTCGTCACCGACTACGCTAGAGCCATTGTCTAGAGCTTTGTTCCATGACACACCAAAATCTTTGCGGTTGATTTTTGTGCTTGCTGAAGCACCAACTCTGGTGCCACCTTGCATATCTTTGATTTGCTCGGTGGGGCCGTCAACATCAAGAGTTACTTCTTTAGTGACGCCTTTGATGGTGAGGTCGCCAGTAACGGTGAATTTACCTTTGCCAGCGCTTTTAACTTTCTTCGATTTGAAAGTCATTTTGGGGAATTTAGCAGCGTCGAAGAAGTCGGCACCTTTGAGGTGCTCATCGCGGCCTTTTTCGCCAGTATCGACGGAAGCCACGTCAATCTCAGCGTCTATTTTTAGTGTTTTCAGATCTTTGCCATCATAGTCAACGTTGCCGCTAACTTTGGAGAAGTGGCCCTTGACGTTGGAGATCATTAAGTGGCGCACCGAAAAATCGGCAGTGGTGTGAGCTGAGTCTATTTTCCAAACGGCAGCGGCTGGGGCTGCGGCTGGTTTTTCTTTGCTAGCCTTGGGGGCGGCTGAAACGAAATTGATTGAGATAACGCTGGCAAGGGCTAAGGCCCCGCAGATAGATTTTATTGACATCTGTTACTCCTGAACTGTTTGGGTATAGTAACTTTGATAGGACTATTTTGTCGCTATCGTCGTCATTATCGTTATAGATATGCCAGTGATTGGTGTGTAAGCTCCAAGGTGCTGTAACATAAACTTTAAGGTTATTTGTTGGAGGCGGTCATGGGTAAAGAGCAAGTCAAAAAGAAAGAAGTCAAAAAGAAGGCTTCTAAGACTATGAAAGAGAAGAAAGTGGCCAAGGCCGAGAAAAAGGCTAGTCGCTAACGCTAGGCTCTGCTTTTGCCGTGGCGGTATTGCCCCGGTGAAATGCCGACTACTCGTCTGAAAGCTTTGCTGAACGCAGCTTCTGATTGATATCCAACGCTTTGAGAGATTTCTGCCAGCCCTTTGTTGGTTGCATTGAGGGTTTCTTTGGCCTTTTCCATGCGCCAGAAAGTTAAGTAATCAACCGGTGTTGTCTCGGTGTATTGGCTGAATTTTTGTGCAAAGGCCGAGCGCGACATGCCTACTCTTGCTGCCAGTGCTGCCACTGTCCATGGTGCGTCTGGTTCTTTGTGCATGAGTGAGATGGCCTGGCTAATTTGGGGATCAGCCATGGCTTTGAGCCAGCCCTGGCTGCGGGGGCAATCTTTGATGCGCTGCATGTGGGCGCGCATGATTTGCATAAATAGAAGGTCGGTCAGGCGGGCAATGACCAGGCCAGAGCCTTGTCTTGGTTGGCTGGCTTCGTGCACAAGAAACTGAAAAGTAGAGTTGAGCCAAGGTTCGCTTTCTATATCATCGGCCGTGAGGTGCATAACTGGCGGTAGAGCGGCAATGAAGGGATGGTTAGCGTTAAACTCGTAGGTGAAGCAGCCCGCTACCATGCTTGTTCTTAGGCCGCCGCCCCCCAGCGAAATTGGTCCGGGATTTTCAAAATCGATTAGAGTTTCGATACCGACCACCGGGCTGTCCGGCGCGTCCTTTAAGGTGTGACTGGTGGCCTGGGGCAATAACACTAAGTCTCCCCCGGTCAAGGTAATGGGCTTCTCGTTGGCTATGGTTAGCAGGGCGCTGCCGCGGCTAACTATGTAAAAGAGGGCGTGGCCTGAGCAGCCTGAGACCGACATGCCCCAGGGGGCGGTAAATTGGCAAGGTGAGTAAATCTTGCCGCTGATGCGGATTGATTGAAAGACTTCCGATAGCGGATCGGCCAATTGTGGTGTGCTTGTCTCGGCTGGAGCTTCGGCAGTAGAGGCCGTTATGTCGAACGATTCAGTTATGTCTAAGGATTCAGTCATCTAGTATCACCTTGGACGATTGGACAATAAAATAAGCGTTTTGAGCATGGATAGTCTCGCTTAATCATTGTATCTTCGATTTAGTGATTTGCACAGGAGGGCCATTCATGGCTAAGTTACTTTGTATAGATTCGAGCAGCCGTTCCACTACTTCGGTTACGCGGCAACTGACTGAGGCCTATGTGGCTCGGTTTAAGGAGGCCAATGCCGGGGCCCAAATTGTGCGCCATGATTTGATAGCAGAAAAAGTTCCCTATGTCAGTGAAGCTGGCATTGCCACTCTTTATACCGAGGCTGATAAGCGCACGGCCGAGATGGAAGCGCTTTATAAAGAGGCTTCTGTTTATGCAGATGAGCTGGTGGCTGCTGATGTCATTGTTTTGGGTGCGCCGATGTACAACTTTAGTGTTCCGGCCGTACTTAAAGCCTATATTGACTTGATTGTCTTTCCTGGTAAAACTTTTGCCTATGATGGTGGCGCCCCGGTTGCGCTGCTTTCCGGTCAGAACAAGAAAGTAATTGTTTTCACCGCTAGTGGTGGCAACTACGATCAGCTGCCATATAAGGCCGCTGATTTCTTAGAGCCCTATTTGCGGACGGTGCTTGGCTTTATTGGCATTGACGATGTTACTTTCGTCAAGGTTCAAGGTCATGACGCTGCTTTGGTGCAAGAGCAGACAGAGCAAGCTCTTGCAAAGATTGAGCGTCTTGTTGGTCAGCCTTTAGCTGTCTAGAGCCATTTATCGCTAATTAGTTTGTCTTGTTTTGCTCAACGAAGAGGCCATAGCCAACGCCGTGAACGTTGCGTATGTATGAGCTTTCTGAATCGCCATCAAGTTTCTTTCTCAGTCTTTTGATGCAGGTAGTAAGCGCTTCGCGGGTTGAATCAGACTGGCAGGGCCAAACGCTGTCAAGCAGTTTGTCTACGCCAAACAGTTCTCCGGGATGGCGCATCAAAAATTCCAATAGAGCAAATTCTTTTGGAACTAGCTTTATCTCTTGACCGCTTAATGTAACTTTGAAGTCTTTGGGGTCAAGCTCTAGTGGGCCGACTTGTAAAACGTCGCCTACTAGGGCTGTTGGGCGTCTCAATAGAGCTCTTACGCGAGATTTTAGCTCTCTCGAGTCGAAGGGTTTGGTGAGGTAGTCATCAGCTCCGGCGTCTAACCCTTCTAGTTTGTCCGCGAGCTCGCGTCGACCAGTGAGGAATAGCACCGGCGTCACACCGCCGCGCGCCCGAAATTCTTGAAGAATGCCAAGTCCAGTTACTTCTGGTAAATTCCAGTCAAGAATGATCAAATCAAAAATGTATAGTTTGACCTGGCTGAGGGCGTCGGCCCCATTGTCAACGTGTTCCACCAAGTGATTTTCGCGGGACAGGCATTGAACAATCAAATCAGCCAACTGCGGGTCGTCTTCAACTATAAGAATTTTTGCCATCAGTTTTCCAGGTAATACTTGCTATGGGATGCCAGGGTAAACCAGAATGTGCTGCCTTTTCCTTCAACTGATTCTACCCCAATCTCTCCCCCATGCTGCTCGATAATCGCTTTACATATTGCCAGGCCGAGTCCGCTACCGCGATTGCTGCGGCCGTCTTCATTTTTAACCTGGCTGAACCTCTCAAAAATGCTGGCTGCTTTATCGGCAGGAATGCCCCGCCCCTGGTCGGTTATTTCGACCCTTAACATGCCTTCTTGCTGCATGCCTGGTTTTTCGCTTTGCTTGGATGAGTCGACTGCTTTAGCGCTGATGCTTATGGTTGAACTGTTGGGCGAGAATTTTAAGGCATTGGAGAGCAGGTTGACTACCACTTGGGTGATTCTTTCGGAGTCTATATAGGCTTCTAGATTGTTGTCAATAGAGTTGGAGATTGTTATTTTCTGTTTCTTGGCTAAGGCTTCAACTGCTCCTATTGAAGTGTCAATTGCTTTTTTTAGTGGTGCCTGTTCCATGATCAGCTCGACGTATCCAGCGTCGAGTTTTTCTAAATCTAGAAGGTTGTTGATTAGAGCCATGAGCCGGCTGACATTGTCTTGGGCATTGCTTAGGTTTTTCATCGCCTGTGGTGGCAATACTCCTTCGGCATCTTCCTGTAGCATTGAGTGAATCATTTGAATAGAGGTTAGCGGAGTGCGCAAGTCGTGCGAAACGACGGCAACGAAGTCACGCTTCATTTGCTCCAGCTGTTTGCGTGCTCCGACATCTTGAATGACGCAGTAAAGTAACTGTTCATCGTCAGACCAAGTGGCAGACCAGGCGCTTTCGCAGATCAAGCCGTTGGCTTTTGTTACTTTTACATCAAAGCGTTGTGAGCCCTTTTCTTCAATCACTTGCAGGAGCTTGGCGCGCGCTTCGTTGCGCTCGGACTCGTCGAAAAGGTCCACGGCTCTGCGACCAATTATATCGTCCACTTCATAACGCCACATATCTATAACAGCTTCGTTGATGCTGCTGAAAATGAGTTGACGATCAAGTGAGCAAACTATGTCGGCCACATTCTCTAGCACCGCCACTTCTTTGCGCCGCATGGTTACCAGGTCTTTGTACATGCGGTGATAAACACGATCGATTTGAGCTAGTTCGTCGTCACCATTTAGTCTTATGGTTGGAGGCTTGCCCAGGCTCATTCTTTGAGTATTGTGCATGATGACGTTGAGGCGATCGGTGGTACTGCGATTAAAGAGAATGGCTAGTCCAAAGGCTGTGCCTACACTTAAGACAAGAGAGCTATACAAAATTAGATGGAGAATCTCATCATCTCGTTGCAATCTGGCTAGTTTGCTTTTATCCAGTAGTTCGTTCTTGCGCGACATCTGATTGGCCAAGTTAATTAGCTCATCTATATAGCCTTGAATACGGGCCCAAGCCAATCCGGCCGCCATTTTATTACCGGCATCATAATCAGCTTTGGCAACATCAAAACCGATGCGAATTTGATTGAGCAGGTTGGCGATTTTCATCCATGTTTCTTTGTCAGAGCCTTTGCCCTGCTGTGCCAGATCGCGAATCATGTTAACTTCTTGCACTATTTTGCCGGCCATACCGTCTAGGCGTGTTCGCAGTTCTGGCGCATGGGTGCTGCTTGACCAGATGACAAGGTTGCTGCGCTGCATGTAGAGAAACATGGCTGAATTGACGTGGGCAATTAATTCTCGTGAGTAACTTTCTTCCCGACGGGCGCGATCGACATTGCCCAGTTGATAGAGCACGGCGCTGACTAGAGCCAGTTCAGCGACAACCGGTATGGTGACAATGATCAGAACTTTGCGCGAGAGCTTCAATGAAAAGACCGCTTAGCCAAGGCTTTCAGGAATAGTGCTTAATTTTAGCATTTGTCTCATTACTCGGGAGTTTGCTCATCGCGTTTTACTTTATCGCGCAGGCGCTCGTCAATGAACGGCTCTATGATCTGCAAAAATTCAGCAGGTTGAAGATTGTTGGGTACAACCTTGCGCGCACCACTTTTAATGGCTAGTAGTTCAGTTGCGTCTTCAGGCATCTGATCAAGACAAAAGAGAAAAGGAATTGCTCGCAGCTCGTCGTCCTGCCTAATCTCGCATAAAAAGCTGAGGCCGTCACCGTCTCTCATTTTGAGATCGCTGATGATAATGTCGGGCAAGTTTTTGTGGGCTAGAAATAGTGCTAGAGACATTGCTGGGGCTGGCACTATCTGGTAGCCAAGTTGTTCTACGGCCTGCCGAACTAGGTTTAGTGTTTGCTGCGAAAGGCCAGCGATTAGTAATTTAGGAGTTTCCATGTTGACTCGTTGGTGCAAGCGACGGTAGAGCAACTATAGCGCCTTTGGCTAAGTAGAGCGAATGGGCGCGTTACTTTTCATTCTTTACTGGTTTGCTATCGTCATAGTCGGCCGACTTGATTACGGCGGAAACTGAGGTTTCAGCTGGCTTGAGCACTTTCTTCAAATAGCGATCGTCGGTTTCCCAGAGTTTCGGACTGTAGCCTGTCAGCACACGCAAGCGTTTCTTGGCCTTTCCCGCCCAATCTTCATCGGCGTACTGGCCTGACATAAAACCTAGGCCTTTGAAAGTCATTCCTTTTTCCAGACCTACTTCTTGTCTGGCCACCATTAGCCAAGACTTAACGCATTCGTTGAAGGTCTCAGGCTCTTTTTCTGCTTGGTGGCTGAGTTTTTCGTCAAGCGCTTCAGCGTAGAGAACTCGTATGTCCATATCATCGTCATTGAGCTGGATGGCGCGTTTGAGAAGCTTTAAGGCCTTGTTGTAGTTGTGGTGGCGCATAAATTGCTTGGCTTGCAAAAGCAATGCGCTGGGGGTCTCGTCCGTAAAAATTTCGCTGCCGTGGCGCTCAGGCGGGCTTGGGTCTTCGTTCAGTCGCCGCCTTTCGCTGCGTTCTCTGCGGCTAGCGGCTTGGGAAGCTGAACTAGTTGAATTAGTTGAACTAGTTGATTTGGCTGGAGTGGCCGAATTCGTTGAATTAGTTGAACTAGTTGAATTGTTCGAACTGGTCGAAGGGGCTGAACTGGCTGAATGAGTCGAGCTGGCTGATTTGTCAGGCTCAACAGCTCTGACTTGCTCAACCGTGCTCAGGCTGGCCAGCAACAGGCTAATGATTGTTATTGCTTTGGTCGTGGCCGACAATTGACTAGATTCCCCTCTGCGGGCTTTTATTTTACCTTGGTATGAAGACATACTGCCGACACCTTGTCAATTGATCTGCTTCCTCTTTATTCATAACGTGCAATGACTTTCATTGACAGCGGACACCATTGGCCCATTACTTCGGGGGCAATTTCTTTAGTCTATGCTGCTTGAAATAAGATAATAAATAGGGCGTAAGGCGATAAGCTAGGCGATTAACTAGCCATTACCCGAGTAGTTAGCTAGACAATTGCTGTAGCAACTATCTAGTATTTCCGGCTCTTAGAATAAGGCTAGAAGTAACCCTGGAAAAGGCAATGAATATGAGCTCAGCAATAAATTTGAAGAGAGAGCTGAAGAAGAGCCTGAACCTGTCTCTTATACACATCTGACGCTGCCGACGAATAGAGAGGTGTAGATCTCGGTGGTCGCCGTATCATT
>CAJXZK010000093.1 GCA_913063055.1 uncultured bacterium
CCGTGAACCGATTGAGCCGAGATAAACAAACTATTGACCCCAGATTTTCCGCGCAGTGTGAGCAATACTTCATCTCGACCAAGCTGAGTAACTCGGTCCACTTTTCTGTTTATGATGAGTGGGCGGGCTTCTGCCAGCACGGCTCTTATAGATAGCGCGTCAAATGGTTGCATGGTTTAGATACTTAAGGTTTAATAGCTGACAATTTATCAAACTCGCGGGGGTTTTTTATGAACACCGGCGAACCGCTTACAAAACTTGGTCACAAAGCGGGCGGTCCCAATCATCGGCTCAAAATGGGCAATTTAATAGTTCTAACCGGGCCTTCAGGGGTCGGCAAGGGTACCCTTGTCGATCTAGTTATGTCTCGGGTGGTGGGCTTGGTCAGGTCGGTTTCTGTGACCACCAGATTGCCTAGGCCGGGTGAAGTAGAGGGGCAGTCATATTTCTTCCGCGACCGGGCTACTTTTGATGCCATGGTCGAGCGCAACGAGTTCATGGAATGGGCAGAGTTTGCTGGCAATTGTTATGGCACTCCAAAAAGCTGGGTGAACGCCCAGTTGAAGGCTGGCCATGATGTGTTGCTTGAGCTGGAAGTTCAAGGGGCGCGCCAGATTCACTCGCAGAGCCCATCAGCAATCTTGATATTTATCTCTCCGCCCAATTTTAATGAGCTGGAAGAGCGCTTGCGGGCCAGGGCCACCGAGACTGCAGAAATTATTCTGGTGAGATTACAGAAGGCTAAGCAAGAATTACAAGAAAAAAATGTATTTCAATATGAAGTAGTAAACGACAAACTAGAGGATGCTGCCAACAATCTGGCTCATATCGTGTATGCTGAGAGGCTACGCATACGAACTTCCGAGGGGTGAATTCCCGCATGAGCACTACTAGAATCCTTGACCAGTTACTTAAAGAGAACGTCAACCGTTATGAGTTGGTGCTTCGAGTAGCTCAAAGAGCCAAGCAAATCAAGAACGAAACTCGTGAGCAGCACAAAACTGCTAACGCAGTAATTCAAGCTTTGCAAATGGTTGCAGCCGAAGGCGATGGAACAATTTTGATCTCACCTTCCGGCCAATACATGTATTAGCCTAAGCCATAACAGGCTTAGCTTAGAGCGCCCTTTTGAGTAATCAGAAGGGCGCTTAATTTTTGCCAAGTGCGCTTGAAAACCTCTCTGCCATGGGAGAATTCCCGTTGCCAAAGGCTAAAAGCGGCACTACACTCTGTTTGTTATCGACTTCTGGGACTTCTAGCAAGCAAATATGGATTTCTGGGCAACACTTCTACTTTTCGCATTCATGGCTGGAATCATGGGCTGGACCATGACTCCGTTTATCAACGCCATCTTATGGTACTGCGACTGGCAGGATGGCACTGAGATCAACTGGGGTCTGGACACTGCCTTCTCTGTCGCTGTGCCCTTCGCCTGGATGTTTGCTATTTTCGAGATTATTCTTCTCTACTGCCAGTAAGAAGCGCTGATGGCCTTCGCTGCCGCCGACCACCAGGGCCAGTTCGGCCAAAATATCGGCTGCTGCTTGCAAGTCAAGAACTTGAGTCAATCTGGCACGGTAGGGTGCAGCGCCGACAATGCCCTTGGTGTAGTTGATTACATGGCGCCTGGATTCATTGACACCAATACGCAAGCCTTTATATTTCACCAGTCCAACGCTGTGCAAATAAGCGCAGATGAGCTTTTCTACGTCGTCTGGCGGATCGTCAAGAATGCCATGATCGAGATACTTAGTGATGCGTGGAATCAACCAGGGATTGCCTAGGCTACCGCGAGCTACGGCCACGCCGTCACAGCCCGTGATTTCAAGCAACCGCAGCGCGTTTTCAGGAGAGAAGACGTCGCCATTGCCAAATACAGGAATGCTCAATGCCGCCTTTACTTTCGCGATAAAGTTCCAGTCTGCCTGGCCTGAATAGAGCTGGGCGCGGGTGCGGCCGTGCACTGTAACCATCGAGGCGCCTGACTCTTCCACCATACGCCCAAATTCCACAGCGTTTCTTGTGCTGTCATCCCAGCCCAATCTAAATTTGACGGTTACTGGAATTTTAATAGCACTTTTGACTGTACTGATAATCTCTCTTGCCAGTTCTGGCTCTCGCATCAAGGCGCAGCCGTCTTTGCCTTTTGTTATTTTGGGAACAGGGCAGCCCATATTGATATCGACAAAGTCTGCCCCACGCTTTTCGGCGAGCTGCGCGGCAAAGGCCATCACGTCTGGTTCGTGGCCGAAAATTTGAATTCCTATAGGATGTTCGTTTTCTAGCAAGTCCATAATGCGCGATTCGGGCTTGGCCAAAAGCGCTCTGGAGCTGACCATTTCAGTCGACATCATGCATTCTGGATCGATTCGTCTGACGATATCGCGAAAGACTACGTCGGTCACGCCTGCCATGGGCGGGACGTAGACGCGACTGTTCAAGGTGAAGGGGCCAATCTTAACTGACATGCCATTCCATCGTTTGTCTACAAATCAATAGGCTACAAACTAGAGTTTACAAGATGACAGCGATACTATGTTATTTAAGGCGCTTATATTACGTTCCAGATAATCTATCTGATACTTTCTGACGCCGTCTGTTACCTTGATGATTAACGCTTTAGAATTTGCTTTCAACTGGAATGAAATTGAAATTTTTTACTGCAAACGTGCCTCTACTTAGCTTAATGGTTGGTCTCCTTGGGGCTTCCTTCGTGAGTCTTTGTAGCTCTGGGCCGGCTCTGGCCGAAAGGCAAACACAAGCTGTGGTGCGTACTTCAGGAAGGCTCGTCAACCTCAAAGGTGACGGTGTTCCGAATATTCCTGTCTATCTTTGGGAGCAAAAGGGAGAGCTGTCATTAGCGGCAAAAAGTAAGGCTGATGGAGGATTCTCCTTCGAGCATCCAGCCTGCAGCGCTCTCACTCTTGAAATTTTACCGCCGGTCAAAACCAGTTATGCCTGCGCTCTCATTGATGACGTGCCAGGTGATGAGAACCGCAAGCTAATTGTCGACATGCATATGGGTCATCTTATTTCTGGTCGGGTCACCCATGATGGCAAAGGTTTGAAGGGAATTTTAGTAAAAGTGAGGCCAGTTGAATTAAATAAACATGGCGGCCAAATTGATTATTCTAGTTTAGAAAGGTCTGAGAAAATTCATGGCGGTGGTACTACAATCACCGGAAAAGATGGTGCTTTTACCCTTGTCATAACGCCTGGTCATAAGCAGTTGAGTATCATCAACAATAAGTATCCGAAGTTTGAAAAGAAAGTGGAGCACAATTTGACAGTGCGCGAGAATCTCAATGTTGGTGCATTGCACCTATGAAAATCGCTTATTTCGATTGCTCTTTTGGCGCCGCTGGTGACATGTTGGTGGCAGCCTGCCTCGATGCTGGCGCATCGCTAACTACTCTTGAAGAACAGCTGGCCGGCCTGCACTTGCCGCTTGGTAGCTACAGATTGGTGCAGAATGCAGTCAATCGCTGTAGTCTTCGCGCAACAAAATTCGATGTGCAGCTTCTCAACCATGTTCATTCTCCTGGCGCTTCAGGCTCGGGGTCAGAATCAAGTCATCGGGGTGCTCCGGGCGATCGTCCGAGTCGAGATGGACATGATCATGACCACGGACATGCGCACGGGCATGATCATGAGCACGGACACAGTCATAGCGAAGGACATGGTCATGAGCACGGCCACAGCCATGACCATTCTCGTGACGAAGAAGGGCACAGTGACCAGCAACGCTCGTTGCAAGAAATATTGGCGCTAATAGCTAATTCAAATTTATCGTCTGAAGTTAAGGAGCTTGCCTCTAAGATATTTAGTCGATTGGGGTTGGCCGAATCTCAAGTTCATGGAGTCGCTGTCGACCAGATACACTTTCATGAAGTTGGTGCTATCGATGCCATTGTTGATATTGTCGGTTTTGCCATTGTCTATCATCAGCTAGGCATCAAGGCTGCCTATGTTTCAGCCCTGCCGTTGGGAGGCGGAACGGTGAAGACAATGCACGGAGTATTTCCCGTTCCGGGACCGGCTGTTCTAAATTTATTGAAGGAAGCCGATGCTCCAACGCGCGCCTTTGATGTTAATTATGAGTGCTTAACACCTACTGGAGCAGCTATCCTCACTACTATTTCTCAGGGGTGGGGACAGCATCCCGCTTTTTCTCGCATTGAGAGTGTCGGTTATGGTGCTGGCACAATTAATCCCGACAAGCATCCCAATGTGGTGCGCTTGATAGTTGGTCAGGCTGTTCAATCAGTTCAACCTTCTTCAAGCACTACAAATGCTTCCACTGGTGCCGTCTACCGCTCAGAAGTGATAGCTGTGCTGGAAACAAATTTAGATGATTGCTCTCCGCAGGTTTTGGCTCACGCCCTGGAGCGTTTGATTGAAGAAGGGGCTTTAGATGTGGCCATAGTGCCGCAGACGATGAAAAAAGGACGGCCAGGACACAAACTATCTGTGGTGGCCAAGCAAGAGGACAGCTTGCGTCTACAAGAGTTGATTTTGAGCGAAACCACCAGTCTCGGTGTACGCTGCTATTTCTGTGAAAGAATTGTACTTGAGCGTAACTTTCAGGAGATCTGTCTCGGTGAGGGACCACCAGTCAGAATCAAAATAGGTAGAGATTTGAACGGCAGAATCGTCAACTTTCATCCAGAATATGATGACGTTGTAGAAAATGCCCGTAGCACGCAGCGCACCTTGAAAGAAGTGCTACTGCAAAGTTTGACTCTGGCGGCCAGTCAAGTAGGCGGTGAAGCTGAGAATGAAAAGTAGAGCATTTATTCGCGCAAAAATTTTGGTTGTATTTGCCTCGCTCGCAGCTGTGGCTGCGGGAGCAATCTTTGAGCCGTCAGTCAAAGCCGAGTCGAACTCTGGACTCACGGCAGCATTGCACAAGGCAAAGGTCTTCCCTCCAAGTAGTGGCGCAACCGTAAACTTGATAGATCGGCAGGCTGTGGTGGAGGTTTTTCACTTTGCTGCTGATGCTGCCGCTCGTCGTAAAGCCGCTATTTTTGCTGCACGGGCTTTGGTAAATTATGCGGCCGGTCAATTTAATACCATTGCTGTGAAGTTCTACGATCAGGGCGGCACTGCTAGCTACAGTGAAATTATTGTCAATGCACGGGATATTACTTCACTTGTTGTTGGCACCATAAAGGTTGATGAGTTAGCTGCGTCTGTCTCACAAGTTGATATTAGTCTCAGTGATAACAAGGTCTCCATTTTCAATAAGTACCTTGGTGCTGCCGAAAAGCAAATCGACCAAGGCCATTACTGGGAAGCAGAGCAGATTGTTGACTCTGCTGCTCGTATTCATGGTAATCCGCCAGAAACCAATGGGCGTTTCACTCGCGATATGATCTCCCTGGCAGAGGGCTTTGACACATGGGGCGACCCAGAGAGAGCTGAAGCGGTTCTTCGAAAAATTGTTGATCATCGCGAAGCCACAAACAGCTTAAATGATAGCGACGCTGATCTTTCTATTCAGCATTTAGTTGACTTGTTATTGGCAGGTAAACGTTACTCTGAGGCTGAGCAGCTGCTGAATAAACTAGCAAGCAATCCATCACTTTCTCAAGCTGCCAATCCTAAAGCCTATGCTAGTAATCTTGAGCGTCTGGCCTTGTGCCACATTGCCACAGCGCAGTATCCTCAAGCCGAGTCAGAACTGAATCAAGTCGTAAGTTTGAAGGAAAGCAATGGCGAAAGCAGTATTTCATTAGCTAAGACTTTCGAAACCATTGGCGATCTTTATCGTACACAGGGTAAACGTGGCGATGCCCAAAACTATTACAAGAAGGCGCGTGCAATCTTTGATCGCGCGGTCGTTAGTCGTAAGCCCAGTGAGAAAATTGATTATCAGGTCTACCACGCGCATCTCCGTCAGTTAGATGACAAGCTCAAGCAGCTCTAATTTAGAGCAAGGGACTATAGTGACAAAGAAATATCAATGGAACACTCTCACCGCTCTTGGTGGCAGAATGATTGAAGTCCGAGACGGTTATGCTCTAGCAGAAATGCCTCTTTCTGAAGAAGTGATGCAGCCTACCCAGGTCTTTCATGCTGGTGCAATCGTTGTCTTGGCTGATGAAGCGGCTTCAGCTGCGGCCTACGGTGGCTCGATTGAGAAGGGCGAGCATGCCACGTCTAGCAAGAAATTTCCCTATTCAGTGCAGTTAAGTGTCAATTTACTTACGAACGATCCGATTGGACCAATTCAGGCAGAATCAAAAGTTGTACGTCGGGGGCGAATGACGGTTGTTGATACTGAGGTGCGCAATCGTGAAGGTCAGCCAATGGCCTTGATGAGAAGCACGCATATGATGGTTGATGCCAGTAAAGTTGGACCTCATTTAAAGGGGTAGATGAGTCTCTCTGTGCTGTTGCGGTTATTGCTCGCTATTGTGCAGTTGCAGCCTTGTATCTGTATCAGAGAATCGGCGATAATTGCCCTTGGTTCGAGTAACTATGTTGACACCTCCGGAGGGTGAAATGGGTTCTTCAGAAAAAGCAGCAGCTGAGACGATCAAGAAACAGGCAAAAGTGATTGGCAAAGTGGCCATGACATACAAGTTTCAAGATCTGGCACCGCTTTTAGCAGAAATGAAGACCGTTTTGGAAAAGAGCAATAAGTTACCGGGTGCTAATCCTAAAATCGACACCGACGAGTATGAATATCCATTTGAAAAAGTTAGCGCTTATTTGAATGGCACAAAATCGGCCAAAGTGGTTGCCAAAATCGAAGAAGCTGCTCCCGCTCATCGTTGTAATTGTGACCCAACCAAGTGCCAGTGCGCTACTTCAGATGAGGCTCCCTGCCAGGTTGAAGGTGTCTGCTGTCAGTTCTGCGATGAGACAATCGCTGTTGGCAGCACTGTGCACATAGGCGAAGGTACTGGTATAAAAATGTGCGCTGTCTGTGCTCGAATATTGTGGGAAAAAGTGCGTTTGAAAGAGACTGTGGCCTATGCTGTGGTCAATCTTGTAGAAGATGCCAGTTCAGAAGCGGACGAACCATATTTTCAGTTCAAAGAGTCATTAAAGCTAGTCGAAGAAGCGCAGAAGCGACTTGCCGATTTCCGAGCCGTGCAGCGGGCCAAGGTCGGGAAATAGTTTGTGGTTTTTCAAGTCTTAATTTCCTGTGAATTCCGACCCGGTTGACAAGGGGTGGGGTAAGATAGTCGCATTAACCCTGGAAGTTTGAAGTTATGAGCTTGAAGAACGATGGACTCTGAAGCTAATAGCGAACTTCCAGCCGCCTTGCCTGGTGAACCTTCTGCCATTGCGTCTGCTAAGCCTTTACTGGGCTTGCCACCAAGTGCAGGCTCAATCATTGCCAGTCGATTTGTTAGCGGCCTGGTAGATGCCGGCTTTGTTGGAGCAATATCTGCCGTCACCGCGATAATTTTTGTAATTTGTCTAAACAGTGGTGCCCAGCTTTTAGCTGTCCCCAGCGCTAAATTAATGCAAATCGCCGTCCTGGCTTTTGCCGTTGGTTTTGTCGATTCGTTTTGTGCTTGTGGCTGGTTGGTTAGTTTGTTAGTAATAACCGGGTCGCTTTTCGAGTTAGTTGGTTATAGCGAATGGTATGTATGGATGGTGCCGTTATTTATTAACCACCTCTACCATATTGTGTATGATGGGTCGCGGCAGCAGGCCACGCCGGGTAAGCGACTAATGGGTCTAGTCGTTTGCGGTGCTCTTGGTCAACGGCTTCTGCCTCATCGTCTAGTCTTGCGACAGCTTTTGAAGTTTCCCTCTGCTCTTTTGAGTTGTCTTCCACTCGTACATATTTTCACCAGCAAACGAAGTCAGATGCTGCATGATGTTTTTGTTGGCTCTTTCATTTTGCCGAAAGAGAATCCTCATGTGCTGGCCAACGACGATGGCCAGCTGCGACCGGCAAATGCGCAAGTGGCGACAATTAGTAGACGCATTGTTGCATCATTACTAGATTCAGCGGTATTCTGCGCCCTGTTGCAGTTGCTGCAAGTGCCTATCATCCTGTTGCTCTCGCACAGTCTCGTCACATCCGATTTCGCCCAGCCAATTGTATTGATAGTAATTTTATATGTTGTTTTACCCGCCATCGCTTCTATAGTAGCCGTTTTTCTCTTCGCTGCTTTTGAGAGTAGTGCACTACAGGCGACACCAGGCAAAATAATAGCTGGATTGAAAATTGCGGGACAGAATGGAGAAGTCGTAACCTTTTCTCAATCACTTGTTAAGCAGTTCAATCAGAGTCTCGCTTATTTAAGTCTCTATCCAATATTCGGTTTAGTGTGGCTGATTCAACTGGCATTGCCGCGAGCTGAAAGTTCGCTATCTCTTATCGGTTTCTTGGTGTTCTATTTAGTCTATGGCACTATTCTGTGTATAACTTTTAGGAGTGGGCAAACTTTACTTGATCGCGTTTGCCGCCGCTACGTAATTCTTGATTCGGCTGCTTGCTCTGATAGCTTTTCATCATCTAGCGACATGGTTCTTTCTGATAAATGGAGGCTGGACAACTAGCTTTGAATAAGAAGAGAACTATCGCACTAGTAGGGGCCCTAAGCACCGTTGTTCTTGGAGCTGTGGCCTGGAACACACTTGCGTTCGATCCGACGATGTTGGCAATGGTGCAAGGTACTTTGGATCATATGGCTGGAGTGGAACAAGAAGATCAAGAGTTCATCCGTCTTCAGTATGGATTCTCTACACACTATGGCTTTGTCAATTCTAAAGGGATGTGTGTTATTCCCCCAGCGTTTGAACGGACAAAGAGCTTTTCTGAAGGGCTTTGTGCTGTTCGGGTCAATAAGAAATGGGGCTTCATCAACAAGCGCGGCGAAATGGTGATCAAGCCAACTTTTAGCAAGGTCAGAGATTTCAGCGAGGGGCTAGCTGCAGTAAAAGTAGGAGCTGTCTGGGGCTATATAGATCGTATCGGTAACTACCTGGTTATACCTTCCAGGTGGCTTGAAGCTAACTCTTTTAGGAACGGCATAGCAATTGTGGCCGACGGCCCCAAAAAAGGAATCATTTACCGCTCAGGTGAATATATTTGCCGCGACTTAGATTCTGTTGGGCCGCTTTCTAATGGCTTTTACTGTATCGAAAAAGGCGGCCGCTATGGTTACATTCGCCAGGATGGCAGAGCTTTTGTTGAACCCAAATACGAGAATGCTAATGACTTTTCTGAAGGGTTAGCGGCTGTTTCACAAGATAAGAAGTGGGGTTACATCGATTCTTCGTTTAAGAGCGTCATTGCTCCACGTTTCTCTTCAGCTGCCGATTTTCATAATGGTCTGGCTGTGGTTAGCGAATCTGGTAAGTATGGAATTATTGATCGGACTGGATCTTTTCGGTTGAGGCCAATTTATAAGTATCTCGCTGCCATTCCGCCGATCGATACAGTCGTAAAAGGCCGTACCAATGTGACTGCTTCTGCTGGTGCCGCTGTTACTTCTTCTTCTTCTTCTTCTCCGGGTGCGCAAGCGAAAACTGATACTGTGACATGCTCGCCAGGAATGGGCGTGAGCACAATTTTGGTCGATGGCGTTGCTTATTCATCGACTTCCTCCGTAGGCTCAGTCAAGGCCGCAGGAAGGAGCAAAGCGACTAAAAGTGGAAGTTCAACAATTGCTTTTGTTCCTGTTGAGTTGTCTGACGGTAGTGAACTCACTCCTATTGTAGTAAATCAGTTGTGGGGCTTTGCTGATAGCAATGGAGCTTTGGTAATTCCTGCTCAGTTCGCTGATGTACGGCTATTTTCGGAAGGGTTAGCTTCTGTGGCTATTTTCGATCGACCGGATTATGTGGCAAACCACATTCGGTCTTTAGAGAACATAGAAAGATTGAAAGCTGAGCAAGAGCGTGAAGAAGCTGCCGAAGCGCAGAGGGTTGAAGCTAAACAAGCGGCTTTTATCGCTTCTGAGGCCAAACGACGCGGTATCTCACCTGCTAAAGTCGCTGCCGAGATTAAGGCTAGAGAAGAGGCGGGTTTGGATTCGGAGTCGTCGGATTCGCAGGAGTAGTGGCGTGTGTTTTTATAAATGGACCGATATCGGCGTGGTCCAGAGAACTATAAATGGATCGATATCGGCGTGGTCCAGAGAACTATAAATGGACCGATATCGGCGTGGTCCAGAGAACTATAAATAGACCGATATCGGTGTGGTCCAGAGAACTATAAATGGACCAATATCGGCGTTGTCCTGAGAACTAGAAATGGACCGATATCGGCGTTGTCCAGAGAACTATAAATGGACCGATATCGGCGTTGTCCAGAGAACTAGAAATGGACCGATATCGGCGTTGTCCAGAGAATTAGAAATGGACCGATATCGGCGTGGTCCTCTGGATTGAGATACAGTGGATTGCCTACTAACAATGAATGATTTAGTACCCAAAAGTTTCACTAGTGGTGGTATTACGGAATGTCAGACATCCGCTTTGTCCGACTTTAGCATTGGGTAGGAACTACTTATGGTTCTTTGCTTGCACCAAGAGAGCTATCTGCTTTGTTAATCTTGCGCCTCAGATGGGAAGGCAAATTCTCAAAGAGAAGCTGCGTTCCCATGGAGATACCTGAATATCCAAGGGTCTGTATCGCACTCATCCTGTCGTACAAAAGCAAGATATCATCGTCTTCTGTGGGAGTGAGATTGGTAAAGGCGTAATGGACAGTACGTCCTTCCACTCTTGGTTCGCCATTCCCAATCCAGGCAATGTTCTGGGGGCTGTGCTTGTTCCAATCCTCTTTGGAGTTCTTGTCCAAGACAATTTTTAGTGCAGCAGGAATGGCTAGCCTGTCAAAGGTCACATAGATGTCTCCCCGCTTGACAGGTCTTCCCCAAGACGCAGCTGTTTTAAGTATGTAGTGGACACTCTTGGCGTATGTTTTTTCCGAAACTGGTACGATTCCCGGTCTGACTGTATAAATGTTGCGAACTACTTTTGATTCGTTATCGCCGAACGTGACATTGCTTGCATGCCAGATCCCAAAACCATTTTCAACGTCATTGTCTTCTATAACTTCTGATTTTATTTTCTTCCCGTCTACAGATGCCGAAAAAGACAAAAACGATCCGCGAATGTGTTTTCGAGGATCGTGCAAAGGCATGCTTGCCTGGTCTGGAAATCCCATTCTTACAGTACATGCTGGACCAGCATTTTCAAAAACGAAACTGCAATCAGCTTTGATCATGTGTTTGCTTACGTGAATTTTGACAACTTCACTTTGCATTGAAACAGTTCCGGTTTTGGCTTCGATCAAATGAGCAGAGCCTCCAGCTGTAATCCAGCCAGCATCTGCGCACGCCGGTTGGCTCTGCAAGATTGACTGACAGAAGAGCAGTAATATTGCTGTTCTAAGCGTTCCTATCATTGTAACTGCTGTTCAATCGCAAGCGAATTCGACATTGACATTATCGCATACGTAAAAACTCCGCACGTTTCTGGGGAATGGTGGATTCTAACGGATATTGGTCTGGTCCAGTCCAGCGTTTTAGAAATAAACCGATATTGGCCCGCTCCAGATTCTTTCCCTTGAAAAGTCTTTTTGATTGAACCATTTGCCTCGAATTTACGTTTCTACTCTAGGGGCGCGAAGTGGAGGAAATTCTATGACAGCTGTGATTGAAGATGATGACTTATTTGTTGAGGCCTGGAGTAAGTTCAATGAACTTGTGCATTCAGATGAAGATGCTGCGGATTTAATTTTCCATTCGCTTCTTCAAGAAAATGAAATCGAATGCGGCTGCTCCAGTCCAAAGATACTTAGAGAGCCGGGAGCGCGCTGCTTTTATTGTGCAAGCTGTAAGCGGGAGGTTTGGTTTACTGCTGGAACACTTCTTTCGGGTGTCAGCCGCTTGCGAGCCTGGATGGCGGTAATTTGGTTTAAAGAGTGGGGCGTTACCGTTAGCTCACTGCGAATTTCCAAGTTGCTCGATATTGCTCAGAGCACAGCGCTCAACATAAATAAGAAAGTAGCCATTGCCCTGGCCAGTCAAATGGATGATAGCGCCATGATCATTGATCCTAAAACCTTCAGTGCTGCAATATTTAAACGCAGTCGGCATACGCCGGCTGATGAGCATCCTTTATCTGAGTTGCTTGAGAATAATTCTCGAGCAACCGACTCTAGTGATGCCGATGAAGTGGAGTCGAGGCAAGCGAAAAACAAAAGAGTATTTTCTCTAGCTGATTGCCAACAGCAGTTTGGTATTTCGATGGCAATTGCCAGTGCAATTGCATTTATCAGAAAGTATTTTCACGGAGTCAGTCATAAGTATTTGCAGTTATACGTGGCTGCCTTCTGGTGTCATGTAGATCGGGCGACATGGAAAAAGGGATCAGTTCTCATGGCATGCCTAAAGCATCCGCCAGTAAGTTATATAAAACTGTTGAACTATGAATCGCCAGAGCTAAAAATGATGCTGGTATAACTTTTGGCCAAACCAGCATCATTTTTTTAGTTTGATTTTGGATTACGAGACTGGCACCAAATTGCTTTCTTTCTTGAAAACAAGTTCTTCGTTTTCGCTGTCTGCGTCTATAAGAATGGTGTCGCCATCAGCATATAGACCTTTGAGCAGTTCGAGAGAAAGTGGGTTCTCGATTTCCTTCTGAATCAATCGCTTCAGTGGACGTGCACCGTAGACTGGGTCGTAACCGGTTGTGGCCAGCCAGTCTTTGGCTGCATCCGTGGCTTTGAGCACAATCTTGCGGTCAGCCAAGCGCTTGTTGAGTATGTGCAGCTGAATGTCTACAATCTTAGCTAGCTCAGCAGCCGTTAGGGCGTGGAAGACCACTGTCTCGTCAATTCTGTTGAGGAATTCAGGACGGAAATGCGCTCTTAGTGATTGCATAACTTGATCTTTCATTTCATCGTAGAAGTGCTCATCTCCGTCTACGGCAGCTTTGAGCTGGTAGTCGAGAATGTGCTGCGAGCCAATATTTGAAGTCATGATCAGCACAGTATTCTTGAAGTTAACTGTACGTCCTTTTGAGTCGGTTAGGTGTCCTTCATCTAAGACTTGCAAGAGAACGTTGAAGACATCGGCATGAGCTTTCTCAACCTCGTCAAAGAGCACGCAGCAGTAAGACCGTCTGCGCACAGCCTCGGTCAGCTGACCGCCTTCATCGTGCCCGATGTAACCAGGAGGGGCACCAATCAAGCGAGCAACGGTATGTTTCTCTTGATACTCAGACATGTCGATGCGCACGATGGCGCTTTCATCATCGAAGAGAAACTCTGCCAGGGCCTTAGCTAGCTCTGTTTTACCTACACCGGTTGGTCCGAGGAAGAGGAAACTACCAATTGGCCGATTAGGATCTTTCATGCCGGTGCGAGCACGTCTCACCGCATTCGATACCACTTCGATTGCCTCTTCTTGGCCGATCACTCTCTGGTGTAGATGACTTTCTAGCGTAAGGAGCTTCTCTACCTCGCCTTGCATCAGCTTGGTGACCGGAATTCCGGTCCATTTTGCTACGATTTCAGCGATGTCTTCTTCGTCTATCTCTTCTTTGAGTAAACGGGGACCAGTGTTGGTGGTGAGTTTAGCTTCCATTTCGCGCAGCTGTTTCTCAAGTTCGATTAGGGTGCCAAATTTCAGCTCAGCTGCTTTTTGCAAATCGGTTGCTCTTTCTGCCTGCTCAATTTGGGTTCTGGTACTTTCAATTTCACCTTTGATAGTGCCGATTTTGGTCAGGCCTTCTTTTTCTGATTGCCACTGAGCTCTAAGGCCATCCGCTTTTTCGTGGAGGTTGGCCAAATCTTTTTCAATGCGATCTAGCCGTTCCAGCGACGAAGCGTCTTTTTCCTTTTTGAGAGCTTCTCGTTCAATTTCGAGTTGCATGCCTCGACGTTCTAATTCGTCTAGTTCCGTTGGCATAGAGTCGATTTCTATGCGCATTCTAGCGGCGGCTTCGTCAATTAAGTCGATGGCCTTATCGGGCAAACTGCGGTCTGTGATATAGCGATCAGAGAGCACGGCAGCACTGATTAGAGAACTATCTTTGATGCGCACGCCGTGGTGCACTTCATAACGCTCTTTCAGTCCGCGTAGAATCGAGATTGTTTCTTCAACAGAAGGTTGATCAACAAATACCTGTTGGAAGCGTCTTTCTAGTGCGGGATCTTTTTCTACGTACTTTCTATATTCGTCTAGGGTTGTCGCTCCAATACAGTGCAACTCACCACGGGCTAGTGGTGGTTTTAGCAAGTTGCCTGCATCCATTGCGCCTTCGCCGCCGCCACCAGCGCCAACTACAGTGTGCAATTCATCGATGAATAGAATGATTTCGCCTTCAGAATCAATTACTTCTTTTAAGACCGCTTTTAGTCTTTCTTCGAATTCACCGCGATATTTAGCGCCAGCAATTAAGGAGCCCATATCTAGAGCAATGAGCTTCTTGTCTTTTAGTCCTTCGGGCACATCGCCTTTTGTGATTCGAATAGCTAAGCCTTCTACGATAGCGGTTTTACCCACACCTGGCTCCCCAACTAAGACGGGGTTGTTCTTGGTGCGGCGGCTTAATACTTGCATCACGCGGCGAATTTCATCGTCGCGGCCGATGACCGGGTCAAGCTTGCCTCGGGCAGCCATTTCCGTTAAATCTTTGCCGTATCTCTCAAGGGCTTGATAAGTACTTTCTGGATCTTGGCTTGTTACTTTTTGTTTCCCGCGAATTTCAGTCAAAACTTTGAGAATGCGGTCTCTTGTGACGCCGTTGCGTTTCAGTATTGTGCCAGCTTGGCCCTTGCTCTCGTCCGTGAGGGCGAGCATCAGGTGTTCAATACTGATGAACTGGTCTTTTAAGCGCTCGGCCTCTTTTTCGGCTACTTCAAGCAGCTGCATTACTTTAGTTGAGACGTGAATTTCATCTTTGGTCGTACTGACCGATGAAGCTTTGGGCTGGTTGTCCAGATATCGTTCTGTTTCAGCGATTATCTCGGCTGGCTTTGCTTCAAGTTTTTCAACAATCTTGAGGGCTAGGCCATCTTTCTGCTCCATTATTGCTAGCAAAATGTGCTCAGGAGTTACTTGGCTGTGGCCGTAGCGCGCCAGTAAAGTGCGACACCCGGTAACAGCTTCTTGGGCTTTATTTGTAAATCTATCTAGATTCATATATGACTTAACCCTTTTTTTGTTGCTCTTCAACGGTTGCAAAGTGAACTGGCCGCCTCTGCAGCTCCGTCCCTAATACGCATTATGGACAGACTGCTTATAGCTAGCTAATAAATCCACAATTTCTTTATGAGTGATTTGAGATCCGCAGGTTAAACGGCAGTTTGGTCTGTAATATATGATTGAGGCAGGTTCATAAGAAAGTTGGTTGATGCAGGAGTTTGAGGAAGACTATTACGCCATTCTCGGAGTAGACGAGGCGGCAAGCCAGGATGAGATTCGTAAAGCCTACCTGGCTCTTGCGAAGCGGCTTCACCCTGACCGTTTTCCTAATGACCCAGATCAGCGCGCCATCGCCCAAACCGAATTTGCCAAGGTCACCCATGCCCATGACGTGGTCGGTGATGCTGAACGGCGCACCGAGTACGACGCTTTGCGTCAACTTGCTAAGCGTCGTTCTGAGGTAGTTTCGACAGGTTCTTTTGTAGTTAGCTCTGTTATACCGGACGACGTCAGGTTACATAACGGCGATATTCAGACGACTCAGCCACTAAGTGCTGTGCCTGGTGACGATAGTATTAATGTGAAATGGGCTAATAAGCACCTTGGCCGAGCCGATGAACTGCTCAAGAAAAAACGCTATCAAGAAGCCGAAACAGCAATGAAAGAGGCTATTCGCCTGGTTCCACTGGAACCTAAGTACCATAATCGGCTGGCTGAGGTTTATTTGGCGCGGGGCTGGAAAACATTAGCTATGACAGAAGTCCAGACAGCTTTGAGACTCAACTCTAGCGATCCTGAGGCTCGTTCTCTTGAGGTTCGCCTTAAAGCCTTAATGAAAGATCAAGCAAGCGCACAGGTTAAGGCGGATAATAAGAAGAAAGGAATATTCCAACAGATCAAGGAAATCCTCAACAAGAAGATTTAAATGGCTTTGCTAGATGTTTTCGATGCAACAGAATAGAACAGATAAGAACGGACAAAAAGGCATGATGAATAGATCGAAGAATTTATTCGCGCTTTCTCTACTGGGCTCTATTTTGGCGCAATCTTGTTTGCCATTGGCTGCTTTTGCCTATCGGCAAAATACTCTCTTTTCATTGAGCACTGCCTTTGGTGCTACCGCAGCAGCGGGTGAGCCCTCGACTGTGGTCAAAACATCTGCTGTAGATGCAGATTTGAATCAGCCTTTAGTCGTCGATGATCAAGTCTCTGCACCGCCTTCAAAGGCTTTAGGGCCTAGTCCCGCTCCGGGCCAAGCCGTTGGTTCAGCCGCTGATTCATCACCGGGGATAGCCACTGCTTCAGTCACTTCTTCAGGCTTGTCTTCAGCGGCAAACTCAGCAAGTGCTGAGGCGGAGCCTCAGACATCTGACATTGTCGATAATAACCAGACGGTTTCTATTACCCAGTCTTCGCGGCAACGGTTCAATTTGCCTGCAAACGGCTTATTAACTGATGGTGCCATTCTCAAAGGGGGAGTGTCAGAAGACTCATCTAAGTCGCCGATAATTCAGGGTGTTGTGCAGGCACTGCCCACTGGTACAAAAGTCTCGATGATTTCACAGTGCTATCTTAATTCGCAGCTGTCGCAGACCGGTGATGCCGTAACTTTTCGCATAGCCCATGATATTCGAGATGGCAAAGGCAATCGCGTTGTTGTGCCCGGCGATTGGATTGCCCATGGCTTTGTTACCCAGGCCACCAAGCCCGGTCGCAATGGAGTGCCGGGCCGGGTTGACGTGAAAATCAATAAGATAGTTAGCCCTGATGGAAATTATGAGCTACCGTTTCAATGCAAAATTTCTAGTGCTGACAATAAGATCGCTGCAGTCAGCAAGCTAATTTACCGCGATGCTAAGTTTGCTACGGTTGGAGCTGTAGCTGGTTCTATTCTCTCTGTTCAGATGACCGGTATTGGCACTGCTGTGGCAACCCACGGAATCTCCGTCGGTATTGGTGCTGCTGCGGGAGCCACCTTCGGAGCTATTTGTGCTGCTTGGCGCAAGGGCGATATTGCCGCTCTTTCACCGAACGACGAACTAAAGCTAGTTACTTCTGAACCCATAGAGTTGCCTGGGTTCAATCCAGTCAATTTGCCTTCGGCTGCGCCTAAAAAGACCCTCGAAGGCCTTCAGGTATCTATTGCCGAACATCGTTTTGAGAAGAATGACTTTACTGCTGATAAGTCATCGCGCCTTCTATATGTGAAGTTCTCAGTGGTGAACAACAGTGACCACGTCATCGATAAGAAGATGTTGCGCGTGGTTTCGCACAAAGGGGTGCAGTATCACCTTGACCTTAGAAGTCTTCGCCATAGCTATATTGTGCCCGCCAAGGGTGAAAAGACCGATACTTTGTGCTTCAACGTCGATTTGCCCAAGAATAAGTACTATCTGGTTTTACTCGATAGCAAAGGCGATGAATTTAAGCGGGTGCCGATAAATTGATCGTCTCTGTTAAGAGGCAACTCATTAAGAAGCGCCCGGTTTAGGCTAAAAACGGCGATTTTTTTAACAAATTAGCTAATTTTTGCGGTTTACCCCACTGACTTTATTTGCTTAATTACTAAATCCAGCTAATATAACTAAGTCGATCAAACATGATCTGATTTGGATCTCTAACCTGTATATCTACTGAGTACTCATTAGAAATCCCTCTCATGGATCAGCCGAATCGACTTAATACCAGCTCCGGCGGCACTTAGTTGTTTGTTGGCTCGGAGTCAGAGGTAAGGAGGGGGATGATGAAGGCTCGAATCGCAGAGATGCTGCAGACTTTCCACGGACAGTCTACCCATCGTCAGACTGATGCCACCGCTGCTGTGGCAGCAGGTAGCACTGGCGCTGGTTCAGGACAAGTTCGCCGGATACCAGGGCAGACCCTGCAAACAGAAAAGCTTTTGCGTGAGAAAGACCGTGAGATCGACCGTTTGCGCCATCAGTTAGCAAACGCCGAAGCACGGTTGCAAGAATTGATGGGGCAAGATGTTCTCACTGCTCTACCAAATCGACATATTTTCAAAGAACACCTGACACATTCGCTTAAGCGAGCGCTGAGACTGGGCTATTCCCTCTCGCTTATGCTTATCGATATTGACCATTTGCGTGATATCAACCTTAAGTATGGTCACGAAGTGGGTGATTTGGTTCTTGTTGAAGTCGCTAAGATTCTCAAAAGTTCTGTGCGTGAAATCGATATGCCTGCGCGCTGGGGCGGAGAAGAGCTAGTTACAGTCTTGCATGAGACCGACGCTGATGGTGCTGCTGTTGTAGCCGAGCGAGTGCGTCGCCGTATATCTATGTTAGAAGTGAAAGAGCCCAAGACCGGTAAGCCTATAAAAATCACGGCATCGCTTGCAGTGGCTAGTTATCCACAACATTCAAACGATCCACAAGGTTTACTTGAAGCTGCCTCAGAGGCCCTTATTCAGGCAAAAGAAGATGGTTGTAACCGCGTTTTGATCGCTAATAAGTAAGTTCGACATTGATTAGACTAATGGTGGTAGACGATCACGCAGAGATCCGTGGAGAGATTGTTCGACAACTTTCCCAGGGAGATTTGCTCAAGGTTGTGGCTGAAGCTGACACTTCCCATGATGCCTGGAAAGTCGCTTCGCAGATTCTTCCCGATATAGTTCTGCTAGATTTGCACCTACCAGGTCTTTATTCCACCGTAGATTTATTGAAGCGTTTCAGTCAATTGAAGCGCACCAAAGTCGTTATTTATGCCAGTCAAGGAAAGGCCGCCGAAGTCCAAGACCTGCTTGAAGCTGGCGCCTCTGGCTATGTGCTCAAAGATGACGCACCAGCCTTAATTAAGATGGCACTGCTGATGGTGTCAAAGGGATCTAAAGCCGTAATTTCTCCGAGTTTACCGCGGCACTTAACGCGGCTGACTGCCCAAGAACGCTCAGTGCTGCGCTATATGACTATGCGTGGCAAGCTGCTAAAAGCGGCTGAACGCATGGGTATCTCCGAGCAAGAGTTGACTGACTTGGTTGATCATCTTGTGGAAAAGCTCGAGCTTGAATCGCCAGACAAACTTTTGCGCTGGGCTAAGAAGCACGGTTTTTGACCAGTCTTTAACTCAGGCTTGCGACATCAATCTATGCCTAGATAACTAGATACCGGGTTTAATATCCTGGTGAATTACCACCAGGCCAATCCAGGCCGCTCCCAGCACAATTGCCACTAGTTCGAGTGGGCTAAAGGCCTGCCGCGCCAAATGTTTGTTGTCTTCTACAACTTTCCAGTGGCTGTTGAGCCACACCTGCACTAGCGCTAACGGCAGTGCACTACTGAGGTAGAGTAAATGCAGTGGTTCCGGCATCCACTTAAGCAAGTTGGCGTTTAAGAGAGTCAAGGCGCCAAATAGCAAGGCCACGACAAAGCCACTAAACTGGCTGTTCTTGCGCACAAAGCTTTCGCGATTGGGCACCAGTTGCGCACTCATGTGAGCAAAGCCCAGAAGCACTAAGAGGTTGACCACAGGGATAGCAAAGAGCGCTGTTGTTAAGATTGGTCTGGCCTGGGTGAATTTTAGATAGGCCTCAAGGGTTCCTGCGCGACCAAGTCTGATGTGCGCGTCTTCCAATTCCGGATCTTCGCCATTAATGCTTCTTTGCAGTTGATTAGAACCCTGGCAGAGGCTGTTGAGGTTGCGATAGAGCCAATACATGTTGTAAGCGCCCAGAGTGAAAAATGACAGCACCACGACATGCCAGGCTGGCTGTTGCTGGCTATCTAGAAGAATGGGTAAATCAGCCGCAGCGATATCGCTTTGATTCTCGGCTGCTTTAGGCTTAGAACTTTTCACTCTCTTCTATCTTTTCGCTTTGGTGTTGACTGATTAATATTGCGCAGTTTCGAGCTGCCAAGCTCTTAACATCTGATTCTTGCACAAAAGAACGAGAGAATTTCGTCTAATCACTCGATCTTTACTGCTATTTTTTCGCTAATCTTGTTAGAGCGCAAGAAAATCAATCTCATAACTTGTTGCGTTCTCAAGGAGAGTTTGGCTATGGTCAATTCGGTGATTCTCGTAGGCAGAGCTGGGCGTGACCCAGAAATGCGCTATTTTGAGTCAGGACGGGTTAAAACCACATTCAGTTTGGCTGTTAATCGCCCTACCAAAGAAAAAGAAACCGATTGGTTCGATATCGAAATCTGGGGCCGCCAAGCAGAAATTGCTGGTGAGTACGTCCGTAAAGGCAGTTTGATCGG
>CAJXZK010000094.1 GCA_913063055.1 uncultured bacterium
GTCAAAGTAGCGATGAAGTCTTCGTGATGCTCAAGAATCTGCAATCTTTGAGCGTCTTGCTGTTGCAAAATTTGCTTGGTGATATCTCTAAAAATTCCGGCCATTCTAATTGCTGAGCCATTGTCGTCATATATGCCTCGACCGCAAGACGCTAGAATATGCTCTCGGCCATCTGGCAGCAAAACTCTGAAGCTGACATCGTAATCTTCTTTGTGATTGATTGCATCTTCAATCGCTTGCTGAATCTGAAAACGCTCGTCAGCATGGACACAATTGAGAAAGTCTTTGAGCCGCACAATAGTGCCAACGAGGCCAAACATTTGATGACTGAGTCCATCTAGCGTGACTATATCTGTTGCTATTTCCCAAGACCAAACACCAGTGTGTGAGGCCTTCAAAGCCAAGTTAAGGTATGCCTCGGAAGCACCAATTCTCTCTAGATTTTGGCGTATCTGGGCCTGAGCTTGACTGCGCTCAATTGAATAGCGAATTGTTCGAGTCAACATGTTCTCAGTCAAGCTATTCTTTTGTAGGTAATCTTGCGCTCCAACTTTTATGGCGTTGACAGCAGTATCATCGTCGCTCAAACCAGTTAGTACTACAATTGGCACATGTGGAGCACATTTCAGCATAGAATGCACAGTTTTAAGTCCTTGCCCGTCAGGCAATGACAGATCCAGCAAAATCACATCAAAGCATTGCCCAGCCACTTTTTTGCAGGCTTCACTAAGAGTTTTGGCATGCAGCGTGACGTAGTGGTTCGCCGGCAAAATTTCTTGCACATACCGCGCATCAGGCATACTGTCTTCAACAAGTAAAACAGAAATAAGTTCAGTGTTCACAAGTAATGATTTATTGTCGATTGAATTCATATATTTGCTGGAAATCTAACTGCCTTAAACCAAAAGCTATCAAGTGATCTTATGATTGCCACAAACTTCTCTAGGTCTAAGGGCTTAGTGACAAAGCAGCTAGCGTGCAGTTTGTAGCTTTTTTGGATGTCTTCCTCCGACTGCGAGGTAGTGAGAATGACCACCGGAATGGTGCTCAAATACACGTCACTTTTAATTTCAGCTAAAACTTCGCGACCATCTTTCTTCGGCATATTGAGATCGAGAATTATTAGATGGGGTACAAGTGCAGCCTCGTACTGACCCTGTCTAAATAAGTAGGCCATGGCTTCTTCACCGTCTCTGACAATATCTACATCGACGTTGATCTGTTCTTCTTTAAACACTTCAACAATCAGGCGAGCGTCAGCTCGACTGTCTTCAACAAGCAGTACTCTGATTCGTTTATTCAAATTCCTACCCTTGTAGCCTCAGCCAACTTTGGCATAGTGAAACTAAACTTGGCACCCATGCCAGGCGCAGACTCAGCCCAAATTGAGCCACCGTGACGCTCAATTATCTTCTTGCAAACAGCCAAACCTATGCCGCTACCGGGATACATCTCTTTTGTGTGCAACCTTTGGAAAATGACAAATATCCGCTCTCCGTACTTCATGTCAAAGCCCAAGCCATTGTCTTTGACTGAAAACAGCCAGTTTTTCCCCGCATCTTCAGCAGAAACGGTAATTACTGGATTCTTGTTTGAACGAAACTTGATGGCATTGCCAATCAGGTTCTGAAACACCTGTAGCAGTTGGGAACTATCAGCTCCAATGATCGGCAATTGATCAAACTCGACTACCGTACCAGACTCAGTTATGGCTACCTTAAGATTGGCCAGAGCCATGGCCACAATCTGAGAGCAGTCTGTGCTGACAAACTCTTTGCCCTTTGTATCAACTCGGCTATACAAGAGCAAGTCGTTGATAAGCTCCTGCATTCTCCGCGTGGCATCCACAGTAAAGTCTATGAAGTCATTGGCATCTTGATCAAGCTTGTCAGAATAACGTCGAGCCAGCAATTGGGTGTAGTTCGAAATCACTCTCAAAGGCTCTTGCAGGTCATGGGAACAGACATAGGCGAACTGTTGAAGGTCTTCGTTAGAGCGCTGTAATTCAAGCAGCTTCTCTTGCAGCAAGGCCTCAGAATGCTTACGTTCGGTGATGTCCACAATTGACGCTAGAACAAATCGCTCACCATCGGTCATTAACGGGTTTAGACCAATTTCGACTGGCAGCCGTGAGCCGTCTTTGCGCTGGCCATAAAGATCCCGGCCAACTCCCATTGCCCGAGCCTGAGGGGCTGCGAAAAATGCAGCACGATGGCAAGGATGCTCAGCACGAACCGAGGAAGGTACGAGCAAATCTACTGACTCGCCTAAAAGCTCCTCGCGACTGTAGCCAAACATACGCTCAACTTGAGAGTTAACGAGCACGACGCGGCCGAACTCATCAACCATGATCATACCGCTCGGAGCTGCTTCAACAACTAGCCTGAGTCTCTCTTCGCCAAGACTTGGATTAGTTTTTTTGCCTTCAGAAGTCATAGTTAACGCCCTATCAGAGAAAGCCGGGGACGCCAAGAGATTCCGATTCAATATTTCACCATTGGTACAAATTAAGTATACATTGATAACCGTCAAAAAGCGCTGCTCAGTTTTGTCTGACTAAGATACTGTGTTACCAGTTGAACATATAGGAACAGCCCTAGTGTCTTGCCCGAGAGCTAGTCTCTTTAATTTCGCCAATGCCGATACTATCCACGGTATCATCCATCATTGTGCTAACACTCTTAAATAGAAAGTTATGCTTGAAAATACCAATGTCTTTATAGCCACGCGGCACTTGAAAAAGCTTTGGTGAAACGGCCTTTTGTAGCACCATGCTGCGGGTTAATACCTGCCATTGTTTTGGTCCGCTCTCCAGAACTTCAAACATTTGATAAGGCAAACCAGGCAAATCAGGTAGAGTGCTGGTGCCGCTAATAATCTGCACTGCTGGCCGAGGCAGATCTATATTGGCGCAATCAATAAAGTAGTTTTTTACATCTGTAGTGACTTTGTCAGAAATGAAAAGGTCATGGCCGCGCTTCTCACCAGCGTATACATACTGCACACCGCTGAGACCAAAACGAGGAATAGCTATGGCATGCTTGCTAATCGGCTTATCTAAATTACAGGAAGAGGTCGTATTCACTGCGTTTCGGCGCTGATAGAGATACTGAGCTAAAGTGCAATGACAAATTTCTTTGCTATCATCCCGCCAAATAGTAAGATTCCATTTAGGGGCAGTGGCTAGCAGAGAGTACTTAAAAGACTGACTGTCTATGCGCAAGTCCTTGCTAGTAACAAAGACGTCGTAGCGGCCACCAATGGCCGTCTCCATCAGGAGCTTCCAAGCTTCTGTATTGTTACTGGTTTGTGCCAACAAAGGCGAACAAAAACAAAGCGACAGAACTGTCATCAGCGCCAAAAACTTCAAGGACCGATTCATCAGGCCTTAGCCACTACTGCGTGAGCTTTGAGTTCCTCTAAGCTGACAATCTTCAGAGTGGCTTGATGAGTAGACGCCAGCACTACCTGTGGTGCCATGCCGTCACGTAAAGCATCACGCCAGCGAGATGCGCACAAGCACCATGTATCACCGGCCTTGAGCCCAGGAAAGCCGTAGCGAGGATTAGCAGTGGAAAGATCATTACCTTGAGCTTTTGAATACTCGAGAAATTCATCAGTGATTAGAGCACAAACCGTATGAACTCCATGATCTTCAGGGCTAGTTGAACAATAGCCATCGCGAAAAAATCCGGTCAGGGGGTTCAAGCAACAGGGTTCAAGGTTGGTGCCTAAAACATTCTTAACAACACTCATTCGTTTTTCTCTTTAGTCTCAGTCTCTGTGTCAGCTTTAGAATCAGTTTTTTCTTTTGTTTCTGTTTCAACTTTATCAGGTACTGGGGTAATTGACTCGGAAACCTTGATATCTGGGTCAGGCGCCGTCAGTCCTTGACTGACCAGCAAACTACGAACCGGGTCTAACACTAAAAGAGGCATACGGAATTGATGCACACTCTGGTCTCTAGTTAAAATCGAGACTGTGCCACCACCAACAGTGCTGAGATAATTTATAGCCTCGATTTGAGGCCTTTGAATACTCACTCTTGTAGCACCGAACCAGGCAGAGAAGGCTTCTGGCACAAAGACTATACGCGTATCAGTTACGACAAAACGGCCTGGTTTATCTTTGTAGAACGTCAGGAAGAATGACTTCAATACGATCTCACCTTCTTGTGGCTTAAAGCGCGAACCAGCAAACAAGGCAGCGAAGATCGCAGCAAAAACAAGAAAGACTGAGGCCCAAGCCGTCAAGAACATGCCGAGAAATTCATTCCAAGACTCATTTACTCTTAGCAAATTGGCCTTGAGGCCTTCGGCCATCGCCCCAGGCATGTCGCCACTTTGAGAGAGAGCGAAGCCCAAGCGTCCATGAGCCACTGAGCTTGTGGGCGCAACTCTTACCGCATCGCGACAAGCATCAAGTTGACCTTTGGTATCCTTAAGTTTGGCACAGGCCAGTGCCTTTCCTAAATAAGCCTGGGTATATTTTGGGTCAACTCTTATGGCATTTTCATAGGCATCAAGAGCGCCTTTATAGTCACCTTGCATGCCTTTTACAGCGGCTAGATTAACAAAGCTAATGGGGCTACGCGGGTCAAGACGAATGGCTTCTTTTAACTCTGCGATAGCCCCATCGTAGTCTTGCTTGCCAGCCAACGAACGCCCCAAGACCGAATGAGCTGAAGCATAGTTAGGCACTAGCTTGAGACATTTTTTCTCATGATCAATTGATTCGTTAAACTTGCCCTGACGGCCTTGCAACAGGCCCAAAAGATAATGAGCTTCTGCATTCTTCGGATTAGCAGCAAGAACATCAGCTAAATAGTCACAGGCAGCCTCGTAATGACTGTCAGACGTAGCTCGCCGAGCCTTACTCATGAGAGAGAGTTCGTGGGCTTTTGCATCTGGTACTTTATCTGGTGCGCTCTTAGTCTGCGCCAGTGCTACTTGGGCCGAAGATAGCAAAACTACCCCTGCCAGTATATTCAAGAGATAGTCACCTTGGGATGCCGCTTTTTTGTTAGTCATTAACTGCCTGCCAGTGCTACTACTGACTGTAGAGTATACGCAAGTAATGGCCAATAGCCAAGGTTTTTTCTGTCAATTTACTCGGCGTTCGCGGCCAAGCCAATACTTATCGCGCAGTTCTTTCTTCTTGATTTTGCCACTGCCAGTCTTGGGCAACTCTTCTAAAAACTCCCAATGGCGGGGCACCTTATAGCGAGCGAGGCGTTCGCGAATGAAGTCAGTAAGCTCTTCTTCAGCCAGTTTTTGCCCTGGTCGACAGACTACCGAGGCATGCACAAGCTCACCCCATTTCTTATCGGGAATACCGAAAACTGCACACTCTAATATGGCCGGATGTTCGTGCAAAACATATTCAACCTCTGTCGAATAGACATTCTCACCACCGCTAATAATCATATCTTTGGAGCGATCGACCACATTAATGTAGCCATCGCTATCCATAACGGCTAAATCACCTGTATAAATCCAGCCATCGCGAATCGTCTGGGCCGTGGCTTCTGGATTTTTCCAATAGCCTTTTGTCACATTCGGACCTCGGGCGATGATCTCACCCACATCAATGCCGTCTCGTGCAACCTCGCTGCCGTCGTCTCTGACGACTTTGAGATCGACACCAATAAATGGCCGGCCAGTCTTGCTGCGAATAGCCAGAACTTCGCTCTTTGAGCGCTGCAGATCTTTGCTCTTGGGCAAACTTATACTGAGAAAGGGACTGGTTTCGGTCATGCCGTAGAACTGCACATAAGTACATGAGAATACTTCTTGTATTTGTTTGACAATTTCAGGAGCAATGGGCGAGCCAGCAGTCATTATGGTGCTCAGAGCATTGTAGGAGTACTGCCAGACCACCCCACTATTCAAGAGGGCATTGACCATGGTGGGCACAAGGGCTGTATGGCTTACGGCTTCTGCTTCAAGCATTGGCAGCAAGGCTTCAGCATTAAAATAGGGAATGAAGACGTGCTTTCCGCCCACCCAGGTCAGGGCAAATACCGCCCAGGCATCAACTAAATGAAACATCGGTGCGGCATGAACCCAGCAATGACTGTCATTCAAAGCGAGCTCAGCGATGGCGCCAAGGGCATTGTAGCTGACATTTTCATGGGTAAGCATACCCCTTTGGCCTGTCCAGTAGTTCCACTTGTATAGTAAATTTGGGCGAGATCGCTGCCCTCAGCCTGATTGTCGATTAGCTCTTTGTTCCATTGGCTGAGGAGATAGGGCTCGTAACGAACGCTTTTAACTTTAGTGTCTGGTAGCGAGCCGGCTCCAAGCCAGGCAACTAGCTTGATTCTGGAGAGATTTACCAGGGCCACCTCGGCTAGTTCAGCAAAATCGGTGTGACAGACAAGCAGCTGGGTCTCGCTATGCTCAAGAATTTGTTCAATTTCGTGGCTGGCCAAGCGATAGTTAATTGGGCACAAGACCGCACCAATGCATGCTGCAGCAAAATATAGCTCTGTAAATTCAAGACAGTTGGGTGCCATGACGGCTATGGTGGAGCCCTTAGCCAGGCCGAGGTTGACGATAATGTGGGTAAGAGCCGCTACCCGCTTGCCAAATTCGCCATAGGTAAGGCGCTTTTGACCGTCGACAAAAGCTTCTTTGTCTGGCCACTGGCTCAAGGCTCGCTTTAATGAAATGGCAAGGTTCAATTTAGGCCCTCAAATTTGGATATAAAAGTATATGGCCAAGTTCAGCCCTCAGCCTCATGACTACCGCAAATTTCTCATGATTAAGCAGGACAATTAGTATTTGTTGATCTTCTGAGGGTTGGAGTCGAGTGTACTGTTAATCTCTAAGCCGGACACCTGGGATACGGCGAAGGAGAGACATGGGACAAGTGATAGACAAGACCTACAACGGCATAACAGTTCCGCAAGGCGAAAAGATTACCTTCAAAGACGGAAAGCCAGTTGTACCTAACAAACCAATCATTCCTTTTATCGAGGGCGATGGTACAGGTCGTGACATCTGGAAGGCCAGCAAGCGCGTTATCGATGCTGCAGTTGCTAAGGCCTATGGCGGCAAGAAAGAAATTGCTTGGTTCGAAGTATTTGCCGGACAAAAAGCTAAAGACAATTTTGATGAATGGTTGACTGAAGACACAATCAGCGCTCTCAGAGAGTTCGGAGTAGCCATCAAAGGCCCTCTAACCACTCCAGTAGGCGGCGGTATCCGCAGCTTAAACGTAGCTCTCCGTCAAATATTTGACCTCTACTGCTGCGTTCGCCCAGTGCGTCACTTCCCAGGAGTGCCTTCACCAGTAGTATCACCTGAAAAGCTCGATGTTGTTATCTTCCGTGAAAATACTGAAGACGTATACGCCGGAATCGAATTTGTTGCTGGTTCTCCAGAAGCTCAGGCTTTCATTGATCTTTGCGCTAAATATGGCAAGACCGTTCGTCCAGAATCTGGCATCGGTATCAAACCAATTTCCAAATTCGGTTCAGACAGACTTGTACGCAGAGCAATCGAATACGCAATCGCTCGTGGCAAGAAGTCAGTGACCATGGTACACAAAGGTAACATTCAGAAGTTCACTGAAGGCGCCTTCAGAGACTGGGGCTACCAAGTTGGCGAAACTGAATTCGCTAAAGAAGTAATCTCAGAAGAAAAAATGTGGGCAGAGCATGATGGCAAATTGCCAGCTGGCAAGATTCTTCTTCAAGATAGAATCGCCGACTCTATGTTCCAGCAAGTATTGCTTAGACCAGATGAATACTCTGTTCTAGCCACTACAAACTTGAACGGCGACTATCTCTCAGATGCTTGCGCTGCTCAAGTAGGCGGCCTTGGACTAGCTCCTGGTGCTAACATCGGCGACAACTGCGCCATCTTTGAAGCTACCCACGGAACAGCTCCTAAGTATGCTGACAAAGACGTAATCAACCCAGGTTCTGTAATTCTCTCTGGCGTGATGATGCTTGAATTCATGGGCTGGCAAGAAGCTGCTGACTTGATCACTCAAGCAGTAACTAAAACCATCCAACAGAAGAAAGTAACTTATGACCTTGAGCGTTTGATGCCAGGTGCAACCAAACTGAAAACCAGTGAGTTTGCCAATGCCATCATCGAGAACATGAACTAAGAACCAATTGAACTAGAACAAAGGAGGGCTGCTGATTTCAGGTATGCCCTCCTTTTTCTTTACAACCTTTCAGCTATGAGATACCTATGTCTTTCGCCAAACTTAAAGTTCTAGACTTCACCCATCTCCTGCCTGGCGAAATAGTTTCGACCCTAATGAGCGATCTTGGCGCTCAGGTTTTGCGAATTGAGCGACTCGATAGCACTCTCAATGAGCGTCTTCCGCCAGTTGTCGTCAATCAAGGCGTTGCCGATAGTCTCTATTTCTGGAGCTTGCATCGCAACAAAGAGCGCATCAAAATAGATCTCAAAAGCCCTCAGGGTTTAGAAATTGTCAAAAAGTTAGTGGAGAGTGCTGACGTAGTCATCGAAAACTTTAGGCCCGGAGTAATGGATAGATTGGGCCTCGGCCCAGAGGTACTGAGAGAACATAACCCGCGCTTGATTTATTGCTCTGTCAATGGCTATGGCTCTGCTTCTAAGTGGGGAACAAAACCTGGCCACGATCTCAACTTCGTAGCTGAAACAGGTATTTTGTTTGAGTCTCAAGATCAATCGGGCAAGCCGATAATGCCCTCGGTTTTTGTTTCAGATTATATGTCCGGAACCTACGCGGCCCTTGCCATAACAGCCGCTCTATACGAAAGAGAAGCTACCGGTATTGGTAGGCGAATCGAGATCAGCATGTTTGAAAGCGCACTGTCGGCTTTGGCAGTAGTGGGCACCATTAGTCTCTATCTCAATTTAGAGCCCTCTGAAATTCACGCAAAATATCCCGATGAATTGCCCAACCACCGCGTCTATCGCTGTCTCGATGGCCGCTACTTGGCCGCAGCTCCCATAGAGCCCGAATTCTGGCTAAAGTTCCTCACTATTATCGAACGCCAAGATTTGCTGACAAAAAACGTGATTAGCGATCGCGATTTCCTTAGCGCCGAGATTGCTGAAGTAATCGCGAGCAAAACTCTAGCCAACTGGATGTTGCTCTTCTCGGATTCTAATTGCTGTGTCTCACCGGTCAATACGGTCAAAGAAGCAGTCAACTTCCTACCGGAAGGTAGTACCAGAGTCTTAACTCACATGCCCCACTCAAGGCTCGGCAATGTGCCGCAAATAAGCAATCCGATCAAGCAAATCTATAGCAAGAAAGAAGAAGCAGAATGGTCCTGTACTGACACAGCTAGAGAAACAGAAAAGAAGCTCAAATCTATTGGCCTAACAGATGTTCAAATTGAAGCCATGAAAGAAGCAAGAATAATCTAGAATAATTTGTCGCCCCAGCCGTAGGGCAGACGCTTCTCACCACTGGTGCGACTTACGTCTTTAAGCACAGCTGTATCGGCACTAAATTGATGGCGCAGATCCAGTAGCAAGCTAGCTCCAGCCAGGCCATAGCCAATCGCTCTGGTACGCGGCAGCAGCGACATGGCACCTCCAGCAAGGCCGAGCAGTTGCTCACCGGCAGCAGCTAAATAGTGGTCGCGTCCAGCGAAAGAATCGCCTGCTGCCATTTTCAAACTGCCTATTGCCTGCATTCCCGAGTATCCTCCCCACACTGGGGCAGCCACACGGCGCAGCAATGTGCCAGCAACAATCTCACCAGCACTTCTTGCCAAAACGCCCTTTTTATCACGGTCATAGGCGCTTTGCTCGATGTAAGTAAACTCGAATTTGTGCTCTCTCTTATCCTCAACCCGACGCAAAAGTTCTTTGACATTGCCGGCTGGTTGAGCCAGTGACATGTAGGGGTTGGCTGGATCGATGGCAGTTGAAACTCCAACAAGCTGGTTGCGCTCATTTACTACCGGTCCACCCGAATTGCCGTGCCAGAGGGGAGTGTCCATGCCGATCATGGTAGCGAACAAATTATTCTTCGCATCCTCTGCAAAAGCAGGTTCTTTAACTTGAAAACGAGCGGCATTCTCAATCATACCGTCGACGATATTGGGCTGCACCAATAGAACTTGTGGTAGCTTGGCAATAAACGAGCCATCCGACACTACTGGCTCTTTCGAACCAGCCGGGTGCCCGATAGCCAGCACAGGCGCACCGTTCTTAAGCTTGTTATCGTCGGCCAACTCAAGGGCACGCTTAGGGTCTTTGCTTATGCCTTCAATTTTGAGAATAGCCAGGTCATTGACGTCGTCAATGTCTACAATTTTGGCTCGAAAGCGCTCTCCTGAAACTGTTTCGATAACAGTATTAGTACTGTTAGCCACCACGTGCACATTGGTAACAACCAAATCACCATTGCGGCCAGCAAAAAATCCAGAGCCTCCAAGAACGCCTTCTGCAGTTGGTGAAGTAACTCTGACAGTCTTCGGCCCTACTTCTTCCATTGCTTGGCGGGCTAAAGTATTCTTGCACTCAAGTTTGGTTTCAATGTTCAACGGTTTGCCGAGCAGTGCATCAAACACTGCCACATTGTCTATGGTCTTCAAGTTGACGCAGGATTGTGGGGAATCCATTTACTTTAGGGCCTGACCGTGGGCCCCCAATGCTAAGGGTCCAGGGGGCTGAAGTCATTGGGGGAAATACGAAGTGGTAAAAACTATTGCGCCAGGTCTTCAGAGGAAGATTGCCGGGGGCCCATGAAGGCAAAGACGATGGTGCCGCATAGGTAGAGGGTAGCGGCAACAGCAAGGGTAGCGGCAATGCCTATGGCCTGCGTAATTATGACAAAACAGGCTGCTCCAAGAGCATTAAAGCCCGAGCTCACTCCCCACATCCAGGGCACCGTATTGCCTATTGCTGCATCTTTCTTAACTCCATCCATAGCCAGGGAAACAGGAATGCCGACGACAAAAGCCATCAAGAAAGCAGTTGCTGCAGATATCAAAATACGCATGAGCCAATCGCAAGGCATAAGAGCTATCAGCAAAGAGGGCAGGCCGTAAGACGCAGCCATCAGCATAGCGAAGATAGCGCCACCAACAATCAAGAATACTCCGCGATTTGGCTTTAAGCGACTGGCAAACAAGCAGCCAAATGAATAACCAGCTAGAACCGAAACAAGCACTACCGCCAATGAATAGACCGGTCCGCCAACAAAGACCGAAAATAGCTGAATGATCGAAACTTCAAAAAGCAAGAAGGCAAAGCCACAGAAAGCGAAGAACAGCAGAGAAGAGAAGAGTGGAGCAGAGAGCCTGAGGGGTCGAGTCTTTACCAGAGGAGCGAAGATCAAAACAACGACAAAAGCGATGGCAACGTAGACAGCCAGAATTGAGTCAGACACCCAATTAGATGAGCCCCAAAAAGACAGATTCTTGCTCAGCTGATAGAAGTAAGGGCGATCATCACTAACCGGCGTGACATTGTCGGGTAGCGCCGCCACGATTTCTTGACGCTCTCTGGCGTCGGCATTGGCAACTTTCTCAAATATCAACTCATCCGGTCTGATACCGGGCTCTTGCTCAGATTTGTGAAAGGGATCGTACAGTACAAGAATGTTTGAACGGGCGGCCCAGTCACGAACCCTTTGCACTTCCTCAACAGTGAAAGGGGTAGTCTTCATGATGGTATTGACCCAATTATTGGCCAAAACAATGACATTGTTGCGCGCCGTCTTATTGCCGCTGTCCTCTAGATATTTTAGATAGGTGAGAAACATGCGCAGCTCTAGCTGCGGCGGCTGACTACGCCAGTGGGTCAGGGACAGAACTCCACCGGGCTTGAGCATATGGGTATAACTCTTCACGGCGTCCAGGGTATACAAATAGTTATCTGAATTGGCTAAGGCACCAGATGCAACCGCTGTGAGAGTGTCTACGCCACTGGCCTGAATAATGTCGTAAACTCCGTCAGGCTGTGTCGAGGCAAAGTGTCGCGCCTCTTTGTTGAGAATAGTGACCTTGGTCTTCTCGTTGCTAGACAGCCAGGGTTGATATAGAGCAGCCTCTGGATCATCTTGACCGAGCAAAAGATGTTTGTAGGTAGCAGGATTGAGCTCAAGAGCATCCAATCTCTGCACGCCATGATATTTTCCCACGAGAATATCGACACCGCCGCCGCCACCAATCACTAGGGCATCCTTTGCCATTGGTTTAAGCACATAGGGGCTGGCCCAGAGTACCTTAGAAAAGAAAGGCTGCTCTTGTAAATTGCCCGTTGCTTTGAACTGTCTTGTATTAGCACCACCGTCAACACTTATGAAACGTCCCTGCATTTTTGCGGTGTTGGAATCAGGAACTATGCCGAAGAGAAAATCTAGTCTATTGGACCAACCGGTCTTCGAGACATCAATGCGTGCCAGCGGATTCCAGTAAGAGCGGGCCACTCCGCCGAAGTCACCACTCATGGTCTTACGCCCACTGCCATCTTTGGTTGAACGGATATCGAAGCCGTATTTCTTAATTGCCCAAGAGGGATAGAGTAAGAGCAAGGAGATAGAGGCGAGAAAAGCTAGCAGCCAGGTAGCAGACTCAATGGCGCGGAACTTACCTGCCTGTCTTTGGAAGGCAAAAAAGGCAAAAATGCCAAGCAGTGAGGCAATGCCAATGCTGCCATAGCCGCCAGTATATTCAAGCATTAAAGGTGTAAAAGCCGCAGCTAGTGCGGCAGCACTCAAATCGAAGAAATAGACGCGAGTGGCAGAAATGTTGCTGCTGGCTAAGACTCTACTAATACAGAGGCCGGCAAAGAAAAATGGCACAGCAAACATAGCGAAATATATGGCAATTGACGAAAGCCTCAACCACAAGGCAATAGAAAAGTTATATGGATCGATGGGCATCCAGCAAAATAAAACCACAGTGAGCAATAGCAATATTGAATAAAGAGCAGCTTCGCGACTAGCTGCCTGCCAGTCGTTTTCGCGCTTGCTAGCTAAATATAAATAAGCCCCTGCCATGCCGAAGCTGAGAATAACAGTACTAATAATTAGATGGATGAAGTGATGGTAGACCTTATAGCCCACAAATTTAGTTAGAACAATCTCTACGATCATGGTAGACGCGGCAATAGCACAAAGTCCACAGACAAGCCAAACAGATTTAGTTTGAGTCTCTTTTTCCATTACTGCAGTATATTTTGCACCAATATGTCGAGGTTAGTACTGTGAGATCCTTTGACCATTACACACGAATCGCGCCCAAGGCGCGGAAGAACGCGTCCGAGAGCCTCATCTTGCGTCGCAACTGCAGCTATTTCGTAGGTGGCACCCTTGGCACCCGAAGCAATCGCACTGGCTACTGGACCAACCGTAACTAGCAAACTAATGGGTTTATCTTTGAGCCAACGACCAAGTTCAAGATGCAACGGTTCACTGAAATCACCAAGCTCTGCCATGGCACCGAGTACCACAATCTTGTCTGGTTGAGGATAGGCATGAGAGAGAATCGCTTCAACAGCACAGCGCATAGAATCAGGATTGGCGTTATACGACTCGTCTACAATAGTAGCGCCATGTGAAGATTGCACTGCATTACCACGACCTTCAACCGCTTCAAACTTAGACAAGCCCGCTGCAATTTCAGAGTCGCTCAGCCCAGCCGCTCTAGCTGCAGCAACAGCACACCAGGCGTCTTCTAGCAAAACGCGACCATGGGCTCTGACAAAAAACTCTTGCTCTGAAGCACTGTCAGGAATTTTAAAAGTAGTGCCATGACTATCAACCCGAACAATCTCTAAAGCAGGGCAAACTTCAATAAGTCCGGAAAAATCTTGTCTAGCCTGTGCAAGCAAATAATCGCTGCCATCGCCGATGATGGCACGACCACGCTCAGAGTCTAAGGCGGCCAGCAACTCACACTTGGCTCTGGCAATATTTTCTCGTGAGCCAAGAAGCTCAATATGAGCCGTGCCAGCACAGGTAATCACGCCAATGTCGGGTAATCCGCAAGCGGCAAGCTCTGCAATTTGTCCCAATCCGCGCATACCCATTTCCAAAATCAAGATTTCCGTTTCTGCCGGCATCGAGAGAATAGTCTTTGGCACACCAATTTCATTATTTTCATTGGCCAGAGACTTATGCACCACACGGCAAGAAGTGGCTGCCGCTGTCATTTCTTTTGTCGTGGTCTTGCCAGACGAACCAGTAATAGCTATTACTTTGGCACTATGCCTACGCAGATACAATCGCGCCAGCCCTTGATAGGCAGCCAAAGTATTAGGAACTGAGACCATCAGTCTGGTGCTATATTCGGCAGGAAGACTTTCGCCCACACTCACGGCACTGGCGCTATCTATTATGGCAAGTCCAGCGCCGTTTTCGAAAGCCTTGAGCACAAAACTATGGCCATCAAAACGCTCGCCTTTTAGTGCCAAATACAAGTCTTGGTCAGCTCTGATGGCACGACTGTCAGTGCTTATACTAAAGGTCTGGTCTGTCGTTTTTGTGGCACCATGCAACACTGCACCATCAAGAGTAAGAATTTCATCGATGGTAAAAGTTGCTGACATTATTGCCCTGTCAATTCGCTAGTCTTTCTTTGTTACTTTGTTCCAGATATTGCCAATCCAGCCTTTTTTCTCGCTCTCATCTTTTGCAGATGGAGAGGGTGTCGCCGCTGTGGTTGGCGCATCAGGGGGCAAGTCTTTCAACACTTCATGCAGTTCCAGCCCAGTCTGCTGACACATTTTCACCGCCGCAGCACACTGCACTGGCTTAAGTATGCCTTCCGTTACTAAAGACTGTGCCTGCAGAGCGGCATTTATCAAGCGTTTATCAATCATTTCTTTAGTGACAATGATTTCGGCCATAGAGACATTCAACTGTCTGGCTAATGACTGGGCCCGGTTGAAATTGTCACCACTTAAGGCACCAGATTGCAAAAGTATTTCCATCACAGTGTTCACTCTGGCTATATCGTCTTGCCTAGAGGCTCTCTCTTCGATAATGGTATCGATAGAGACGCGGCGAGCACTAGACTGACGTAGTATGTCAGCAGCCTGAAGACCACTTAAGGCACCACTAGTGACCATTTCTTGTAAGCGTAAGCTATCGTCTACGACTTCAGAGGAAATCATGCCTGTTTGAACAAATACCTCACCAATGCGCTGGTGTTCAGAAAGTCCAATTTCGATGGCAGAAATCTTATCGCCTTCGGTAACCAAACCAGCTTGGGTGACGAGATCTCCTAGCTTGATGGAGTCTTTAGCTGAAGTACGGAATGCACCGGTATCAACCAACGATTGCTCTAAAGATTGATGCTTTGCCACAGCTTTCTTTAGGCCAGCAATGGCTTGCTCTTCAGTAATCTTGCCGTCTCTGATCAAAACCTGAGCGGTAAGGGCAGATTGCAGCAAGACTGAGGTAATCATTCGATTTAGAACCAAGCAACGGCCTAGGGGCAGGTTATTTTCCTGACCTTGCCACTGTGCCTGTTCCAGCATCGAACGGTCGAGCAAACCGGATTGCACCAGAAGTTCACCTAGTTCTCCGGCTGAAGCTTTCTGCTCATCGGTAGTCTCAGGTGGAGTCCAACCGAGGCGCTTAAAGGCGTCATCTAAAGGTATGCGCCCCTTAATACAGACATTAATGGCCTTGACGCCAAACTCTGCTGAAATTGTGTTCTGTCTTATCAACGACTGCACATAGAGTGCTACTTCTACGTCGTACTCGGAAAGTTCACCAATACTCATCAAAACGCGACCAAGTGGGGTCTGAGAAGTCTTCGAAACTTTCAAAGCCTCGAGTAGAACTTCCTGCCTGATGATATTGGCGGCTACAAGTAACTCGCCAATTCGTTTTGGTGATGAACGCCTGCCAGTGATTTCCAATTTAAGCCCTAAATTGCCAAAAAAGCGGTTTTTTCAGCTAGAAACAAATTCTTGTTATTAGTCTATCAAGAGCTGAGCTCTAACAGGCCATTGATACTCGCTATCCTGTCACAGTCAGACAAATTTTTTAGCGACTGAGGAAAATGAGCAGTCTTATATTAAAGAAATCACATCTAGTAAAGCAAAAGGCAAACACCCGCCATTTCTAGCAGGTGTTTGCTCTCGAAGCCAAGTATTTCCAGGTCAGCGCCTAATTACAAAGACACTAGAAACGAGGATGACAGTCAGTTAGTAGTTATCGTCGTAAGGAACAACGAAACCTTTGCCCTGGAATATCATGCTGTGGCTGCCGCTGTGGGGGCTCGGATATCCGATGAAGCCATGCTTGATACCATAACCTGCGCCGTGGAGAACGCCATAAGCGCTACCAGCAACTAGGCCAGCTGGACCACCAGTCATAGCACCGGCGACCATTTCATAAACGCCATCTTCTTTACCCAGATTACGGGCAACCATTTTGGTTCCACCGATAGCACCCTTGATGCCATCTGAGAAAGCAGCGGTTGGGACATCCCAAGCAGTTGTTACGGCCATAGAGACCAATCTGCATGGGAAGTACCACATTTCATAGATTACCCGAGCCGATTCTGGACGCTCTGGGTAAGCCATACTAGGAGCGGAAAGACTCATTGCGAGTCCTAAAGCAGCTAGCAAAGACGAAAGAATTTTCTTTTGCATTATCCTCAACCTTTTCTACTGGGAGTACATCCCTCAGTCAAATAGAATTATTTCTCTTCCATGGTGATGAAAGACCAGCGGCTGAATGGATGTTCCCAACCTTTCTTCCAGCCATGTCCCATGCCGTGGTAGCCACCATAGACACCACCAGCTACCATACCGACAGATCCACCGATTGGAACGGCAGCTAGACGTTGTCCAGTACCATGCTCATCGCCGAATTTCTCAGCAACGTGATTGATACCTTTGATACCGCCGTGGTATCCACCAGCGATAGGACCGGTAACAAGACCGGTGAACAAGGCACCGCTTGCAGCTCCAACGGTACGAATAGGAGCTTGTAGAACCCACTGAACCGGCTTAGCTTCATAATCGAGGGCCATCGCAGGAGCGACAGCAGAGACCATGAGAGCGGCCGACATAAGAACTTGACCTAGTATTTTGTTTGTCATCTTATCCACCGTTTCTAATTCAGAGCTACCCGGCATCACTTGGCTAGGGTGCCGGGTAGCAATTACTACTTACTATTTTTCTTCAGTGACAATGTAGGAATCAGTACTAAATGGTTTTTCCCAACCACTAGTCATACCATGCTTAGCACCGACGATAGCGCCATAAGGAACGCCCCAGACCATACCAACAGGCCATCCGAGAGCGAATGCTGCGAGATTTTGTCCAAGACCCTTCTCATCGCCAAAATGCTTGGCGAGTTGACGCTGCAATGTGTGAGGCGTACGCCAAAGTGAATTGACGATGATGCCTTCTGGAGTATCAACAATCACGGCTGTGGTAGCACCAGCTAGGGATGCCATGCTGTTAAGAGGACCGTCTCCGGCCATCGAAGGCATTGCAACACCAATACTGATAGCGCCAGCAGCTATTAAGGCTAAAGCTTTGTTTTTCATATCTTCCTTACCACCCGGTCTATATCATTTTCTGATTCAGATTTTGAGTTAGATTTTGAGGGTGACTCTAAGAGAGCCACCCTCTCATTCTTTCTACCCGACAATTATCGAACATAAGTTCACTGTTTCATTGAACCTAACGTTGATTACTCAACAAGTTAGTCTTCTTTGAAAGTGAATGCTTCTTTGGTGAATGGCTTTTCGAAGCCAGTTTTCATACCGTGCCAACCGCCATCGAAGCAACCATAAGCTGCACCGCCAACGATACCGAACGGAGCGCCAACGATGGCTCCTGTCCACTTCTGGTATCCACCATCTTCATTACCAAGCTTACCGGCAACCCAGGTAGTGGATTTAATGGCTCCCTTAGTTCCGTCTTTGACGGCACCTAGAGGAACGCCTACTACAGCTCCAACACCTGAACCAACCACTTTGACAGGGAACAGACAAATGTTCTTGAATGTGTCGTCATCGGCATACGACGGAGCGACCATTGTGCCAACCAAAGCTGAGGCTAGTATGAAAGAGGACGCTATCTTTTTAAGCATGCAAATCTCCAACTCTTAGCAATCGTAATTTAGGAAATCATTTTTCGAATGATTCGACCAATCCTGGACCAACGGCCCGAGACAAGCTCCATTTTACTCATTTATTCCGAGAGGTCCATATTTAATGACTGACTTATTTCGACCTCAGCAAGCGTATCGCTGCAATATACTTGCTTTCGGGCTTTGAAATGAGTTGTAAAAAGTTTGTTGGAATAGCACCACTTTTCAAGCGGTATATACGATCAAAGCAGTGTTGGCACACGCTGAATATAGGAATATTGCAGGGTCTCGGGGACTTATGAAATCAAGATGGTATCAAATACGATGACAAGTGGAAGGATGCGGCAAAAAAAAGACGGGAACAAAAAAAATCTTGCTCCCGTCCGAAATCTTCTGATTTTTGCCTAGGCTTTTATTACTGGGGCAACACCAGCATGCTCTGTCCGGTGCCAGGTAGAGACTTGTTTGCCAAATAATATTTGGCAGAACGAGACGACAATAACTGGCACCCAATGGCCATAGACGTAGGCTGTGACGTAAAAACTGCGGCCCAAAGCTTTGAGGAAAGACATAGGGGCGCGATAAATACGCATAGCAATCAAGAAGTTGACCTGACTAATGCCGAATATTGCCATCACTATCAGTGCTAAGAATTTGCCGTAGGTTGGCACGCCTGTGGCAATATGCACAACTTCAGAAGCAATTTCTAAGGTCAGTAGAGCAGGAACGACGAAGTAGACAGTAAAGACTAAGGTGTCAAGACGCTCCACCAGCGATAAGCGCGTTGGTGAATTGAGTGGGAAGATATAGTCAAGATAACGACGAATGCTGCCTTCAGCCCAACGCCGCCGTTGTCTAATGAGGGCCTTAAAGGTTGTCACTGCTTCTTCCCAGACAATTGCTTCTGGACAGAAAGTGATATCCCAATTGCTGACGAGTAGGCGCATGCTCAGATCTAGATCGTCTGTAATGGCCTTGTTGTTCCAGCCGCCGACGTCGATAAGGGCCTGGCGCTTAACCAACTGACCATCGCCGCGCAGTTCCACCGCACCACCGATAAGGTCACGAGAAACTTGGAAATAAGTGTCAACGGCATACTCAGAAGCCTGACACTCGACCAGAAGACCCTTTTGGTTCTCGTACATTTTCTTCTGAGCCTGCACTGCGCCAACATTAGCTGGCTCCAGTGACGGCAGAATAATGTTGAGGAATTCAGGATCAACATTGGCATCGGCGTCGAAAACGGCAATAACCTCGCCTTTGCAAAGAGGCAAGAACTCATTGAGAGCGGCTGACTTACCAGGGCAAGAGCCTGGAACTCTGTTAAGCACCTGAAGCCGGGGAAACTCGACTTGAAGTTCCTTCAATATCTCAGGCATCTTGTCTGTAGAGCAATCGTCTATAACCCAAACAGAGTAGGCGTCATAGTTGATTTGAAAAAGATTGCGAACCGTGGTTTCGATTACCCGCGATTCGTTTTTGGCGGAAATAACCACATCGACATAGGGATGCCAGACTTTAGCTGCCTCAGGGCTAGTTAAACCCAGAGAGCGACGAGCTAAGACCTTTTTGTGATGGCGCTGTTGAGCGGAGAATAGCCAAATAGTGTGAGCAATCATCATGCTCAAGACTCCGCACAAGATGAAGAGCACTTCTGGGCCGGTGAAAAATTTGTCGATGGCCTTAAGAGCCATCCACACACCAACAACAAGCAAAACTAAAACTATTCGGTTACGCATGCTTCCTACTGATAACGGTTGTAACTAACATTCTATAAGAATGCAGCCACATGGCAACCAGCCACCGCTCACCTAATCAAATGTTTAGATTGGCTCGGCTGACAAAAACAAAATAAAAGGTCGTCAAGGCCAGCCTGGCTACCCTTTGCATCTTTATCCCAGGGTATTGCCCGCTTCATCTAGCTTTGCACCCGATGCCATTTCTTTACTGGTTTGACTGTGATGATGCAAACCAATCAAGAGGGTCGGCAAACCAATGATTAGAAGGGTAGTAAAAACACCACCCGGCAACTTGTCAGCAGATACGCCTATTAATACCGCGGGAATGGTTGAAGCCGCCGACATAGCAGTATTCTGCGCGGCAAAGACCTTGCCCCTGAGCTCTTCTGGTACAGATGCCTGTAGCAGAGATTGGGTAGGCACGGCAATAAAAGCACAGGAAGCGCCCACTCTGTCTCTTATACACATCTCCGAGCCCACGAGACCGTACTAGA
>CAJXZK010000095.1 GCA_913063055.1 uncultured bacterium
CACCAGAAGGATGGGAGCCAATCTTCATGCTAATGGTGGATTGCTACTAAAAGACCTGCGTTTGCCTGACTACAAAAATTATGCCATCAAAGTAGAAAAACCAGGGGCAATCGACTATGAATCAACCAAGGCCCTGGGACGCTTCTTAAAAGACGTATTTGCTGAAAACGAAGATCGCAAGAACTTTCGTCTATTTGGCCCCGATGAAACTGCTTCAAACAGATTAGGAGACGTCTTTGAGACCACCAGCAAGGTGTTCTCCGATGAAATTCTCAAGACCGATGACCATATCAGCCACGATGGTCGCGTTATGGAAGTGCTGAGCGAACACATGTGCCAAGGCTGGCTAGAAGGCTACCTTCTCACCGGTCGTCATGGTCTGTTTTCTTGCTATGAAGCCTTTATTCACATCATCGATTCGATGTTTAACCAGCATGCAAAATGGCTCAAAGTCACTCGCGAAATTGGCTGGCGCAGACCAATTGCCTCTCTCAATTATTTGCTCACTTCCCACGTCTGGCGCCAAGATCATAATGGCTTTAGCCACCAGGACCCAGGTTTCATCGATCACGCTATCAACAAAAAAGGCGATATCATCCGCGTGTACTTGCCACCAGATGCCAATACTCTCTTGAGCGTTGCCGATCACTGTTTGCGCAGTCGTGACTTCATCAACATCGTAGTGGCTGGCAAACACCCTGCCCCACAATGGCTTGATATGGACACTGCGGCCAAGCATTGTGCCGCCGGTATTGGTATCTGGGATTTTGCTAGCAATGATCAAGGTGCCGAACCCGATGTGGTTATGGCCTGTGCCGGAGACGTACCAACCCTTGAGACCCTGGCGGCCGTAGACATTTTGCGTCGCGAATTACCCGACCTGAAAATCAGGGTAGTCAACGTCGTTGACCTGATGACTTTGCAGCCAGAAAGCGAGCATCCACACGGCTTGAGTGATAAAGATTTTGACTCACTCTTCACCAAAGACAAGCCCATAATATTCGCCTATCACGGTTATCCTTGGCTCATTCACAGACTGACTTATCGCCGCACCAACCATGACAACATGCATGTACGCGGCTATAAAGAAGAAGGCACCACAAGCACACCATTTGACATGGTGGTCATGAATGACATGGACCGCTTCCACCTGGCTGCTGATGTCATAGACCGAGTAGCGAAAGTGCAATACACCGCCGCGCGAGTAAAACAGCTACTACAAGGCTGTCTGATCGATCACAAAAATTATGTCGAAGAATTCGGCGAAGACATGCCCCAGATACGTGACTGGAAATGGCCGTACTAAACTAGCTGAGGAAATATCGTGGTTCAGACTAACAAAAATGATACTTGCGTCACCGTCGAGGTGGAAGACGACCGCACCGGTACTTCCATCGAAACGTTGAGACGAGCCATGGCCGACCATCTCTTCTATACGCAAGGCCGTTTTCCTGAATTAGCAACCAAGCATGATCTTTATATGGCGCTTTCCTTCACCGTGCGCGATCGCCTGCTGCACCGTTGGATTAACACCGTTGAGACATACTTCAAAGAGAAAGTAAGAATCGTTTGTTATTTGTCAGCTGAATTCTTGATGGGACCGCAGCTCGGCAATAACCTTCTCAGCATGGGCCTGGAAAAACAGTTCGAAGAAGCCGCAGAACGCTCTGGTATCTTGCTCAAAGACATGATCGATCAGGAAGAAGAACCAGGTCTGGGCAACGGCGGCTTAGGCCGACTAGCGGCCTGCTATCTCGATTCTCTTGCCACTTTGAGTATCCCAGCCATCGGATATGGCATTAGATACGAATTTGGCATCTTTGATCAAGAAATTGTGGACGGCTGGCAGGTAGAAAAAACAGATAAATGGCTGCGCCTCGGCAACCCCTGGGAAATTGCTAGACCTGAAGCAGCAGTAGAAGTCAAAATTGGTGGGCGCTGCGAAATACACGTTGATGCCCAAGGTAAAAACGTAGTTGACTGGATTGCCGACCACATCATCAGTGGTGTGCCTTACGATACTCCAGTGCCTGGCTACAAGACCAACACAGCAAACACCTTGCGCCTCTGGAAAGCCGAAGCCAAAGAGTCCTTTGATTTTCAGGCCTTCAATGCTGGTGACTATCTGGGAGCAGTCAACGATAAAGTATTCTCAGAGAACGTTTCTAAGGTTCTTTATCCCAACGACAACATTGCTCAAGGTAAGCGCTTAAGACTAGAGCAACAATACTTCTTTGTTGCCTGCTCGCTACAAGACTGCGTGCGCATTCTCAAAGTATCAGGAAGTTCTATTGAGCAGTTCCACGAAAAATTTGCTTTTCAGTTGAACGACACCCACCCTTCTATTGCCGTACCAGAGCTGATGCGCATTTTGATGGACGAACATCAAATGGAATGGAATCAAGCCTGGACAATCGTCACCAATACCTTTGCCTACACCAACCACACCCTTCTACCGGAAGCCTTAGAAAAATGGCCCGTACCGCTATTTGCAGCGGTACTGCCAAGACACTTGAGCATCATTTATGAAATCAACCGTCGCTTCCTCGACGAGATTCGCCTGCAATACCCAGACGATGAAGGCATGGTGCAGAGACTTTCGCTAATTGACGATTCTGGTACTCACTTCGTCAGAATGGCTAACTTGGCTTGTGTCGGCAGTCACGCCATCAATGGCGTAGCAGCACTGCACACTGAGTTACTTAAGCAAGACGTGCTTGCTGACTTCTACAAACTCTGGCCAGAAAAATTCAGCAACAAGACCAACGGCATCACGCCTCGGCGCTTCATCGCTCTAGCCAACCCCGATCTGACCGCTCTGATATCAAGCAAGATTGGCGATGATTGGTTGCTCGATCTCACCAAGCTAAAAGAGCTAGAGCCTTACGCTGACGATGCTGCTTTCTGTAGAGAATGGGCCCAGGTAAAGCGTGACCAAAAAGTACGACTGGCTGAGTATGTCAAGAAAAAATGCCAGGTCACAGTTGACCCCGACTCACTCTTCGATGTTCAAGCCAAACGTATGCACGAATACAAGCGGCAGCATTTGAACGTCTTGCACATTGTTCACCTCTACAATCAAATCAAGAAAAACCCAGCCCTAAAAATTACGCCGAGAACATTCTTATTTGCAGGCAAAGCGGCTCCAGGTTACTTCAATGCCAAGCTTGTGATCAAGCTAATCAATGCTGTCGCCGATGTAGTGAACAATGACAAAGATGTAGCCGGTCGCATAAAAGTAGCCTTCATCCCCGATTTCAACGTCACCCTCGGTCAAATTCTCTACCCAGCCGCCGATCTCTCCGAGCAGATTTCCACAGCTGGCAAAGAAGCATCGGGCACTGGCAACATGAAGTTTGCCTTGAACGGCTCTCTCACTATCGGCACCTTAGACGGTGCCAATATCGAAATGCTTGAAGACATTGGCGAAGAAAACTTCTTCCTCTTTGGCCTCACAGCCTCGGAAGTGCAGGAATTAAAAGCATCTGGTTACAGACCGCAAGATTATTACGATAAGAACCCAGCGCTGCGCGAAGTAATTGAGATGATCAAAAACGGTCATTTCTCACCAGATCAACCAAACCGCTTCCGCTCACTGGTTGATGACTTGCTCTATCACGACGATTACTTGCTATTTGCTGATTTCGACGCCTATGTCAAATGCCAAGAAAAAGCAGCAAAGGCTTACTTAAATCAGAGTGACTGGGTAAGAATGTCTATCCTCAACGTAGCGCGCATGGGCAAATTCTCTTCTGATAGATCAATTAGAGAGTACTGCAAAGAAATTTGGAAAGTAGAGCCAGTGCAAGTCGAACTGGAGCACTACCAACCAGATGGAGCACTGCTGAAAGTCTGTTTCATCTAAGGTACTGAAGCAAAATTGAAAACCACTGCTGCAATCCTTCTGACACTTGTTCTCCTCTTCTATCCCTCTTTTGCTCTTGCGGCTCAGACGGCTAGCCTGGATGATAGCGAAAAGAAAATTGAAGCAGTGGGTATTGTCGGCTTCTCCTTCAAATATGCTGGCCAAGAACACCCTTGTGTGGGAAACATACTGCCTGAGGGTCCAGCAGCAGCTCTCGATATAAAAAGTGGTGATCTGCTCCTGGCCATCGATGGCAGAGATACAGCCCTAATGAGCATACAAGGGGCTCGCCAGCGGCTCATGGGCAAGCCCGGCAGCACAGTCAATATCTCCCTAAAGCGACCCAATCAAGAGAGCAAAATAGACCTGACACTGACACGCATGTCTAGCGCTGCCGTCAAAGACAAACGCATGCGCCAAATGATCGAGCATTCGCGCGAGCGCCACAGCGAAGATGACCAGTCAGCGCCACTTCTCATTTGCCAGATGAGCGAGCCTGGCCCCAGCGTGCTTGAGTTCTACACCAAGCAATCTGGACAAAACAAGCTCTTGCTAGAAGAAGAGAAACATGGGCTCAGTGTCAAACATATCGCCATCGACGATGTTAAAAACACCAAACTAAAAAGCCTTTTACAAGTCAAAGGCTCAGGGCCCATCTATTATTTCGCCGGCATCCTCACCACGCTTGGACACTTTGAGCGCCGCCCACTAACGGCCGAAATACTGAGCAACAACCTCAGAGGGATCAACTGGACCCCCGGGCAAGATAGCTTGCACCAAGCCATGATTGCTCAATACGAAGCCATGCGCAAGCAGTCGTGGCAGCCAGGAGCACGTGGGCAAAAAGAACTTTTACTCAACAGCGAAATTGCCAATCCTCGCCGCGAAGAAGCCATCGCGGCTATGAGTAAATACGTGCAATTGCACAACTCAAATAGCAAAGCCGCCAAAAGTATGCTTTCGCCGGAGGCAATTGCACTGGGCCTTCCCCCCATGGACAAGCTCACTTTTGAAAACAGCCACGAAAATATCAATATAGTCGGTGATAACTTTGCTGTGGCACGAACTAGACTAAGCAGCCCCCTAGCGCTCGATGTCTACTTTTATTTACGCCGCGACAAAGACTGGAAAATTACTTCAGCTCGAGCACTAGCTTGCACAGGGCCGCTCAATGCTATCGTCAATCAACTAGAAAAGAAGACCAAGTTAAGTGACGAAGAAGATTCAACGCTAAAAAATCTCAAATTGACCTTAGCTCCCGATGCTGATCTAAAAAACTGGTTCAAGGCTAATAAAGCAGCACTAGAAAGTCTTGTAGCTGATGGCGACAAGCTAGCAGCGAATACCAGTGTCATACTCAGCAATAACCGTGCTCAAGAACCTTCGCCTGAGAGCAGCGCCATCAAAGCTAAACTGCAAGCTCTACATCTATCAAGCCTGAGCAAAGTTGACGACAAACAAGTCGAAATTATTATTGGCGGAGTAACCGACAACACTGTTGGCTTCCTCTACGCCCCAGATAACAGACCACCGCTAGTGGGTCCCTCTGAGTACATTTGGGTCGAGAAAGTAGCAGACAACTGGTATTTGTTCAGAACCACCTGAAACTGCTATTGCTTTGTTTTCTTAGCTTTTTTGGCTTTATTCTTCGACTTAGACTTGTCTTTCTTGCCTTTCGCTTTACCAGTTTGAGGAAGAGGTTCAGCGGATGCATCAGGCACAACAGCAAGCTCAATATCGGCAACAGCTTCTACTTCCACATCTTGAGCGGTATCGACAGCCATAGGAGTGGGCGCATCATCAGTAGGTTGAGCTTCGACTACAGATAAGTCTTCAGCCTCGACCTCAGCAATTGTGTCACTGACTAAGATTTCACCTTCAAGCAGTTTTCTTGCCTTCTCTAAAGCTTTCTTCTTCTCTTCACTGACTACGGGATAGTGCAAATCTAAGTTTTTCAAAGTCTCGGCAATAATGTAGCCAACAGCCAAGCGGCAGAATGGCTTGCTGTCTGCCGGGATGACGTGCCAAGGTGCCCAGCTGGTGCTGGTATTGCTGAGGCAATCTTCATAGGCATGCATATACTTATCCCACAGCTCGCGATCTACAGCGTCAGAGTCGGCGAACTTCCAATTTTTCTCAGGGTCGTTCAAGCGAGCAAGAAAGCGCTTCTTCTGCTCTTTTTTAGAGACATTGAGAAAGAATTTGAGAATGACTGTGCCATTTTCAACCAGATACTTTTCGTAGTTATTAATCTGCTCAAAGCGCTTTTTCCATATCCCCTTACCTCTCAACTTTGCTGGCAGCTGCTGCTTATCGAGAATTTCTGGGTGCACGCGAGAGACCAAGACTTCTTCGTAGTACGAGCGGTTAAAAATACCAATGCGCCCACGCTCTGGCAAAGCCTTAGTACAACGCCAGAGATAATCATGATCAAGCTCTTCTGCACTAGGTGCCTTAAAGGTGAAAACCTGACAGCCCTGGGGATTGATGCCTGACATAACGTGCTTGATGGTGCTGTCTTTACCAGCAGCATCCATGGCCTGAAAAATAATCAGAAGAGCATAGTTATCTTGGGCGTAGAGAATATCTTGATAATGGGCAATTCTCTTGATGTCAGCGTCTAAATGTTCTTTGGCCGTTTCTTTAGTGATGGCTGCTGCGTCTAAGCCAGACTTAAAATCACGACTAAGATCAATAGTCGATCCACCTTTGACAATAAACCGTTCTCTAACTTTTTCTTTTTCTGAATGCTTCACAGATAACCTTTCAGTCGAATTACTATTTTGCCACTATAAGTTCGAGGGCCTCAGGGTTTTCCACCGACGAAAGATCGCCAGTTTCTTGACCCAAGTATTTACGCTTGATAGTCGCTCTCACTATTTTGCCTGAACGAGTTTTGGGCAAAGCTTGAACCGCAAGAATAGTGTCAGGCTTGAGGGTGGCCCCAAGGCGACTACCGACCATGTCGCGCAGCTCTTTGAGCATGTCTGTCGATAAAGATTGACCAGGCATCATAACAATGAAACACACCAGACATTCGCCTTTGAGCTCATGGGGTACACCAATAACGGCTGCCTCAGAGACTTCTGGATGTTCTACCAATACCGATTCAACTTCACCAGGACCAACACGCTTGCCGGAGACTTTGATGGTGTCATCCGAGCGACCAAATAAGAACCAGGAGTGATCATTGTCTACCTTGGCCCAATCGCCGTGGTACCAGACCCCAGGAAACTTAGTGAAATAGGTCTCGACATAACGGTCTGGATCTTTCAAGAAACCGCGTGTCATAGATGGAGCTGGTTTGCGGCAAACCAAATGGCCAATTTCATCATGAACACTCTTGCCTTCTTCGCTGAAGACATCAATGGCCATACCTAGCCCTGGTGCGCCCAGAGAGCAGGGCTTCAGTGGCATTACCGGAAGGGGAGAAAGAAGACAACCGACTATTTCGGTGCCGCCAGAAATATTGATAATCGGGCAGCGCTTTTTACCGACCTTATCAAAGAACCACATATAGCTGTCTTGATCCCAGGGCTCGCCAGTCGAGCCAAGCAAGCGCAAAGTCGACAAGTCGTGCTTATCTACCCACTCTTCGCCTTGGGCCTTAAGGTGGCGAATTAGAGTAGGACTAATACCAAGAGTATTTACTTTGTGTTGGTCACAAATTTTCCAGATAGTATCAGGGTTTGGATAGCTCGGATTACCTTCGAAGATAACCATGGTGGCACCCCAGAAGGTGGTACCAATCATCTCCCAGGGCCCCATCATCCAACCAATATCAGAGACCCAGAAGAACTTGTCGTCAGGTTGCAGGTCAAAAGCAAAGCCTAGCTCTTTAGCAATTTGAGCTAAAGCACCGGCATGGGTATGCACAGTGCCCTTAGGCTTTCCTGTGGTTCCCGATGTATAGAGATACATAGAAGGATGTTCGGCCGAAAGATCCGCTTGAGTCGCGGCTGGCTCTTGATTGAGGACAACATCATGGAACCAGAGGTCACGACCATCTTGCATAGGTACATCGGTATCGCAATGCTTGAGCACAATCATATGTTCAAGAGCAGGTACTGACTGGGCAGCCAAATCAGCTTCGGCTTTAATGGGAATGAGCTTGCCCCGACGCTTACCACTATCGGCCGTAAACAAAATTTTGGCCTCAGCATCATTCAAGCGAGTCGCTAAAGACTCAGGGCCAAAGCCACTAAAGATTGGAACTGCCACAGCACCAATTTTGAAGCAGGCAAATAGTACTGCCACTACTTCTGGTACCATCGGCATATAAATACCGATTGCATCTCCAGGTTTCACATTGAGCTTGAGCATGGCGCTGGCAACTTGCCCGGTTAAGTGGCTGAGCTCACCATAAGTCAATTTGCGACTGCGGCCATCTTCACCTTCCCAAATCAGCGCGGGGTGATCTTTGCCGACACTGACCCTGGAACCAGCTACTTTGCCGGCTTCTTGATGCCAATCTAAGGTATTAGAAATAATATTGAGCTCGCCATCAACGAACCACTTGGTCCACTCAAAGCCCTTAGAGCTGTCCATCAACTGGCTGTATGGCTTATTCCACTGAAAACCCATGTACTCAAGGGCAGCCTGCCAGAACCACTCGGTGTCTTCATTAGACTTGGCAATGAGGGTCTGCCAATCGGCAATATTGTGCTTTTTCATAAAGTCGACTACTCGACTTTCAAGGTAGGCGCCGCTGGGTTGCCAAATAACTTCTGAACCAGTGCCAGTAGAAACGGTTTTGGTGCTCATAATTGGGTATGCGCTCGCAGTGGTGAAAGGGCATATTCTAGCGCTGGAAGGCACTTTACAAGGCCAAACCAAGCCAAATAAACTACTTAAAAAATATAGAGCATTACTTGGCCGAGAAAATTCCCGGAATTGCGCCGACAAGGGCTTCTACCGCAAGAAGAACGCAACCTAAAAGATTGGCAGTCAGAGCGCAAGCCCAGACCAGTTTAGGGTCTTTGCTCTCAAGCAGCATCAAGACCGTGCCCTCGACCATGAAGGAATAGGTGCCAAACAAAGTCAATCCCCAGGGCATAGAGCCAGTGATGTACGGCCCGAGACCTAAGACCAGGCCAAGGAAGGAGGCAAAGTTCATCATCAGAGAATCAAAGAGCGAACGCGGAAGAGATGCCCATTTCATGCGCCAGAGCACAATTCCTTCGACAATCACAATGGGCACAAATTGAAAGATATAAAAGCCAAGCATGGCTCTATTGTAGCCGATGGACAAGCCTTATGGCTGGGCACCGGGCAAACTAGGGGGACCCAGTCATTTACACCGAGGGGGTTGGGAACGAGTCTCTCATCGCCCAAGACTTTCGGGACTTTGGAAAAACCCATCCCAACAATATCCCAACTTTTCCCCTGCAAAAAAAAAGATTGGCATGATAAGAAAACGTTAGTCATGCTCTTTAGAGCGCTCAAGCGTTTAATTAATGAACTAAGAAAGGCCTGCATTTATTGCGGGCCTTTTGTTTCTTTCTATTGATAGAGTTGCACCATATTTGGTGCAGGTTCGTTCGTGCGATTTACTGAAACTTGTTGCGACTATCGAAGTTTAACTAGAGCGTTTGACCTGTTTTTTTTAAGTTTTCGCATAAGTCCACAATTTATAAAGTGTATATTTTTCAAATTGTTTCAAGATTGTTGTCTATAACATAGTAGAAGGCTGTATTTGCGGCTTTGAGGAATTGGATTGAGGAACAATTGGAGGGGAATGAGAAATTTTTTTTGATTTCATTGGTCATTTTGGGTTTGGTACTAACTGGCTGCATAGCGGTTATAGCGCCATTTATTAGAAGCGAGTTGGATCCCTACGGATTTATTGATAAACGGGGTATTCAGGTTTTAAATTTAAAAACAAAAGAAAGTGCCTTGAATGATTTGCTTCCAACGTCGTTTACTGGAGGATACTGTCGAGTATTTATACCGCGGAAAATTGCCAGTGAGTCGTGTGAGCGTTATTTCGCGAATTATATGGATCAGTCAGGGGCATTGCTTTTCAAGAACTTCAGTATGTTAGAGGCTAGAGAATTTTCTGAGGGATTGGCCGCTGTGCGCACTCTTGAAGATGATTCGCATCCATTGAATATGCCTGCATCTGTTCTGAACACTTGCTGGAGGTTTATCGATAAAAACAGAGCAGTTCAATGTGGCCCATATAAAAACGTTCTCGATTTTTCTGAAGGCTTGGCTGGGGTTAATCCATCGAATTCAAAAACTTGGCAGTTTGTTGATCATCGCGGCAAAATAGCTTTTCCTCTGAAGTTTGAATCGGTCACAGCTTTCAAGGAAGGCAGAGCATCTGTGAGAATTGGAGGAAAATGGGGTTTGATCGATCGCGCCGGTCGCTTTGTCTTACCACCTCAATTACCTGTCAAAGTTGGTTCATTCAATGAAGGCTTTGCTCCCATTATTAACCCGGACAAGAAGTATGTAGATTACATAGGCAGAGATGGCGCCATTAAACTTAGGATAGAGAGAACCAAAGTCGCAGGCAAGAAATTTATTTATTTAGACTCGCTTTGCCATGGACTCAGAGTTTGCGAAACTTCTCCAGAACAAACTAACTGGGCTCCTGAAGCATTTGAAGAAAAAGTCTCGGAAGGCCTAGTTGTAATTGAGGCCAATGGAAAATATGGTTTTGGCGATTTAAACGGAAAGATTGTTATCGCGCCGTGCTTTGACTACTGTTGGCCGTTCTCTTGTGGAAGAGCCTTGGTCTATAACGAAAATAATTTTGGAGGAAGATTTGGCTATATTCTTAAAACTGGAGAATTTATTAGACCCTGTGAATTTGTAAAAGCTTATTCTTACTCTGAAGATTTCGCTGTGGCATCTACCGATTGGCGTACAGACTATTTTAAATATTTTGATTTAAATGGCAGGGAATGTTTTGGCCGCGAATTGCCAGCAGCAAAGCCGTTTCATGAAGGATTGGCATTTGTTGGTAAGCGCACAATATGGCCATAAAGTATTTGACCTTGCTCTTTTTGTTAAGCCAGTCATTAAGTGTGGCGGCGTGGAAACGCCAGTAAACATTTTCGGTTATGTTGACAGAGGAAAGACCCTCAGTCTTTACCCCCTTCTTTATGTCAACTTATGCTTGAACGAGAACCATTCAGAAAGACAAGAGAAGAAAAGAGACCCAAGAAGTAGAAAGGGGAAATTAGCAGAATTAAAAACTGGCGGCATATTTTATAGAGTTGCTTGGCGAGGCTCTAAAAAAAGTTGCCGCTGGCTGACAAAATTTTTTTTCGATCATTGCAAAATCTAGAAGCGCTAGTTGAAACAACTATAGCGCGCAACTTAGCTATCAAATTTCAATCAACTAGTTGGTGACCATTGTGTGCCGATACCTATATTTTGAGTTCCTGAACAAGGAGGATCCATGAGCGATTTAGATTCCAGCCAGCACATTAATACCAACAGCTGTATTGGCAGTCGGTTAGAAGAGTTGACTATTGAAGACTACCCAAGGAAAAAGAGTTGGAGCGGAAAATAGAACAAGGGAAAGACAAAGAACAGAACTAGAACAAAGAACCAGTAGACAGTGAACTTAGTAAGAGAAAGCCCAAAGTTCAAGACTGTGGATTGAAACCCAGTGCATTGTAAAAGGATCGAGGGAACATAAAGCCATGATAGATAGAGCGCATACAAAGAGATCGGAAAGCCCGAAGTTTAGCGAATCGATAGATTTTGCAGTGTTGAGAGGCAGCGAAGCTGCCGGTTAAGTGAGATTGTTCATCAGTCGAAACCTCAAAGAGGTTACGACATTACCACCCCAGAAAAGAGCTGGCAGAGTAGCGAAGAGAGTGGGTAAGTGGTGATGGCAGGATAAAGGGATTCAGAAAAAGCCCGGAAACCCAGTGCCAGTAAGCGTTGAACGGTATACCGAAACACTTTTGTGGTATGAAAATCCGAGTTTTGCTGAATATACGGCCGTTGAACGTAATACCATATGTGGAACTACGAGTTTTAGTACGAAAAGTAGTGCAATAGTTAGGCATCTTAGCGTTATGCCAGGCGAACCAGTGCCACCCCGTTCGCACCAGCAAAGCTGTGCGCTCACGGCGTGTTTTTTTTTGACATGCAATGACACTTGAAGCTGTCTAGCCAGCCTTGCTCTAATAGTCAAGTCAGTCATTTAGAGAAAGCGCCAGCAGGACTTCTTCTTTCATTTGATCTTTGTTCAGCTGATAAGATGAAGAATATGGTCGCGGAGGTTGACTGCTATGAATTCTGGGGTGTTTGACAAGAGATTGCAAGAGTCAATCGGCTCCGATCCTAGTTTGTGGCGAGTCCTGTTTAGGCGATTTCCGTTAGTTGAGTCTGCACTCACCAAACGATTGGACGGTGAAGGGTTTTCACTTGATGCTATTAATGCCAATTTTCAGTTGTTTGCAACTCTTGGGTCTCAGGAGCTTAGTCGGGTTGTAATTCAAGAGCGAGGGTCTGATTCACCTGCTTTTTGGGCTCTTATGGTTCGGGATTCTCTCAGTGACTTTGAGTTGGCTAGCCACTTATGTGCCAGCCATGACGAGAATGAAAGACTGATAGGCACAGCGATGATGGCGAATGGTGTTGGTACAGCTTTCCCCGTCAAGGCTATCAATGTTGTTTTATCCTTTGCTGGTACTGAAACCTCTGATACTGTGTTTGAGTGGATAGCTCTTGCCTTGTATAAGTTAGAGGTACCAGAACGGCACAAATATTTTGAACGCATGCTCAACTGCTCAAGGGCTAAGAGCCGGTTGGCAATTGCGCTGAGTTTGAATGGGATCAAGTGCGAGCCAGCTATAGAACAGTTAATACAACTTTCTTCAGACAAAGATCCAGATGTCCGCAATTGGGCTACTTTTGGTCTGCGAGAAGCTTCTTCTGATTTACATAATCTTTGTGATGCTCTTTTTGAACGTTGTTCAGATAGTCATTGTGAGACTAGGCAGGAAGCTATTTTAGGCTTAGCTCTAAGGCGAGATACTAGAGTTCTTGCACCGCTCATTGATTTATTGAGATCTGCAGATGTTTCGCCTTTAGCTCTTCAAGCAGCTAGTGCTATTGCAGAGCCGTCACTTTATACATACTTGGTCGAACTTCGCGGCGAGTGTGCTGAGGAATATTTGCCGTTGTTAGAAGAGGCAATTGCTGTTTGTCGTTCTTGCTAGGATTCAACAAAATTTTAAATTCGTATCGGCGGCTATAATTGTCACTAGCAAAAGAAATTGTTATGGAACTAAAAGAGCAATCATTAACGGTTATTGTAGCGGTCTACTTACTGGCGCAGCTGTTGCCCTGCCAGGCGAGTGATCGTATTGAGAAGTTTATTTCTCAAAATTCGCAAAACATGCATTGTATAGGTATCGGACCAGGTAAACGCCCAGCTCCGTCTGAATCTATACTTGAGTCGGAACTTTACCAGTGGCTCTTGGACTGCAAAAATCGAATATCAATTTCTGCCAAAAACCTACAAAAGTTTCCAGGGAAAAATTCTGCGAAATTTCTCGTCGAATTAGATAACAAAGACAAATCCGCTTTTGTAGAGCTGAAAAAATCATCTGGTTCAAGACCATTTGATCGACAAGCTGAAGATGCCATTCGAAAGGCAAGTCCATTTAAGGAACCATTTAATGACTTGCCTTTTAAACGTGGGTTGTTAATAGAGATTAGTCCATCAATAGTAGCTGTAAGACTTGCAACAAAGAGATAACAACGTCTGCAAACTCGACTCGACCCTGGGTCCCCTTGCGCCCGCTTTCTCGGCAGCCGCCGCAGCGGTGTGCGCGCCGAAAGCTTGAGGCCGCAAGCGGCTAAGATTGTTCAAGCGGCGCTTCCCAGGCTGCCAGGCGAAAAGCCTAGCGGACGCAAGCCCAGCGTCAAGGTCAATAGCAGCGTTCACTGAATGCTGCTATCCTTTCTTTGTTAACAGAAACATGGCATCTAAGGCTGCGTGATCGATCAGTGAGAAAAATGTGTTGGGTTCTGGCTGTGGTTTTTGTTACCATCTGCTTCTGCACTAAAGCATATGCGGACAGTTATTTTGTTGCAGATGCAGAAGGCATTGAATTGCTTTGGAAAGGTTTGGCATCTAATAGTATTGAGGTTCTAGACCTAACTGCCGACTTAAATCCGAATAGAAACGAACTCGACAAAATTGATCGAAAGATAATGCTGGAAAAATTCAAGATCCTTCCCGTAGTGAGAATTGATAAAGGTGATACAGCAATATATCGAAATCCTGATGCACCGGCGCATATTCTCGAAAGACACGAGTCTACCATGCTGTTTCATCGAGACAAAATCAAATCTCTAGTATTTGGTCTAATCAAACCTTGGCACGAATATCAACGCCTTATAATCGCAGATTCTCAACAGATTGAAGACCTTCTAAAAGCCAAAACCTTGCGTCATCAGCTTATCGTGAAATGTGGGACAGACTATTTTGACAAAGCAGAATGTTGTATGTCAAATTACTCAAGTGAAGAATTAGCTGATATTAGAAAAGCTCCTCCGAACAGTTTTCCGGTTAGACGAAAGAGTTCAACTATCAATCGACCTTCAGAACAACTTCTCTTGGAACCGAAAACATTTCAAGCAGCTCACTAGTTTTCAATAGACCTTTTGTCACTCATTTTTTCGATCATATAGGATCACGCGCTAGGCCGTAATGTTGACAGAGGAAAGACCCTAAGCCTTTATCCCCTTTTTCTTATGTCAACTTATGCTTGGAGAAGCACATGACTGAAGATGCAGGCAACGAGGAAACCCTCGCGCAGCGACTGAGGAAAAGGATTGCCCAAGACAGACAAGAAGAAAAGGCTATTAATCAGGCTATTAATGAGCCTCTTGCCGCGCCAATCTCGCCTAGCGATCAGGAACTAATAGATAGACTGAGCGAACGAGTAGGTGGCATCGCTCACGATATGGTAGAGCGCTTGGGCGCCAATAAACCCTTAAAAAGTTTCGAAGAACAAATAGTCGAGAAACCAGAAAAGAACTAAACCTGCGCTGGCTCAGGCACCTGAGAATCTCGTACAGCAGTTGATTGGGCCTGGCGATACTCTTGCACCATACCAAGAAAATACTGATGCACTCTCAGATCGTTAGTTATCTCTGGGTGGAAAGCAGTAACTAACAAAGTGTCTTGCCGCGCCATGACGATACCTTCGTCTATAGCAGACAATACTTGCACCTTCGGCCCACACTCAACAATCACTGGGGCGCGAATGAATACAGCCGGAAAGGCTTCAGAGCCTAGAGCATCAATTTTCAAGTCAGACTCAAAGCTGCGACGCTGCGGGCCAAAAGCATTGCGCTTGACCTTAATATCCATAACAGCAAGGCGCCCCTGGCTAGAACCTTCAATTTCTTTGGCAAGAAAAATTGAACCCATACAAGTGCCATAAACTGGCATGGCATTTACTGGTGTAGAAAAAGCTGATGAGGCTCCTACCTTTTCGCTTGGGGCAATTTTTGCCTTAATAGCAGAAAAGATAGGAGCAGAACCTTCATCAGTCAACTTGGCTACAGCGGTGGATTCTCCACCAGGAATAATCAGACCATCTATGTGATCAAGCTCTTCGGCATAACGCACGGCCTTAGCACTGACACCGCACTGCTCAAGCATTTTAATATGCTCTGCAAAATCGCCTTGCAAGGCCAGTACACCGATAACAATATTCGTAGAATCTTGATTCATAGGGTCCTCTTAATTCGCTTTTGCAGTTCTACCAGCCGCGGCTGGCTAGATTTTCGGATGGTGCTAGATCGCGGCAGTTGCGGCCAACCATTGCTTCACCCAAATTGCGGCTGACTTTGGCCAGTACTTCAGGATCTTTATAGAAGGTTGTAGCTTTAACAATCGCCTGAGCACGCTGCATTGGATTACCTGATTTGAAAATACCGGAGCCAACGAAGACACCATCAACACCAAGTTGCATCATCAAAGCAGCATCAGCAGGAGTAGCAATACCACCGGCAGCGAAGTTGACTACAGGCAATTTACCTTCAGCAGCAACTTTGACTACCAGGTCATAAGGTGCGCCAATGTTTTTGGCATAGCTCATCAATTCTTCTTTTGGCATGCCATGTAGTCTTCTGATTTCACCCAAAATTGTGCGAGCATGGCGCACAGCTTCAACCACATCACCAGTGCCAGCTTCGCCCTTGGTGCGCATCATGGCTGCACCTTCGCCAATGCGGCGGAGAGCTTCACCCAAATTCTTAGCGCCGCAAACAAAAGGAATAGTGAACTGGCTCTTGTCGATATGAAACTCTTCATCAGCCGGCGTAAGCACTTCGCTTTCATCAACGCAGTCAACACCAAGCGACTCAAGAATTTGGGCTTCGACAAAATGACCAATACGAGCCTTAGCCATAACAGGAATGGAGACAGACTCAAGAATTTGAATGATCAACTCAGGATCACTCATGCGAGCAACGCCACCATCAGCACGGATATCAGCCGGTACTCTCTCTAAAGCCATAACAGCAACAGCACCAGCTTCTTCTGCGATCTTAGCTTGTTCAGCATTGACCACATCCATGATCACGCCACCTTTGAGCATCTGCGCTAAGGCTTCTTTTACTAGTTTGGTGCCGGTTCTAGGCTTAATTACTGTAGACATATTTCTCCTAATCCTATTTTTTAGTGACGGTCAAATCAGTACATGTTCATTGCGTCTTTGCCTATGCGAATTGGCAAGACGATCTTCAGCTAAGTGAGCAAGATATTTGGTCAAGGCTTGAGCCAGGCGTTTGATGCCCTCAGCAATCTGAGGTTCGGCATTTTGAATGAAACAAAGCCTGAGGTAATTTAGTGAACTAGATTCTGACTCTAAGAAACAGAGATCACCGGGTGAGAAAACTACTTTTTCAGCCACTGCAAATTCGAGTAGATCACGATTAGAAGTACCTTTTGGCAATGTCAGCCAGATAAACAAGCCACCAGTGGGTACAGTCCAACTGACTTCAGGGAGAGCTTTAAATTCTTTGGCGAGAGCAGCCAATATGGCGTCGCGACGCTGGCCATAAGTGCGATTCACTCGATTTAAGTGTTCCTGGTATAGGCCTTTTTGCAGAAACTCAGTGAGGATAACCTGCACCATAGAATTAGTAGCAAGGTCACTAGTGCGCTTGGCAAAACTTAGGCGATCAATTACTTCTTGCGGCCCCACCAGCCAACCTAAGCGAATTCCCGGACAGAGCGCTTTAGAAAATGTGCCCTGGTAAATGACAATATTTTCGCCACCAGCAACTTCTGCAGCCAGAGTGCGAAGAGAAGGTAAAGGCTCACCGCTGTAAACAAGATCACCTGAGAAATCGTCTTCAAGTATCGGAGTTTGATACTTACGAGCTAAGGCTAAAAGGCCTCGACGCCGAGCCAGCGACATAGTTATGCCAGTTGGATTTTGGCTATTAGGCATAACGTAAATGAACTTGGGTTGATACCTAATCAGATGCGCTTCAACGGCAGCTAAATTAATGCCTTCGTCATCTAAGGCGCAACCAACAAGCTGAGCCTGTCTCGCTTTGAAATTTGAAATGGCCCAAAAATAGGTTGGCTCTTCTACCAATACATGATCGCCTGGATTAATAAGAAGATTAGCAACTAGATCAATGCCTTGCTGAGAACCACTCAATATCAGTAGTTCTTGATCTCGTACGGCAATGCCCCGCAAAGCCAGATGGGCCGTCACTGCTTGACGCAGATCTGGTTCACCAGCAAAGGGGCTGTAGTCAAACATAGAGGCACCGCGGCCGCCACCAAGTAGATCTAAAACAATCTTTTGAAAATCATCACTAGGGTAAGAATCTTGCGAAGGAATACCACCAGCAAAGGAAATGTAGTCATCACCGGAAGCTAGCTGGGGCAACTTATTAATAGAAGAACTCAAGCCCTCAGCATAACGGGAGAAGCGATTGGGCCAATTGAGTTCTCCGCTAGGCAACGGCAATATATTAGAAGCTGGCCCAGCATTAGCAGCAAGAGCGCTAACAAAAGTGCCACGACCAACCTGGGAGGCAATCAAGCCCAGCTGGGCAAGCTCTAAGTAGGCACGGGCAACGGTTGAGCGATCGACTTTGAGGAAAGCAGCCAATTCACGATTGGTTGGCAAGCGATCGCCCACTTTCATGCGACCATCTTCTATGGCAGTCTTTAAAATCTCCACAATGCGAGCATAGACATACATAGAACCGGAGGCGTTTGAAGCCCCTTGCTCAAGCAGTTCGTTGAAGACTTCCCGCCAAATCATTTATATGTGCCCGCTAGATACGCAGAAAAGACCCAGCCATTACAGCCAAAGCATACACGCCAGACCCAGCCAATACCTGAAAAATACCAGCCAATTTACAAAAAGTACTTTAAAAGACCTTTAAATGGCGCTCTTATCTGCCGAATCGGCCGGCTCTGGCGCATCCGCAGTAACGGCAACAGTTTCAGCCTTCGGCTCTTTCTTTTGTTGCAATACAGCATCAATCGAAACACCGGAGAACGCTGCCAAAAAAGAAAGGCCAAGATTACCAGCAAACATTAAAGACATAGCCACAGGCAAGAAGCCGGCAAATGTAGAGACAGCTGTAGCCAGCATACAAAACCAGACTGGTAAATGTGCCCAGGCCAGGGAGCGCGGCAATACTCGCGTGCGGCTGAGGCAATAACAAATACCCAGACCGGCTGTTCCATATAAGAAAGAAGAGACCATAAATGTCTCAGTGATCGATTGGTTGATCAAAGTCCAACCAATTTGCACCAATTCGTTGCCAGTGTAGGTGCAGATGGCATTGCCTTGCAAGGCAATATCGCTAAAGAGCACCATCATCCGACTGACCGCCGCTAAGTCTTGGGAACAAGCCAATACTGATAGACATACAGCCACACCAATAATAAAACGGAATTTCTCTTCGAGAACTTCACGCATGGCGAGAATAAAGACCAGACTAGAAACGCTCGAAAGAATTGCCGACAAGCAACAAAAGCGCCATAGCACTAAATGGCGAGGAACAAACTCCATTAAGCGGGCGGGAGTAAAGTCGGAGAAATTACCTTCGCGAAAAGCATAGACACAAATTAGAGTGGCCACAGTGTGAGCTATGGTGGCAAACAAACAGGTGATTTGCACAAAGCGGTGGCGCCGCATCGGTGAAGGAGCAGAAACAAGAGCCGTAGTATCTGGAATAAACTCGGCCATGCCAACACTAAGTTACAGCAGCGAGTTTAGGAGAAATTACAGTGACTCCAGACATGTAAGGCTGCAAAACAGTCGGTACTTTAACCGAACCATCAGGCTGTTGATAATTTTCAAGAATGGCTGCCATAGCACGTCCTATTGCCAAACCAGAGCCATTGATTGTGTGCAAGAAGCGCGCTTTGCCACCATCTTTGGGCTTATAGCGCAGATTAGCGCGACGAGCCTGGAAATCGCCAAAGACTGAGCAGGAGCTTATTTCGCGATACTTGTCTTGGGCAGGGAACCACACTTCAAGGTCATAGCACTTAGAAGCACAGAAGCCCATATCACCGCTACAAAGCAAGACTCGGCGGTAGGGTAATTCTAGTGCCTCTAAAATCAGCTCAGCATCGCGAGTGAGCTTTTCATGCTCTTCTGCGCTGGTTTCAGGAGTACAGAATTTGACCAATTCGACTTTATTAAACTGATGCTGCCGAATGTAGCCGCGCGTATCTTTACCAGCGCTACCAGCCTCACGTCTGAAATTAGGTGTATAGGCACAGTGATAAATAGGCAGAGCCTCTTCATCGATTACTTCTTCTCTGTATAAATTGGTAATCGGCACTTCAGCCGTGGGCACCAAATAGAGTTCGTCATCTGCGCACTTGTAGAAGTCATTCTCAAATTTTGGCAATTGCCCAGTGCCAACTAAGCAATCGCGATTGACTAAAATTGGGGGGAAGACTTCGCCATAGCCGCGAGCAGAGTGGCTGTCGAGCATAAAATTCATCAAAGCGCGCTCTAGCTTGGCGCCCCAATTCATCAAAACAGTAAAGCGTGATTCGGCAATCTTTACGCCACGCTCAAAATCGAAAACGCCAAGATCAGCTCCTAATTCATAGTGATGCTTGGGATTTTTGATACTAGGGATGGTGCCCCAAGTACTTTCAATTTTATTATCGTGTTCGTCTTTGCCGTCAGGCACTTCACTGGCAGGCAGGTTGGGAATGGAGAGCGAAAGGATATGTCGCTGGGCCTCGAATTCGCGTTTCTCTTCTTCGACTTCGCCCTGGCGTTTTTTTATATCTTTGGTTTCACCCTTAAATGCTTCTTTTTGCTCAGCAGATAATTTACCTGACTTAAAGAGTTCTGAAATTTCATT
>CAJXZK010000096.1 GCA_913063055.1 uncultured bacterium
AGTGGCAATGCCAAATCAAACGCTCTTCAAAAGCCGTCAAACTATTCTGCCATCTGCCGTTATTCGGTTCTTTTGCCAGTTGTGCCCGGCGCATCACGCTCGCTTGGTAGGCCGTGCGTAGGGAGATGGCTCCAAAAGTCAGATATGGGCTCAGGCGACTACAACTGTTGCTGCTTGTGATTGGGCTTGAAATGCCGCTGCGGTAATGTTTGCTTCTGTCAAAAAGAAATGAAGCGAGTTCATCTTGAGCAATGGCTTCACCACCCTTTTGCGCGAGTGGCTTCGTCGATGGTGGCAAGCCCAGATCGGTTAATTGGGGGATTCTACCAAAGCCATGCAGCCTTCTGAGATAGTCTTGATTGTTTTCTGGGCTTGCTAGTGCTGCTTTAGGCTCTTGAATGCGCTGAGCTTTCATGCGCGCAAACCATTTCTCGCTCCAGCCGTCTCGGCTGCTCAGCCTCCGTATTACTCCTGTCTGGGGTAGCTCTTCATAGGCGATGCCGTTTTTCTTGCACCAGGCCTGAAGGCGCAAATCGCGCCTATACGTGACTTGGTTGCCAATCTCTTCATGACACCAAATTTTTTCAAATGGTAGCTCTTGTTTTAGTTTTTCAAAAGCTTCTGGTAGATTGCCCTGCAGAACAATAAGGCCACTGTTAAGCAGCAGCAGCTTGTTGTGCATCTCTTCTAAGCATTGATTGATGAAGACTTGATGGCTCGAATCAAACTCTGAAGTGCCTATAACTTCTGGCTCGATTACATAAACACAGAGCACTGGGCCTTGCTTGGAGGCCAGGTGTAAGGGTTGATGATCGGCTAAGCGCAGATCTTTTTTGAACCAAACAAGTTGAACAGCCATCGAATTTTGCTCCGACAGCTATTGTTCCTTGGTAGCGTGAACATTGCTGAAACATCAGGTCTTGCCTTAGTAGAAGACTGTTTTAGAGCGGTGATATGGTTTTGCTTTTGTCTTATCTAGCTTCTGAGACAATTGCCAGAGCTGGTTGTCGATGGCCGCAGCGCTAGAGGCAAAACCAAGTTTTTCTAGCTCTTGTTTAATTAATTCAACAGCTACTATTGTCGCTGCTCTGATTTCTACTTCTTCCGCGCTGCCCGCCTCTAATTCAATTTGCTCGTCAATTCGCTGTGCTAGAGCCGCTTCGTATGTCAATACTTGATAGTGGCGCAAGAGCTGCGGCAGTTTGTAATCGGCGAAAGCGGTCAGCTCTTCTATCTTATAAATCGCTGCACTACCGCTTGATACCAGGGTTTGATTGAGGTCAGAAACTAGCAGCTGAGCCCGTTTGAGAAAGAGAATTTCTTGACCGTCGTATTGAGCAGTGTCTAAGTAGCCTGGTAATTCGTGGGCAAATTTTAGGACAAGCTCTCTGGCTGAAGCTGTACCTAGTAGCGGCAACAGCGCATGCAGATAGTTTTCACCACTGAGCTTCTGAGCTAAGGCGACGATAAATTCATGGCGCTCTTTCAGCAGTGCTAGCGAATCGAAGTTCTCACTGGCTTGGCCCGCCAGTAATACTTTGAATTGCTCTACGTTCAAGCGGGCTAAATAATCTAAGTTGAGAAAATCCGCATTGGTAGCCATGCTTAAAAGCAGTGCCATGGCCCCGTTATATTTACTCTTGTATTTACTGTCGCATTTGCCATTATTCTCAGACAAGTCTGTTTGGAGAAATACTTGAGTACTCAAGTATTTCCTTTCAGAGACAACTTCTTCTGCTATCTCAATTGTCCAGGGTTTACTTTTTTGCTCGGCCCAATAGCAGAAACCAATGCTATGAAAAACTGTCAGATATAAAATTCGATTTTCTAAGCTCAGGCTTTCGAAATAGTCTTTTACTAGGGCTGGTGCGCTTTCTAGCCAGTGGCTGGTGCCATTGCTGTTGCCGAAGTGGTGTCTGAGATCTACAGCTAATTTTTTTAGTGCGGCCAAGTTGATGCTGACAAACTTGGCTCGAGCGGCAACGTATGCTGCCGAGTGCAAGATAGGCTGGGCTTTTTTATCGATTGAAAGAGTGATGGGCGAATGCGGCTCGTTCATATTTAAGTATGCAAGGGCCTTTAGTATACAAACAGATATATCGTGTGAAGTATTGCTTCTTGTAACGGTGCAGCTATGGCCGCCCCTGGCCTGCTTTCGAGAATGTGTACAAAGTCTCTCTTCAGCTTTACTTAACATTTTCTTGCCATCACCGTAAGCATGGCTAATAATCGAACCTTCGGAGCTTACTAAAATTTGCTCAAGAGCCTTAACCTGCGGCCAGTAATGGTCCGGCTTTGCATTGGAAAGATATGAACGAAGCTAATACCACCTTTGAGAAAGATGCTTGTGGCGTAGGTTTCGTCTATCGACGGCAAAGTAGCAATCAAGTCATACGTGAGGCGCTTACGGCCTTGAGTCGTATGGAGCACCGTGGTGCTTGCGGGGCCGATGGTGTTACTGGTGATGGCTCGGGTATTCTTACTGCTATTCCCTGGGCTTTGTTTGCCCAGGAAGGTTTCCCTTCTTTTTCTTCCCCGGCTGCCGTAGGTATGGTCTTTCTGCCGCAAGCCGGCGCTGATTTTTGTCGCCAACAGCTAGAGCGTTTCTTGCTGGCAGAGGGCTTCGAGCTTGCAGCTAAGGCCTGGCGGCAGGTTCCCCTCAATAAAGATGTTTTGGGACCTTTGGCGAGGGCCACATGTCCAGTTATCGAGCAAATATTTGTCAGTCACCCGCCTCAGTGGTCGCAGGCACTAGTAGAGCGCAAGCTTCTGTTTGCTCGCAAAAGGACAATGACCTATTTGCGTAGTTATGGCGATCAATATTCTGATTTTTATATTGCTTCTCTATCAGCCCAAACGATTGTCTACAAGGGCATGGTGCGCTCTTATGAACTGGAGCTGCTTTATCCAGACTTGCTCAATCAATCGTATGCCAGTCAGTTTGCTGTTTATCATCGCCGCTTTAGTACCAATACTTTACCGAAATGGCGCTTGGCCCAGCCTTTTCGCTTGTTAGGCCACAACGGCGAAATCAATACCCTCTTAGGCAATCGCAACTGGATGAAGTGCCGAGAAATGGTGCTTGAGCATCCCGATTGGGCAAGCGACCCAGAGGGGCTCTATCCTGTCGTCAGTGCTAACACCTCAGACTCCGGTAGTCTAGACAATGCTCTAGAACTGCTTTTGCGCCTCGGTCGCAGACCCGAGTCAGCTTTGATGCAGCTCATTCCTGATGCCTCGAGCAATATAAAGAATGAGATTGCAGGCTTCTACAAATATTTTGCAGCTATACAAGAGCCCTGGGATGGGCCGGCATTGATTGTTTTTAGCGATGGAAAAACCGTGGGGGCTAAGCTTGATCGCAACGGCATGCGTCCGGCTCGCTTCACTGTGCTTGATGACGGCACTGTCTTTTTGAGTTCAGAAGCCGGCGTTGTCGATTTTGATCAGGCCAGAGTTGTACAAAAGGGCCGTTTAGGCCCAGGGCAGATGATTTCTGTTGATATTGCTAGTGGTCAAGTAAAGACTGATTCTGAAGTTAAAAGAGCAATTGCTTTTGAGAATGACTATAGCCAGTGGGTTGATAGTGAAAGAGTGGAGTTTTCAGCTGAACCATTCGCTGAGCAGATTAAGTTGGCTGATAGCGATCTGATTGGCTTGCAAACTGCCTATGGCTACGGCAAAGAAGACATCGCTCAAATATTATTGGTGATGGCTTCAACTGCTCATGAAGCTATTTATTCGATGGGCGATGATACACCGCTGGCGGTGCTTTCTAGTCAGCCTCGACTACTCTACGATTATTTTAAGCAGCGCTTTGCCCAGGTAACTAATCCGCCCATAGACCACTTGCGCGAGAAGTTGGTGATGTCTATCGATTCTTACTTGGGGCGGCAGAGTGGCTGGTTCCTCCCCAACCAGGAGGGGGCAAAGTCAATACATCTAAGCAGCCCGATTCTTAATGAAAGAGAGCTGGATAAGCTTGTACACCTCGGCACTGAAGACAAAGCATTTGCTTCAGAAGTGGTTTCGTTGCTCTTCTTGCCCAGCGAAAACAACTTAGATATGGCCCTCAGCAATTTGTGCAAACAGGCCCTTGAGGCTGTGCGTGATCACAAATCAATACTGATATTGAGTGACCGTGGTGTTAACTCTGAAAGGGTTGCTATTCCAGCTTTACTCGCTGTGGCTGCCGTGCACCATGAGCTTATTCGACAAGGCCTGAGGCTAGAGTGTTCGATTGTGGTAGAGACTGCCCAAGCCTGGACAACCCATCATTTTGCCTGCCTCTTTGGCTATGGTGCTCAGGCGGTCTGCCCTTATCTCGCTTTGGAAATAGTGCGCCACTCTTGTGCCGATAGCGCGGTGATGAGTTTAGTGGAGCTGTCCAATGAGACAGCTCAAGCCAATTTTAGAGCGGCGATTGAAGAAGGTTTGCAAAAAGTTCTATCGAAGATGGGTATTTCATCTTTGTCGAGTTATATCGGTGCCCAGATATTTGAATGTATTGGTCTGGGCGAGAACGTTGTGGAGCGCTGCTTCGTTGGCACACCTTCGCGCATTGGTGGCCTGGAAATCGACGATATAGAGCGCGATGTTCTTGATTGCCATCGCCGTGCTTTTCCATTCAGTCATAAACAGCTAATCAACTATGGCATGATGAGCTCTCGCCCTGGCGGTGAGTATCATGGCAATAATCCCAAGATCGTTAAAGCACTGCATTCTGCTCTCGGTATCAGCCGCAAAGTTGTAAGCATTCAAGAACGGCAAGAGCAGTTTCGAGAGTACTCGGCTCTGGTGCGGGAGCGGCCGCCGCTGGCTTTGCGCGATATGCTCACTTTTGCTTCTGATCGTTCGGCCATAGCTCTCGAGCAAGTCGAACCGGCTGCTGAAATTGTAAAACGTTTTTGCACTGGTGGTATGTCACTGGGCGCACTCTCCAAAGAAGCCCACGAAGTCTTAGCCATCGCTATGAACCGGCTTGGAGCTAAGTCTAATTCTGGTGAAGGGGGCGAAGACCCCTTGCGGTACTATGCTATTGCCGACGTCAACGAAGACGGCACCAGTCAAAGCTTTCCCGGATTGCGTGGCCTTAAGCCTGGTGACAGCGCTAGCTCTGCCGTGCGCCAGGTAGCTTCTGCTCGCTTTGGGGTCACGCCAGAGTATTTGGTCACCGCTCAGCAGCTCGAGATCAAAATTGCCCAGGGGGCTAAACCTGGTGAGGGTGGTCAGTTGCCAGCCCATAAAGTGTCGCCTTACATTGCTAAATTGCGTCGGGCTAAAGAAGGCATGCAATTGATTTCGCCTCCGCCTCACCACGACATATACTCTATTGAAGATCTCTCGCAGCTCATTTATGACCTCAGACAAGTGAGCGCCCAGGCCCAGATTTCAGTGAAGTTAGTAGCGGAAGTTGGCATTGGCGCTGTGGCTGTTGGTGTGGCTAAAGCTAACGCCGATATCGTTCAGGTCTCGGGCAACGATGGTGGCACCGGGGCATCGGCCTTGAGTTCAATTAAACATGCCGGCGCACCTTGGGAGCTGGGTCTGGTCGAAGTGCATCGCGCTCTTATAGGTAATGACTTACGCCATCGGGTCTTGTTGCGGGTCGATGGTGGCTTGCGCTCGGGCTGGGAAGTGGTGATGGCGGCTATGCTTGGTGCTAATGAGTATGGCTTTGGTTCGATTGCACTGATTGCCGAAGGCTGCATTATGGCGAGGGTCTGCCACACTAATAATTGCCCAGTTGGTATCACCAGTCAAAAAGAGAAACTCAGAGAGAAGTTTACTGGGGTGCCAGAACAGATCGTTGACTTCTTTCTCTTCATTGCCGAAGAAGTGCGCATGACCCTGGCGCAGCTTGGTTATAGCTCGCTGCACGAAGTGCTTGGTCGGGCGGAGTTGTTGAAAGTTAAACCCGATGTTAAACCGCACAAGGTAGAACAAGTCAATTTAGATTTTCTGCTAGAGAAAGCTGAATTTTCTTCTCTGACTAAAAATAGCAAAGATAGCGAGGCCTGGCGGCTCCCGCAGGTAGCGCCCCATGGGGATGCCAGTGGCCTCAACGATCACATATTGGCAGATGCGGAAGTGCAAGCGGCAATTGCTGAGCACGGCGATGTGGTTAAAGCCTATGCCATTAAGAATACAGATCGTAGTGTGGGGGCTCGTATTGGCGGTACTCTCGCTAAGCTCTATGGTGATACCGGCTTTAAAGGCCGTATTGCCTTGCGCTTTAAAGGCTCAGCGGGTCAGAGTTTTGGTGCCTTTATTGTTGATAACATCAAGCTTACTCTCACTGGCGAAGCCAACGACTATGTAGGCAAAGGTATGAGTGGCGGAACTATCGTGATTAAGTTCCCGCAGACGGCGCCAATCTATAAGCATTCTTGGCAGAATGTCATTGCTGGAAATACTTGCCTCTATGGTGCTACTGGCGGCTACCTCTATTGTGCAGGACAGGCTGGTGAACGTTTTGCTGTGCGCAATTCGGGCGCGGTGGCTGTGGTTGAAGGGAGTGGTGATCACTGTTGTGAGTATATGACTGGTGGTGCTGTCGCCGTGCTTGGCCCGGTTGGTCGTAATTTCGCAGCAGGAATGACTGGTGGTCTGGCCTATGTACTAGATAGCGATACTAATTTTAGAGCCAACTACTGTGGCGAGGCTGATAAGCGTTTGAGTGCCGTGACCGGGCCTGCTGCTGCCTACCTGCGCCAGTTGATTGAGCAGCATCATCAAGCTACGGCTAGTCAAAGAGCCCTGGATATCTTGCAAAACTGGGAGGCTTACTTGCCGCAGTTCTTGCTGGTTGTGCCAATTGGTGAGGAAGATAACCAGCTCTTGAAGGCCTCAGGTGACCTGCTCTTAGGGATAAGCTAAATTGATGAACACTGGTGATACTGCTTGGGTTTTGATGTCTTCGTCATTGGTTATGCTAATGACACCAGCGATTGGTTTGTTCTATGGTGGCATGGTTGAGCGCAAAAACTTGCTCTCCTGCATCATGCTTACTTTTGGTAGCCTCTTAATTGTCACTATGCAATGGGTTCTATTTGGTTATTCCCTCTGCTTCGGCAAAGACATTGGTCATGTCATCGGCGATCTTTCCTGGTGCGGCCTTGGCACTATTGGCATTAATAGCGTGACCAGCTATGCCCCTAATATTCCTCATTTAGCCTTCATGCTTTTTCAAATGAAGTTTGCCATCATCACACCGGCGCTCATTGCTGGTGCCTTTGTGGAGCGGGTGCGTTTCCAGTCGTTTATGCTCTTCACCCTTTTGTGGACCACCTTGATCTATGACCCCGTGGCTCACTGGGTTTGGGGTGAGGGAGGTTGGTTGAAGACCCTTGGTTCGCTAGATTTTGCTGGTGGAACAGTGGTGCATATAACGGCTGGAGTAGCCGCCCTGGCTATTTGTATTGCTCTGAGGCGGAAGAAGCGGGCTATTGATGGTCGCTTTCAACCAGATAGCGTGCCCCTTACTTTGTTTGGTGCTGTCTTGCTCTGGTTCGGTTGGTTTGGCTTTAATGGTGGTAGCGCCCTTGGTGCTAATGCTGCCGCTGCTCAAGCCCTGGTGACGACCACAGTAGCGGCCGCCGCTGCAGCTCTCACCTGGATGGTAGTAAGCAGCAGAGAAGGCAAGAATACCGCAGTGGGTGCAGCCACTGGTGCGGTGGTTGGTTTAGTTGCCATCACCCCTGCTTGTGGCTACGTTGATGTTGGTTCTGCCATTTTTATTGGTGCAGTTGGTGCCATTGTTGCTTTCTTCTCAATTAAGCTGTCGGAGCATCTCAAAATTCAAGACTCGCTTGATGTTTGTGCTTGCCACGGTATGGCTGGCACCTGGGGCGCTTTGGCTACTGGTATTTTCGCTAGCAAGTCAATTAATCCCGGTGGAGCAGACGGCTTGATTTACGGCAACACTCACCTATTTTTTGCCCAGTTGGCTTCTGTTGTAGCTGTTTGGATTTTTACCTTTGTTGGCACTTATGTTATCGCCAAGGTCGTAGACCACTTTATCAATTTCACTGCTAGTCAATCTGAGCAAGAGCTGGGTCTTGATCTGTATCACTACGGCGAAGAGGCCGAAAGACCGTTGATTTATAGCTAGTGCCACTGTAGTTCATTGCCCACAGGTGCTGAAGATTCGCAGTCTGAATTGCACCAAACCCTTCTATTGGTAGTAATATCAGTTGTACTAGCAGGAGTGGTTATGTCCAAGGCTGAAACAAAGACAATTCTGATTACAGGCGCATCCAGCGGCATTGGCGAAGCAACTGTACGCCTGTTTTCGCGCAGAAAATGGAATGTTCTGGCGACAATGAGAAACCCGGATCACGCCGGTGAACTGGCTACTTTGCCGGGAGTGACAGTGCTGCGGCTCGACGTCACTGACTTGGCCAGTATCCGCCAGGCACTCAGTGATGGTCTAGCTAAACATGAAGCCATTGATGTCGTTGTCAACAATGCTGGTTACGGTATGGTTGGTGCCTTTGAGGCCAGTTCTGCTGAGGGGGTGGAGCGACAGTTCGCTACCAATGTTTTCGGCTTAATGAATGTCACCCGCGAAGCTCTGCCAGCCATGCGTCAGCGCCAATCAGGAACAATCATCAATATTTCTTCGGTTGGTGGTCGCGTCACCTTCCCACTCTACAGTGTCTATCATGCTTCTAAGTTCGCAGTGGAAGGTTTCTCAGAGTCTTTGCAGTATGAGTTGAGACAGTTCAATATTCGAGTAAAGTTGATTGAGCCCGGGCCGATAAAGACGCCTTTCTATGACCGCAGTCAAGATTTGGTGGTGAAAGAAGGCCTGACTGCCTACGATACTTTTGTTGCTAAAGCTCTGCCTCTTATGCACAAAGAGGGCATGTCTGCACCAGGACCCGCGGGGGTTGCTCATACAGTTTATGAGGCTGCCACAGATAGCTCATGGCGGCTGCGTTATCCCGTCAATGCTGAAGCGATGCTGGCCCTGCGTAAAATGCTGCCAGATCGCGCTATCTTCAAGCTTGTACGCACCATCTTAGTAAAGTAGGTTAGCCGCGGTTTAAGTACAGAGCTGATTCTAGGGGCTTGTCAGTAGGGCGGCGCTGATATAGTAGTGCATGTCTTTTTCGAGGAGTTTTTTGTGAGACAGCTGAAAGCCGCAATCATTGGCACTGTCGGAATTGCCGCTCTGTTGGCAACTGCCAATTTAACCGCACACGCTGGGGCTGTTGAATGGGAAAAACTCTTAAACGATGCTCAGAGTGCAGCCCAGAGCAAAGACTATGATAAAGCCGTAAAGCTATACGGTGATGCTGCTGACGAGTGTCTCAGCTCTAAGCTTGAAGATAAGTTTTTAGCCAAAACCTACAACGATTTAGCCTTGGTCTACGAGGCTCAAGGTAAGTATGCTGAAGCTGAAACTAATTTGAACAAAGCTCTAACTATTAAAGAGAAGTTAGGCGAAAAAGGTGACTTTTCTGTACCTGCCACTTTGGGTAACTTGGCCCAGGTTTATCGCCGTCAAGGCAAGTTCGATTTAGCTAAGGCTCAGTATGAACGTGCCATTGCCATCATTGAGAAAAATACCAGCGCCAGCGACCCTAAGTTGGCTCCCTTCCTTACTGGTTTGGCCTCTATGTATTCAGACGCGGGCCAATTAGCCGATGCCGAGAAAACATTGCGCCGCGTAATCAAACTGATGGAAGACACTAAGAACAAGTCTGGGCAGACTGTGGCCATGAATAATTTGGCTGTGGTTTTGCGCAAAGAAGGTAAAGCTGACGAAGCAGAAGCTGTCTATAAGCAAGTGAATGAGCTGGCTGACACTGCTGACGGCAGTGGGCGCGAAGAAAATGCCGCTCACAATAAGGCAGCAGCCTTGAATAATTTGGCCCGTACTTACCGCGAGAAGCAACAGTTTGATAAAGCTGAGCCTTTGATGAAACAGGCTGTTGATGTGCTTGTTGCCGACCCCACTGCTAATCCGGCTGATGTCATTATTGCCGTAGATAACTTGGCTATGGTTTATCGTGAGCTGGGCGATTACAAGTCGGCTGAAGCTCAGTATCGTAAAGCCCTAGCGCTGCAAAAAGGCATTGCTGGCGCTAAGCCAGTGGCTCTAGCTGATCGCATGCAAAATCTTGCTTTGGCTTTGATGCCTCAAGCTAAATATGATGAAGTTGAGACTTTGCTTAAGGACGCTCTTGAAATATACGAGAAAGAAGAAGGTGCCAACGGCGTAGATGTTGCTAATGCTCTCACTAATCTGGAAGAGCTCTATCGCGAGCAAGAGAAATTTGACCTGGCTGAGCCGCTTTTAACCCGGGCCCTCTCTATTCGCAAAACTACCCTGGGAGCCAATAGCCCCGCTGTAGCAGTAACTACTAACGATCTGGCTTTGCTCTATAAAGAACAAGGTAAAGATGATCAAGCTCTAGGCTTCTTCCAAGAGACCGTGCGAATTCGCGACCAGGGCCAAGAGTCTGAAGAGCTTGCTACCGCTCTCAATAATCTGGCCCGCGTGCTGCGCGATCAGAAGCGCTACAGCGAGGCTGAGCCTCTCTACAAGCGCGCTTTGGCTATTCGTGAGAAAGCCTTTGGCCCTAATCATGAGAGTGTTGCTGCGGTCTTGCGCAACTACGCTATTTTGCTCAAAGCTGATAACCGTGCGGCCGAAGCTAAAGTTTTAAATGCTCGGGCACGCAAAATTGAAGATGCATCGCCGGACGGTCCCAGTCAGTGAAATTAGCCGCCCCATTGACTGACTCGGCTTTGTGGGCTGGTGCGTTAGCCCTGACCCTAGCGCTGATGTTTTCTGCCAGCTCTGCTAGCTCTAAAGCTAGTGCCAAAGTTAGCACTAAAGCCAGTGCAGTTAAGGGCGACTTAGCAAATACTGCTTACTGGCGTACTTTCATAGAGCAGGGCCGCAAGCAGCTTGCTTCTAAGTCACTGCAGGAAGCTGAAGTTTCATTTCGGCAGGCCCTGCGTTCAGTTAAACGTGAGCCCCATAGTGTGGATGACTTGGTCTTGTGTATGCGAAGTCTCGCTGACGTCTTGCATACAGAAGATTATCAGGAAGAGCCGTGGAAGCTTTATCGCCAGTCGCTAAAACAACTTGAGCGCCAATACGGCAAGGAAAGTGTCAAGCTCATACCACTGCTGCTCACCATGGGTAGTGTCACTGAGGTAGAAGGTCAGTATAAAAAAGCAGCTGAGTTTTACCAGAGAGCTGCTAATTTAGCCCAAAGCAATATTGGACCACAGAGCTTTGAACTAGCTAATTGTTTGCATCATCTCGGCCATGCTTTGTCTCAAGATGGACCGTACCGTGATGCTGAGGACAACTACCGCTCCGCTTTGGGCATTATGATGGCACAGAGCGCTTTGCCTTCAAGTGAGCCCTTACTAGAGCTGCTCAGTGATTACCTTGATCTCTTGCACAAATATACCGGGCCAGCCAAAATATTAGCCTCGCAGTACGAAAAAGAATTGCTCAAAGATCAAGTGCAAGAGCTTGGTAAGACCAGGGCTGTGCCTCAGTCGGCCTGGCAGCAAGAGCTGGAGCGACAGAAACAGATTCAGGCTCAGCCTAATGGCAATGCTAATCTCAATAACGGTCGTATTGTCATTGATAATAACGGAGCAGTAGAGAGCTTCTCTACCGTGGCTCAGCTGCTTTCTTCCTTGCCTTCTGCTACTTCTTCTTCTGACGCCGCTTCTGCTAATAGTGCCAATCAGGGCGACCAAATAGAGTATTACGAGCGCATGGTGGCTATTGATGTTAAGACTCTAGGGCCTAAGCATCCCAGTGTTGCCCGAGACTTGAAGGGCTTAGCGGCAGTTTATGTGGAACAGCATCGCTACAGCGAGGCACGCCCGCTTTTAGAAAGAGCACTCGATATTTATCAATCGGTTTACGCCCCAGATGATTTATCGGTGCAACGGTTGAAGGTCTTACTTGCGCTCATCACTGAACAAGCTAAAGCTACTGGTGATACTGCCAGTGGTGTAGAAGATGCAGATCTGGCCGTCATTCCGTTGCAGGCCCAAACCTTTGAAGTGGCTCAGCGCTTGAATGAATTGGCTTTTCTTGACTATTCGCAAGGTAAGCTAGAAGACTCTCGTAATCATTACGCTTGGGCCCTTTCTGGCATTGCCAATGCAACTGGGCGGCGCAGCGTCTTTGTTGCTGCCTGCTTGCAAGATTATGTGTTGGTCATGCTTAGCAGTGGTCGCAAGACTGAAGCTGAAAAAATGCAGATGCAAGCTCGAAGCATTTTGGCCGAAGCTTTGTCGGCTAAGTTACTGCGGGCTTACAAGTAAAGTTAGTCGTTGTCGTTCCAAGGGCGGCCCCGTTGGATGTCAACGTGGCCGTTGAGTTTATACGGCACCGGAGAGCCGTTGTCAGGGGCGATGGTGAAGCCACCGTTCGAGGTCGGGTCTAGCTTGTCAGGCACCCAGTCGCCAGTTATTTCGATTACCCGGCCCGGTAGTTTGGCGCGCTCTTTTCTTTTTGCCCAGCTGTCACTGTCGCGGTCAAATTCATGATCGTTTACTTCGCGGGCCCGAGGGAAAAGTCCGGAATTACTGCGCATTACCTGCAACCAGTCAAAATCGGCGGCTTTAAAATCAAGCTTCATATCAGTGGCTGAGTCAGGCTTAGAATCTGTGCGGCGATCAGAAAATAAATCTGATTGCAGCACTTGCTTCTCGAAATTAAAAGTAAAGTCGTTGTCTAATATCGGAGTTGAGTAGCTGCTTTCGGGCGAATCGGACATGCTTGATGTCTTCGGCAAGTCTTCGGAGCGGTCAAACATGTGTTTATTTCTGTCAGCTCTTTCAAGCTTATCTTTTTCTTCATTTGCATCTTGTTGGCGCCGCAGCTCCTTTTTCTCAGCCCGTTCTTCGGCTAACTTACGCTCCAATTCGGCTAAGTCGTCCATGCTTGAGCTTTGTCTAATTTGTTCAGAGAAAAAACTGTCACGAAAAGCTTGCCCAGAAAATTGGCCAAACTTGCGATCTTGGGCTTCTTGATCAGCGGCCAAGAGAGGCGCACAACTGAGGTCAGAAGTGAGCACAGATAAGAATAATAAGACAATCGTCTTGTAGGAATGAGGCCCCATAAAGTGCATTATATAATCACTTTGGCTAAGACTATTCTTTAGTGCTGGCGGTATCTGCCTGCCAAGTGCTCGGCCGAGTTGTTGACATGTTTAAGTGGTGGCCAATGGCTGTCTGCGGTTTCAAAAAAACAGAGTGGCTAGCTCCATTTTTATTGGTTGATATTCGCCTGCGTCGTCTCTTCGCTCTATTCACATGCATATTTTTTCTCTGCACTAGTGCAGTTGCGCCAGCTCTTGCCACTGGTCGTGAAACTGCCGTAATTGATTTTCAATTTCAGCCCATCAGACCAACTTCTGCTGTCAGCATTCGTGAGGCTGTTGATGTGGCCTTGCGCAATTACCCAACTATTGCCTCAAAGCGCTTTAAGCTCAAAGCCTCAATGGCTAATGTCACTCTTGCAAAAACTCAGTACTTGCCTAACTTAAACATTGATATTCAAGAGTCAGCTATTACGGGTAACCGTGTGGCCAGCACCGTTATGAACAATGTCTCAGGCTTTGATACTGTGCCAATTGATTCTGGTCCGGTTTCGCAAAGATCGAGCATGCGGCCCTTAGTCAACAACTTGCAGGGTGTCAACTTAAACTGGCTGTTGGTCGACTTTGGTCTGCGCCACGCCAACGACAATTTTGCTTACGCTGATGCCCGCACTGCTCGTGCTGATGTTAACTTGACTCAGCTTGATGTGGCTTACGATGCCGCTGAGGCTTTTCTTGAAGCGGTCGCCGCTAAACAGATTATTTTGTCTACCGAGGCCGCCCTGCAACATATGCGCGCTGCCAATGTGCGCGCTAAAACATTAGTGGCCGAGGGGCTCAAGCCGGGTGTAGAAGCCGCTGATTGGGACTACGAAGTAGCCAAGGCTCGCATTGCTTTAATCAAGGCCGAAAAGAATACCCGCTTAGCTCTAGTTGGTCTCGCTGAGAAAATGGGCACTGCCACTGCCGATATTGATATAGTCTCTGACCCCCTGGTGCGCAGCCCTTCGCAAATTATGCCTACTCGTGCCATTGATTTAAGTTCGCACCCTTTAGCTCTGCTCAAAACTGCCGAGATTGGCCGCTGGAAGGCCAAACAGGTTGTCCTAGACAAGGCCTATCGCCCCCACCTCTGGTTTAACTCATCGGTTTGGGGCAAAGGTAGCAACGATGGTGTTAATCCTATCCGCCCCGTGGGTGGTGGCGCCCTGCCTCAGGTTTTCAATTATATGGTCGGCGCTTCTTTTAGTTTTCCAGTGATGGAATACTTTCCTCTCAAAGCCCAAAAGCGTATTGCCTTAAACAACGAAATGGCTGCCCGGGCCGACTTGAACCTGGCTATGCAAGTGCTTGAGAAGAAAGATGCTCGGGCAAGAGTAATGCTTGAGCAAGCACGAAAGATAGCCGATGAAACCCCGCTGTTAGTTCAAGCCGCGCGGGTACGCGAGTTAAAAGTGAGTAAGCGCTACAGTACTGGTCTGACCGATATGGTCAGCTTGGCCCAAGCCGAGAAGGCCCTTGCTGAAGCCGAAGTAGAAGACGCCGTGGCACAAGTCGAAGTGTGGCGGGCGATTTTGCTGCTCTCGTATGCCCAGGGAGATTTGAAGCCCTTCCTCGATATCGTTGATATTGTCGAAGGTCGAGCCAGTCGGAAGTAATCCGACGCTAGAGATACGAAAGAAAACAGGATAGCTCAAAATGTGGATCATCAGCTTTGCTCTTAGACGACCGATTTCAATAATCGCTGCGGTTATTAGCATTGTTTGTGTGGCCTTTTTAGCTGTCGGCAGCATGAAGCGCGATATCTTCCCTGATTTGAAGATTCCAGCTATTTACGTCATTCAGGGCTATGGTGGTATGTCCCCTGAGCAGATGGAAGGTTACATCACTTCCACCTATGAGCTTTACTTCCTCTATGTGCCAGGGATTGAGCACATTGAGTCGCGTACTATTCAAAACGTCTCTGTGATTAAGGTCTTTTTCCAGCCTGATACCGATATGGCCAGCGCCATGGCCACCATTGTCGCCATGGCTAACCGTGCTACTAGTTTGATGCCCCATGGCACCTATAACCCCTTTGTCTTGCGCTTTGACGCGGGCAGTTTGCCGGTAGGGCAACTGGTTCTCTCTTCGGCCACTAAGACCGTTAAAGACTTAGAAGATTTAGCCTATACGCGCATACGGCCGCTGCTCGCCACCGTGCCTGGTGCCGAAGCGCCGCCGCCTTTTGGCGGCAATATCCGCAGTATTGTGCTCAGTGTTGATGCTGACAAGCTCAAGCAATACAATATTTCGGGCGCTGAAATTATCGAAGCCCTGGCCTCGGGCAACAAAGTTTTGCCAGCGGGCAACGTGCGCACCGGCGATTATTTGCGCATTGCCCCGGTCAATTCAGATTTGCCTGATATCCATCAACTTGATTATTTACCAATTCGAACTGGTCATGGGCCACAGATATTTGTCAAAGACATTGGTAGGGTCGAAGATTCGTCTGATATCTTGGCCGGTTATGCTCTCTTTCAAGGCCGGCGCACAGTCTATATTCCAGCGGTAAAACGGGGGGATGCTTCTACTGTTTCGGTGGTCGACGCTCTCACTTCCGCTTTGCCCCGCATGCAGGCCGTATTGCCAGCCGATGTCAAAATTAGTTATGAGTTCGACCAATCAAAATATGTGCGTGAGGCCATCACCGACGTCTTTCACGAAGGTGTACTGGGAACAATTCTGCCTGGTTTGATGATCTTGCTTTTCTTGCGCGACTTGCGCAGTACGGCCATTGTTGTTACTACCATTCCGCTGTCGTTGATGTCATCAATTGTTGGTCTCTGGCTTTGTGGGCAGACCATCAACATTCAAACATTGAGTGGCCTTGCCCTCTCTATCGGTATTCTTGTTGATGAAGCCACTGTTTGTATTGAGAACATGCACAGTCACCTGGCCAATGGCGTGGAGAAAACCCGCGCTGTTTATGAGGCCTGTGTTGAGACCATGGTGCCGCGACTGCTGGCCATGTTGTCAGTGGTGGCGGTATTTATTCCCTCATTCTTTATGGTTGGCATTACCCGCGAGCTGTTTATTCCGCTGTCGCTAGCAGTGGGCTTTGCCATGATTGCCTCCACGACTTTGGCTTCAACCTTAGTGCCGATTATGGCTATCTGGCTCTTAAAAGATGAGCATAGCGGTGTGCCCGATGGCGAAGGTGATGAGGCGGCGGAAGCCCATGCTACTGCCGTTGGTCGGGGGCCGAAGAAAGAGCACAAGCCTGACTTTATCGACAAGATGAAAGATGGTCTAGCTGGTTTGTTGCACCTGCTCATGCCTATGCGTTTTGTTGTGATTGGCACTTACCTGACCGTTAGCATTTCCCTAGTACTTTTGCTCTACAACAATATTGGTAAAGAGCTATTTCCTGATTCTGGTAGCAGTCAGTTTCGCATGCGCATTTCAGCCCCTACAGGCATGCGTGTAGAAGCATTAGAGCAGCGTGTGCTCAAAACCCTTGAGCTAATCAAAGCTGAGGCCGGTGAGGCCAATGTCGAAAAAAGCCTTGGCTATGCCGGGCAGCAACCGCCAATGTTCCCCATCAGCTCTGCTTTCTTGTGGACCAGTGGCCCGCACCAGGCCGTGATTGATGTGCAGCTCAAAGAAGATGCTCACATCAATATGAGCGTCTTCAAAGACAATATGCGCAAGCGTCTGGCTAAGGCAATTCCCGATACTAAGTATTCTTTCGAGCCGGGCGACATTGTTAGCCAGATCATGAACCTGGGCTCGCCCACACCTATTTGTGTGCAGATATCAGGGCATAATCTAGTCACCAATAAAATATTTGCCGCCAAGGTCTTGAAAGAGATGGCCAAGATTAGTTCTCTGCGTGACTTGCAGTGGGGTCAGGCCCTCGATTACCCTTCTTGCGAAATTGATATTGATCGCGAATTAGCCGGTCAGCTTGGCCTCACCCCAGAAGAGGTGGGGATGTCACTGCAACCAGCCTTCTTCTCCAGCCGCTTTGTCAATTTGAGTCTGTGGCGCGATCCAATAAGTGGATTTTCTTATCAAGTGCAAGTACAGGTACCACAAGACCAGATTAGATCGAAAGACGACATTGCTAGCTTCCCTGCTATGAATAGCACCCGCAAAGAGCAGATGGCGCCCCACGGCATTATGGAAGACCCTGATATCGCCAAGCTCTATCCGGGCAGCCAGACAAGGCGACCACAGCACCCTCTCATTGGTGATGTGGCTACAGTGCAGTATGGGGTCACTAATGGCGAATTCGATCGCTATAACATGATGCGCATGGTCTCGCTTACTGCTAACTACAGTGGCGGCGATCTCGGCCGGGTGGGAGAAGAAGTAAAAGCCGCCATTAAGCGAGCTGGCGTTCCGCCCCATGGTGTATTCGCCGATGTTACTGGCCAGGTGCCTTTGCTCAAAGATACTTTTGCCCACCTACTTGGTGGTTTGGTTCTGGCTGTTTGTGTTATAGCTTTGATGTTGCTTGGTTACTTCCAGGCTGCTCGCATTGTGCTGGTGGTGATGTCGACCACACCAGCTATTTTGCTAGGAGTATTGACCATTCTTACTTTGACTAATACCACTCTCAATATTCAATCGTTCATGGGGGCGATTATGGCTACCGGTGTCGGTATTGCTAACGCTATCTTGCTGGTTGTATTTGCCGAGAAAACCAGAGAAGAGGGCAAGACTGCTTCTGAGTCGGCCATTCACGCTGCCCAGATGCGTATGCGACCAATTCTAATGACCTCTATTGCCATGGTGGCAGGTATGGTGCCTATGGCTTTGTCTAATGGTCAGAGTTCTTCTCTTGGCCGCGCCGTTATCGGTGGCCTCTGTATGTCTACCACCTCGGTTTTAACTCTACTGCCTTTGGTGTTCTCAATTATTCAGACCGGTGCTCGCACTGGCACTCATTCGCTGCATCCGGAGGACCATGGTCACTAAATCTTCGAAAATCTGGTTGGGTATCATCGTTCTAGCGCTTGCCGTCGGTGGCTATTTCTTGTGGCAAAAACTTGAGCCTAAAAAAGTCGAGGAAGTCAGTGGCGATGTGCTCGTTTCGGTGCCTACCGTATCGGTTGTGTCTAAAACACTGTTTCGCGAAGATCAGTTGCCTGGTGAAATTGAGGCCTACCAAGATGTCTTGATGTATCCCAAAATTAGAGGCTTCATCAAGTCTATTAATGTCGACCGCGGCTCTGTTGTGAAGAAAGGCCAACTGATGGCCACTATGTATGCTCCTGAATATCTCGCTTCGCGTAATGAGGCTTTGGCCCGCGTAGCAGCAGCAAAGGCAGCTGTTGCTTCAGAAGAGTCTGATTTGCAAGACTTACAAGCTGATTTGAAAAAACGCCAGGCTAATTTACTGGCCGATCAGTCTACCTACCAGCGTGTTTATGCTGCCTCTCTGGTGCCAGGTGTGGTGGCAGACAACGATGTGGTGCAATGGGCCCAATCGGTGGAAGCTGACAACCAAGAAGTAAATACTTTCATTAAGCGAATTAATGCCAAGGCTCATGAAGTGACCATGCGCAAAGAAGAGCTAGCTGCCCGCATTAAGGGCTTTGAAAACTATGCTGATTTCGCTTCTTATCTAGAAATTACAGCGCCCTTTGACGGCTATGTTACTGAGCGCAAAATGCATGTGGGCAGTTATGTCGGCCCTGATGGCAGCGGCGCTTATCCACCTATTTGCCGCGTCAAACAGCTAGATCTGTTGCGGGTTGTGGCACCGGTTCCTGAAATTGATACGGCTGGAGTTGTGGTTGGCTCCCAGGTGCCTTTCACTGTGTCGTCTTTCCCCGGGCGTAAATTCGTTGGTACAGTGGCTCGTATCAGCAATAACCTCGACAAAGATACCCGTACTATGCCAGTGGAGCTTAACTACTTTAATCCTGACTACAGCATCTTGCCTGGTATGTTCTGCAAAATCTATTGGCCCACCAGGCGCCATCAAAGTTCACTGTTCGTGCCAATCTCAGCCGTTGTTTCTACACCGCTCAATACTTTTGTATGCAAAGTAAAAGATGGCGTGGTGGAATGGGTGACTGTGCGCAAAGGCCAAATTATGGATGGCATGGTGGAGATTTTCGGCAATATCAATCAAGGCGATACAGTGGCAGAGAAAGCCAGTGAAGAATTGCAGAATGAATCTAAAGTGATTGCTCAGCCGATAAGCGATGCTGCTGGTACAAAGGCACCAGCGAGTGTTTCGCAGTAGGTGCTTGTATTCATTTAGGATGCTTGTGTGGGTCCTTGGTGGGGCAGCATAGTCTTTGAACCTTCCGCAGTCATTATTGAAACCGCTGGATGAAGGGCCGATATCCCCTATTAGCGAAACAATCAGGTCGAGTTTATGGCATTCTGCTCATAAAAGTGTGATCGATTCGCGCCTAGTTAGCGCTTCAATCCATTGCTCAAGAGCCTTGTTCTGCCAAATGCCTAATTGCTGACATTCACGCAGATAGCTAGAGACACATTCAAACTTCTCTTTCGTAATAAGTTCATTGGCAAGTTCTAAATCAGCAAAATCAGGCAAATATGTCTGATTTGAACCTAATAAGTATTCCTGAGCTCTTGATATTTGGCCTTTTTGGATGGCAACTAGTCCGAGGAGGGATAGTCCAGTTTTGGGTTTTTCATTCCAGTTTTCCACCAATTCTATTGCTGCATGTGCATGCCGCAAAACTGCTTCTGCTTTTCCGAGAATCAATCCAGCTCTTGAACATCTAATCAGTGCGCGCTCACGAATAGCTGAAGTTCTTCGGCCACCTTCGCAGCCATATCGCTCTAAAAACAGCTCACCATAACGTAAGGC
>CAJXZK010000097.1 GCA_913063055.1 uncultured bacterium
GGCCAAGGCCATAGCTACTAACAAAGCCGATTTGCCTTTAACCATTTTTCTTCACCTCAAGCAGTCGTTACTTCTCTAAGTACGACAAAACCAGGCAAAAAGTTCAGGCTAAAAAGATAAAGCCCTTCTAATAAAACTCAATGGCATGACCCTAGCTAACTAGAGGCTTCCCAATAATTTTCTAGTGCACCCTAGCCCCGAGCTTTATTAGCGTTGCTAATTTCAGCATGTGACTTCATGGCGGCCAGCAGATTCGCCATTTCGATAGCGCAAGCCGCAGCTTCAGAGCCCTTATTGCCAGCCTTCGTGCCAGCCCGCTCAATTGCTTGTTCGATAGAATCGACAGTCAAAATGCCGTTGATCACAGGCAAACCTGTTTCTAGGGCGACAGCGGCAACCCCAGAGGCCGACTGTCCGGCGACAAAATCGAAGTGAGCGGTAGAACCACGGATAACTGCACCCAAACAAATAACCGCATCGTAGCGACCGGTGCTTGCCGCTTGCTTGGCGACTAGAGGAATTTCAAAGGCACCAGGACACCACATTATTTCAACTGCTGCCAAATCAGCACCGTGACGCTTGATCGTCTCTAGAGCGCCATCAAGCAAGGGCTTAGTGATAAAGTCGTTAAAGCGGCTGACAACGATTGCAAAACGCAAACCGGTGGCAATCAAACGCCCTTCAATAACTTCTGGTTCGCCTTTAGACATTGCCGCTCTCCTTCTCTTTTTCTTTTACTGCACTTTCTTTTACTGCACTAGCTTTGGTTTCAGACAGCTCAAGCCAGTGGCCGAGCTTTTCTTTCTTGGTGAACAGATAATTCATGTTATGGCTATTGCATGACGGTGGCATACTCACACGCCCGGTTACTTCTAGACCGTAGCCCTCAAGGCCGACAATCTTTCTAGGATTGTTAGTGATAATGCGCACAGATGTCAGACCGAGATCGCTCAGTATCTGAGCACCAACGCCATAGTCGCGCAGGTCAGGCTTGAAGCCTAGAGACTCATTTGCCTGCACTGTATCTTGGCCTTTCTCTTGCAGAGCATAGGCTTTGATTTTGTTGAGCAGACCGATGCCACGACCTTCCTGGCGCAAGTAAACCAATACACCGCACTCTTCTTTGGCTATGAGAGCCATGGCCGCTTCGAGCTGCGGACCGCAATCACAGCGCAAACTAGCGAAAACGTCACCGGTGAGACACTCAGAGTGCACTCTGATCATGACGTCACTTTGTCCCACCACATCGCCCTTGACCACAGCAATATGTTCGCTGCCATCAAGGACATTACGATAGGCGTATAGCTTGAAAGTGCCATAAGCTGATGGCAACTCACATTCGGCCTCACGCACAATGAAACGCTCACGCACCAAGCGGTAGGCAATCAGTTGGGCAATGTTGACAAACTTGATATCATGCTTGCGAGCGAATTCACGCAACTGCGGCACTCGAGACATGGTGCCGTCGGCATTCATTACTTCGCAAATCACACCCGAAGGGTTGCAGCCAGCCAGTCTAGCCAAATCGACTGCCGCTTCAGTATGGCCAGCCCGTTGCAGCACACCACCATCTTTAGCGATCAGCGGAGAAATATGGCCGGGGCGCCGCAAATCTCCTGGCTGTGATAGTGGGTCGACAGCTACTTTTACTGTGGTTGCCCGGTCATAAGCACTGATACCAGTGGTGACACCAAATTTAGGATCGGCATCAACAGTAATTGTAAAAGCTGTGCCCTGTGATTCAGTGTTACGCGCTACCATCATCGGCAAGTCAAGCTCGCGTGCGCGCTCACTTGTCAGAGACAGACAGATCCAACCGCGGGCTTCAGTGGCCATGAAGTTGATCATTTCAGGAGTAATCAACTCAGCCGCACAAATCAAATCGCCTTCGTTCTCTCGCCCCTCGTCGTCTGATACAACGACGAATTTTCCAGCTCGAAGATCGGCCAAAGCCTCTTCGATTGAATCAAAAATTTCAGAGTCAGCTTCCATGCGATCCCCAAATACATGCCAAATATATGCCGAGCACAGACAAAGCATAGCCCCGAAAACTCAGCGATGGAACAGTTTGATCAACTTTATTTATGATTAGTATTGGTCAGGCGGGCCACATAACGGGCGATGATATCGGTCTCAATGTTGACTGATGAGCCCACTTTGAGCTGTCCAAGGGTGGTAACGTTCCAGGTGTGCGGAATTAAAGCAACCCTAAACCAAAACTCATCTTCTGCTTTTTCAGGAATCTCACCACAATCGGCAACAGTAAGAGAGACGCCATCCATCGCCACTGAACCTTTTTCGACAAAGAAGGGCGCCCATCGACTATCGAGGTTGACCTCGACCACATACGAAAAACCTTCTTCGACAATGCTGGCGATTTTTCCCACTGTATCAATATGTCCAGTGACAATATGACCACCAAGACGATCGCTCACTCTCAGGGCTTTTTCTAGATTGATTTTACTACCGACCTTGAGATCACCAATTTTTGTCCGGCGTAAGGTCTCTATCACGGCTTCTACAGCAAACCAGTCGCTGCCAAAATCAACCACTGTCAAACAACAACCACTACAGCTAATTGACTCACCAAGGGCAGCATCTGCCAGTATTTCTTTGGCGCCGATTTTGAGCCAACGACCATCAGCAGTGTCTTGAACCTCAAGCACTTCACCAACTTCTTCAACTATTCCTGAAAACAAAATGTCCTCTCTTAAAGTGCACCCTTAGTTTGTACTCTTAACTAGGCGACAGATCTTGATACTGAGTGAGCAAGAGCTGCGTTGTACCGGCTCTCTGACCGATCAGATATTGAAAGATGAAGCGCCTCTCAGCCGTTTCTGCCGCCGAGTGAATCGCACAAACTCCAGATACCTGAACCGGGATAAGCCCCTGTGGGTTAGGCTCACTAACTTGAACTTGATCAATACGCACCGCACAAATTTGTTTACGCTCTTGCATATCCAGCACCAGAGCATGCATGTCTTGAGCGTTTTTTGGCAAAACACCCTGGTTAATGAGATTAGCAGCCAATGTTGGCCCCAATTCTTCACGCAACTGAGTCATGTTGCTTTCGCAAGTTATATAACTAGTATCAAGCAGGTGCCCAGTCACCTTGCGCGAGAATGCCTCTACGTCTTGCTTTACTTCAGTGGGCATTGATTTCTGTGGACGAGTGAGCCAAAGAAAACCGTTGATTATCAAGCTAAAAACCAAAAGCAAATGGATGCCGTAGAGCTTAACAAGCTGCTCTGGTCCAATCTTCTGAACTCTCCAATACATAAATTACTCAGCCTCCACTTTGCCTAAAAGCCACTTATCTTTTTCTTTGTAGAGAGTGATTACGGCTTTGAATTTGCTTTCTAGAGGTTTACTCTCTGACTGCGTTACTTCCGCCGCTCCTGAGTTATTCTTTGTACTGCTAGCTCCTTGTTGTTGATCGCCGGTATTGACACTTTTATTTGGCGCCATCACGACTTGATTGCCTTGAATGCGCACTTGCCCGTCATTCGGGCCTCTCTTAATAACTTTCGCTTCGATCACCTTGGCCTGACTGTTGAACTGCATATCGCCAGAAATGTTCTGCCAACGCCAGCCATAGACACGCTCACCGATTACAGCAGCTCGCTCTTCTAAGGCTTTATCTGCCACATACTGCTGAGCCAACCGAGCAGCCACAAGTAGAGCACAGAAGAGAACGAACCATTTGCTAAATCGAAAGAGCTTTTCCACTTTACCCCTCGTGCTGCAAGCCTAGATAGTAGACAGCTTGGCGACAAGCATCAGTGTGGGAAAGCTTTGGATTTTTTGCTTTCACTTCTTTAATCATATCGAGTCTACGTGGAATATCTTTGATTGGCTCTGAAGTACAGATCCAATAATCCATTGGGCTCGGAACCAAACGAATGGTGCCATGGACAGAACCAACAATGAGCAAGCATTGGCTATCACGCCGTTTTTCTTCATCGCGTGAGAAGTTCTCAATTGCAACAGTTTCAGCGTCTGTCAGTCGCAAAGTTTCTTTGAGCATCTTCAAATCTGAAGGGTCTTGCCTTAGCATGATCTTCATGTGCGAGTTTTTCACCACAGAATCGGCCTGTTCAGCTTGCCTAAAGAAGTCTTTCAGCTGCTGAGTAATGGTGACAAGCATCATACCGTAGTGCCTAGCTCTTCTCGACAAATCGTCTAACAGGCGGGCTCCGGCTTTGAATCTCATCAAGGTGGCAGCTTCGTCGATGATGGCAGCGAAACGCTGGCCACGCGCCTTAGAGTCGGCTGCTCGTCTACGAATAAACTCTGCCAAGATATAAACGGCGATACGCTCGAGCCTGGGTTCGTTCACTTCTCTGGTATCAAATACGATGAACAGCTTTTCGATATCAATGTTAGTGTGACCATCGACTAATCCACCAAAGGCACCACTTCTGGTGAACAATGATAGACCGCGAGCAAATTGCTGAAGACGATCGCGCTGCAGTGGGTCAACCTCATCAGCGGCAGCCTGAGCCGTTACTCTGGCCAAATCACTCATAGTCGGGACCACACCTCTAAAGTGAGCGTCCATATAGGCAACCCGAATCAAACCATCTAATAGCGATTTTTCTTCAACGTTCAGCTCTTCCCGTCCTTCAGGAGAAAGCATCAAGTCGAGCAGCGACAGAAGTGAGCTGATTTTATCAGCAGACGGTTCTCCTTCTTTATCTTCAGGGCCAAGATCAAAAGGATTGAGAATATAACCCGAGCTGGGACCAAGGTCGATGTAGGCGCAAAGCTCTGGGCCAAGCAACTCAGTAATGAAGCGATATGCACCAAATTTGTCTACCGTTTTATCAATTAAAACGAAGCGCGTACCTAACGGCAATAGACGCAAAATCAGCATTGATACAGCAAAAGATTTACCAGCACCAGTTGTTCCGACCACGAACATATTGTTCGCATCCTTGCCCTGGCCTCTGAAGAAGGGGTTGAGCAACACAGGTTCTCGTGACACCAGAGCGAAGCCAAACGGCACACCATCTGGCGTTCCGCAAGATGCAGTAAAGAAGGGCCACATGGTGCCAACAATCGGAGACATAACGCGGTGCACGACAGCCATACGATCAACACCAACCGACAAAGTCGATTGCCACAAATCAAGTTGCAGCATCTGCCCTCTGTCCATCTGAGCACCACGGTTTTTAAAGATGCGTCTGACTTCATCCATATTTTGCGCCAGGTGCTCTGGTGTATCCGCATAAGAGCGAATGTACATCGAAGTATCGAAGGCTTTGTTGGCGCTGCGCAAGAACTCTTGAATGGCCGTAGCAGCCGATCTTGTTGATTCAATTCCTTCAATGTCGGGAGTAGCCAACTGCGTACTAGCTACGTGGCCAAGGCGATACTTAAATTTGAGGTCCCGTCTGACTTTATCTTGATCACACTGGTGAATGAAAAGCGACAAAGTGTATTCAACCGAAAGCGTAAGCAAGTCAACGAGCCAACCCATCCAGGTTTCGTGGGGAGGAGCAAACATGTACTGGGTGCCAATGTATTTGCCATCAAGCCACAGATATTCATCAGTAACCTTGAGGGCGGAGCCAGCTAGAACAGAAGCTTCAGACACGTTTGTACGAGATGGTGGCGCATCCCCATCTTTTTCGTAAAGCGAAGGGTTTAAATCTGAATAGATCAAATTGCGCACTTCTTTGCGCGAGAGCAGGCTAGGTCGCAGATTGGAACCACGCAGCTGCTCAAAAGCAGTCTTGACTAAGCGGTTGAGCGACTCTAAATACTCTTCGTGTTTTTGAATGGAGCGACGGCCATTCCACATTTTGCCGCTTTTGCAATCTGGCGGATGGAAACTAATGACTATGTAAAACTCTCGCTGGGGAACGAAAGTTACGTCTTGAACGCGCCGGAACCACTTGTCAGTGTAATCGGCATACCATTTGAGGTAATCGTTGTCAGTCTTAAGCAAAATCTGATAGCGGGAAAGATACTCGTCAACTGAGATGTTTCGGCTTTTAATGATGATCTGAATATCGGATTCGCAAGAGTTGGCAAAGTTGGCAAAAGTACGTGCCATCATTTCGCGGTCGGCTTCGTCAAAGAGCAAGGCATTAATGCCCTTGCAGGCAATATATTTACGAAAACTTCCGTCTGATAAAACTACCAGGCCTTCTTCTTCGTCCTCACCAGGAATGGAATAGATGAAGCAAACATCTTGCCAACTAGTACCGCCACGTTTATCTGGGGGCGGATCATCCTCCCCGCCAGCAGAATCAGGCGGTTCTTGACCAAAGGGCAGCATATCGCGAAGCTGGGCTGGAAGACCATTGTAAAAACCAGCAATGACGTTATTGAAAGACGGTCCGGAGGTCAGTGGGATATAACGACCGTCCATAGAAGAGTCGCCATTGCTGCTATTATCCCGGCGCCCACCACGGCCACGTCCGCCTCGCTCCCCTCGACCAGATGGCGCATCATAATCATCGTCATCATCATATTCGTCATCGGTATTCTTTCTACCGCGCAAATTAGACGTCCTTCTTATGGGAGATGAGCCGGCACTTCTTACCATTCAAAAACACTCACAGTACAAATTCGCGCACTTTCTTACCATTCAAAAACACAAATACCCTAACGTCTTAGCAGCTACTTCAACTAGTTTAGACTTTCTTCAATTAGTTTAGACTTTCTAAACTGGGACGAAAACCCCTAGAGCCTATTTTCCTTCGTCTCCGGCCTAATTGGAACCAATATAGAACTCGTCCGACCGCTTTTTCGGTTCAATTATGGTGGGATCTGGATAAATAGCGGTCATTTCTTCTGGTTTCGGCACATAAAGCGTGGGCTCAAGACCAAGCTTGTACAAAACCACGTTTTTCCACCAGCTCATCGGTTTCAAATCCGTAAATTTAACAAGAGGAAGGCAAAGACAGAAGAAAGTTATTGCGCTCAAAATATTGGCGGGCAGGTGACCAATCTTCCAAGTCTGCGGCACACGAGAGAGCAAGGTAACTGAAATGGCCACAGCCACCACCATCATCAAGAGCTGACGGATTGTGAAATCCCAAAGCTTGAAAGCTTTATTGAGCACTATCACCTTGTGAACTCTTGACACCTTGTATCTCCTTACCTGTTGGCAGCCCTCTGAGTTTCAGCAACTTATGCTAGAGAGCAACCAGTTTAGTTAATTCCCTCAAAATCCACTAATTCTGCTGAACCCATGTCGGCCAGTTTCATTAACTTGCGGGCCATAGTGGAATAAAGTGCAGGCAACCGACCAATCACCGCTTGAAAGTACTCTTTGCAGCGGGTGAAATCGCCGGTTCGGCGACAAAGCTCGCCTATAAGATATTCCACATCGGCACGGCTAGAGTGCGGGCAAGAGACATCAATTAGCGACTTGCGAAAAGCATCAACGGCCAATCTTCGGTATTCCAAAGCCTGAGGAACAGCATTAACATCGTCAGCGCACCAAGCAGCATAAAGGTAATACATAGCAACGCCGAAGAAGTTACCCCCCTCTCGCTCTGCCCAAATAGCGGCATTGCGATATTGCAAATGAGGGGGCTTATTGGGTTGATTGAGCACACAAACTTCGCTGGTTGGTGCGAAATCCGTTGCCCAGGCTGATTTACCACAACTTGGACAAGTAAGAATCAAGTATTGCTCATACTCAGGCCTGACATCACCAACATGCTGACGCAGCTCACTGTTTCGCAGGCCAGTATCAACTAACTCGGGCAATTGCTTGCTGTTGAACTTGACTCCGCAATTTGGACACTTGACTCCGATATCTGCCAGGTACACGAAATTCTCCATGACGTGAAAGCCACTATTGCTGACCAGAATATCTTATGCGTTTTTCAATAAGTTAGCGCCCGTTTCTCCTTAAAACATCAAATTAGCTATGGTTCTCCATCTGTAGAGTGATGGAGAACCATTTTTAGCTAATGTGGCTAGGCCATTCCGTCATTGCCAGGCATGTTTCGCATTTGCTCTGCTAGCAGGCGTCTTTGCTCTTCATCCAGCTCAGCTTGGGTCTTACCACGACCCTTGGCGGCGTTGGGGTTCAAGCTCTTGTTGACGGCTGCTTGCTGTTGCGGTGGCGGAGCACCCTTATCACCACCCTCTGGCTTAGCGACAGGCGCTCCACCAGTTGGTTTCTGTCCAGTTCCACCGATCTTGGCGATGGCAGCACCACCTAGAGCATCAGCCAGCCTGTTGGGTCTAGCAGCCTGCTGCTGGGTATCGCCGCTGTAGACAATACCTTGCTGCTGCTGTTGTTGTTGTTGCTGTTGTTGCTGCTGCTCATAGTATGCATCAGCTTGAGCGTGGCCATGGCTTGATGTATCAGGTGAGACATCAGCCAGCCAAGGAGCAGCAGAAGCTACTTCAGCATGGCCGGGAGTGCCGAGATTTGCGGGCTCCCGGAAGGCGGCATCGGCAACGTAGGCTTGTTGCGGTTGACCACCATCACGGTATCCAGCATCAGCAACATAGGGCTGCTGTGGTTGACCACCATCACGGTATCCAGCATCAGCAACATAGGGCTGCTGTGACTGACCACCATCACGGTAGCCAGTATCGGCAACATAAGGCTGCTGTGGAGTATCGGCAACATACTGCGGCTGTGATGCGGTGTAGCTAGTGTCATTAACTACAGGAGCTGCACTGCCGCTGAATCCGGTGTAGGCAACAGGTTGAGAAGAGCCGTTGTAAACGGGGTCTCCACTCACTACTCCACAACCGTAGTCTTGTACCTGAGCTACAGGTGAGCCGCCACTATTGATAACTGGCGCATCCATGTAACCACGGCCACTGCTTGCCTCTGCACTGTAAGCAGCCACGGTGCTGGTGAATTGGCTAGCTAGTCCCGTACCACCAAGAATAGCTTGGCCAGCTCCGGGATCCATACCGATTGCAGCCGCTCTCACAACTTCAGCACCACTCATTCCACTATTTATTGCACCACTGGCAACAGCAGCTTCCTGGGCTCTCTCTGTGTACTGCAACGACTGGGCAGCGGTCACAGACTGACCTTCGTACTGCCTGGCGGTCTCAGTTGTGCCGAAACCAGCCGATGCCACAACAGCAGCACTCATGTTGCCATGCAAGGCAGAATCAACCAGAGCTGGTGAAGCGCCAATGCGCTCAGCAAGCTGCTGATATTGCTGACTTTCAGGGTGCGCGATAGCAGCACGCAGCTCTTGCGGAGACGTGTGTGTCATCGCCATGATGTCAGCGCCCATGCGTTGGGCAGTGGCAGCATTAGCATCACCAGCAGGCAGCGCATAAGGAGCAGAGTAACCTGCTGCAGTAGCGTAACCGCCAACAGGCGAGGGGTCACCACCAACCAGAGCGGCAGTCACTACAGGCTGGGCACCACTAGGGGCAACAGAGCCGTAGTCAACATTGGCGAAGCTTGGAGTACCACTACTGCCACTATCAGAGTAGGCTTGCTGGTAGCTCTGAACTGTTGAGGCAAATTGCTGATCTAATGAAGTAGATTGCAATATCGCCTGAGCAGAACCGATATCTCCTTGCGCGGCTTGCTGCACGGTCTGCTCACCATATCTGGTGGAAGCAGTGTCATACATAGCCACTGACTGTTGAGCAGTAGATGAACTATCAGCATACTGATGAGCAGTCTGCGTATGGCCAAATCCTGTTTCAACAATGGCAGCAGCGCTAGCATTACCGTGCAAGGCAGCATCTACTAGAACCGGCGAAGCACCAAACGACTGTGACAACTGAGCGTACTCTGCACCACTTGGATTAGCGAGAGCTCGCTGTAGGGTCTCAGGGTTTGTATTAGTCATGACCATGATATCGGCAGCAGAGCGCTGGGCAGAAACTGCCCCCGGATCTGTACCCACACTATATGGAGCAGAGTAGCCCATGGATGCAGCAAGTGCTCCTGGCGCGTCAGCTCCACCTGTGACCAGCGAAGCAGTCACGGCCGGTGTAGCACCAGCAGAGGTGACATATCCGGTGTCAGCTTGAGTGTAGTTGCCAGACAGAGACGACTCTCTGTAGCTGGAAACTGTAGCCGCAAACTGATTATCGAGTGTGCCATTCTGCAGAATCTGTTGACCAGCTGCTACATTCATCTCCATAGCGGCTGATTGAACAGCTGGTGCGCCGTAAGAGCTAGCTGCAGAATTGTACATCTCTACCGATTGGTGAGCAGTAAACGAAGTAGCAGCGTTGTCTCGAGCGAATTCTGTTCGGCCGAAGCCGGTCTCGACCACAGCAGCAGCAGCGGCACTACCGTGAAGGGCAGCGTCAACTAAAGCCGGTGCAGCTCCGAACCTTTCAGCTAGTTGGGTGTACTCAGCACCACCAGGAGCGGCTAGCGCTCTTTGCAGTTCGGCACCGCTGGTGTGGGTCATGGTCATGATGTCGGCCGCTGCATTATGAGCTGAGACGGCACCGGGATCATTAGACACAGCAGCAGCTGGGGCAACGAAACCATTGCTTTGAGCAACACTACCAGCTGGGCTCAATTCACCGCTGATCATATTAGGTGCAATGCTTTGAGCCACTCCACCGTAAGATGCCATTGAGGCGTACTGACCATCAGTCTGGGCATAGCTACCAGTCGCTTCACGAGCCTGAGCGTAACCATTTACGGTGGAGGCAAATTGAGCATCCATCTGTGGCGAAGCCAGAAGTTGTGAAGCTGCTTGCGAGTCCATTCCTACTGTAGCTCTGGACAACATACCAGTGTCACCACCGGCTATCGCCTGAGCCTGATGATTAGCAGCAATTGACATACTAGCGGTGTCATTAGCGATGGTTGGCGACGCGAACGATGCCGCCGTATCAGTACCACCAAATCCGACCGCAGTCATGACACCAGCACTGGTATTACCGTGCAAGGCAGCATCGAGTATTGGCGGTGCTACGCCGACAGTATCTGCAATCGACTTGTAATCGGCACCTTGTGGATCAGCCATAGCGCGAGACAATTGATCGGTTGTCACACCGCCCATTGTCATCACATCTGCTGCAGTCTTCTGGGCCGAAACAGCTCCTGGATCATTGGCGAGGTTGCCAGACAAAGCTGGAACTTCTCCTATTCTGCCAGTATCGAGAATTGGCTTACCTTCTCCATTCAGAGCCAATTGGCCATCAGCATTGTGCCTATAGAGATCGCCATTGGCAGCCGGACCATTGGCACCGAAGACATCAGCGCCAGATCCTACTTTGCTTGCGTCAATCGGAGAGGCCAATAGAGAACCAGGTAGAGCATTGCTTGGATTATCTAAGCCAAGAGATATCGGCTTGGAATCGCCACCCAACAAGCTGTCGAACGACTTAGCTGGAGCGCCGAGCCCAAGAGCATCAGGTGCACCCATGCCAGCAAGTATGCCACCGGCCGCAGCCGATGGAATGAACGAAGCACCGGCATTAAGCAATCCATCCATGCCGCCCTTGAGAGCATCCCCCGCAGCACCAGAGGCAGAGCCAAGGCCTGAACCACCGATACTACCAGAGTTGCTACTGTTGACGTTGAGTGAATCAGCCGAACCACCTATGCCGCCGGAGAAGCCGACAGTCAAGCTGGCGTTAGAGTCGATTGAACCAGAGCCAGCAGCAGCTGCAGATGCAGCAGCGACATCGCCCATTGGCGGGAGACCGGCACCGTCACCGGCACCCTTGCCACCACCGACACCACCAGCCTTAGCGCCAGCAGCATCACCTTCTGTAGGAGGAAGACCCGTATCAACACCGGCAGCAGCTTTATCACCAAGAGCGCCAGCAGCCTTGTCACCAGCACCACCGGCACCAGTTAGTTGACCCTGGAGACCGTCTCCACCAGCCTTGGACGGACTTGCGCCGAGAGTAGCATTATCAGCGCCACCACCAGCTGATGCGATAGCACCAGTGTTACCGGCAGGAGCTGGCTGCTGGGTACCGTGCTGACCACCTTGTGCACCACCGACAGCTCCACCACCGTGGTTACCACCTTGAGCGCCACCGACATGGCCACCAGCGCCAGACTTACCACCGTGCGAAGCACCACCACTGCTGCCACCACCGCTGCCTCCACCAGCACCGCCACCTTTAGCAGAACTGGCAACTTTTTGTGCTTGAGCAGCAGCATCTTGAACGGCAGCCGAAGCCAGACCAGCAAAGTCGAAGGCCGACTTAACCGAGTTTACTGCCAAGAAAATCAAGGCAGTCATAATGATGGTACCGGAGTCGCCCACACCTCTGAAACATGCCATCAATAAGATGGTGGTGTTCCAGAAAAGGCTCCAGAAGCAAACAGTGATTACTCCATCAATCCAGCTAGCAAGAGCCCCACGTAGAGCTTGCACGGGCCAGACCCACAAAGCAGCGGCCACAGGCCCCATGCACCACAAGTAGTATAAGAAAGCCATCTGGAATGCACAGGCTAGGTTCCAAGAAATGGTGGCAGTATCATTCAAGCCGTTCATCATCAAACGGTTGATGTTCTTGCTCTGGACCACGTCTTCATCGGGCACACGACTTTCTTCTATACCCATGCACGGATCGATACGAGCAGTGGCAAGAGTGTAACCTTCGTATGGTGCCCAAACACCAATACCTTCAAATCGAGGAGTTTCTTTGACGTTAAACGAGTTTCTATTCCACTCGGGCTTGTTCATCGGGAAAGCTCTGATGATGGCGCACTTAGCGTCCTCATACATATCAGTTCCGAAAATATGTAAATACTCATTAGCAATGGTATAGGTGAGCGAGTTCGCCACATCGATACCGTAGTTGATAACAAGAAAAGTTCCGGGAATGAGGAAGATAGCGACGATAGAACGGAACAATCCTTCAAATGGGTGGATTTCTCCCACTAGCACAGGGGACCCCTGAGCCACAATCGCCTTGACCTGGGCCAAGACGGCACCAGGAAGTAAAAGCAAAATTGCCATGGGAACGAAAAGTTGATCACGAATACGCTGCCAAACGTTGTTTGGCTCAGCAGTAAAGTTAGTAAGAAACTGTTTGCAGAAATCGATGGCAGATAGAGCTTGGTTGATAGCTAGGGACGCCATACTGTTGGCCGCGGCGTTGGAAGCCGAACCGGCAGTGGCTGTAGCCATCCAGTGAGCCTTTTCTGGGTCAAACAGCTGCTCTGACATTATGTTATCGTTCATCCGACTAATCAGCTGAAACTGAGTGTCAGAAACGGGATAACCGAAAGTCTGGAGCATGTTCTTGGTAATAGCCTGATCTCTCATGGTCGGAACAGCAGACACAGCGGTAGGGATTGGCACTGGCCACATCTGAACCGGTCCAGACGTGCTATGCACGACCGAACCTGGACCAACAGACTCTTGATTGACGACTTGGTCTGCTTTATAGAACTCGTCAGCGTTCTTAGCCCGTTTAAGGTAAGGACCACGAATATCACTAGCAGCATTGTTGTTACGGATTGGGCTCGTTCCGGTACCACCAGCGCCTTGTGCATAAACGCTTGGGATCAGCGCTGTAAACATACAAAAGACCAAAAGAATGAGAACAATCACTCTATTCGCCTTCACACTCTGTTTGTTTTTACTGACAGTCATTTTACAGGGCCTCACTCTTGAATCAAAACGATCTTTCTTAGTGCCTACCGTTCGCATTGTCCTCACCTCCTTCAAGCTTGTTGTATGTCATCTTTTTTCTCTTTCGGTGGCAAATCTATACTGCCACTGTGCGAGTTCTGAGCCTGCGAGAGGTTCTGAGTAGCACCACCAGCAGCACTAGCTGCGATATTACCAACTCCAGCACCACCAGCAGCGGCAACGACCGTTGTGCCACCAGCACCTTTACCAGCGCCTGAACTATCACCTTTATCAGAGTCGGAGCCCTCTTTGCCGCCGCCTAGACTTGGGTTCGGCTTAGTACCAGCTTGCCCTGGGGTTAGATTTGGCCCCATGCCACCAGCGACTTTCGCATCACCGCCAGCGACAGACATGGCCATCTGCACTTCGCCCTGAGGCTTAGCATTGCCGCCCTCGTTAGGCCCGGAACCACCGCCCTCTTTTCCACCAGTCAACGGGGGAGCCGCAGCAATAGCTGCAGGAGCAGGTTGACTGCTCTCACCACCACCACCGCCGTGCTGAGGCGGTGCAACTCCAACATTATTGTCGCCCTGGTTAGCATCGTTAGCAGCGACCCTGGTATTACCGTTACCGTTATTGTTCTCAGGTGCTACGGCTGGTTGAGCCTCAGAGCCTCTTTCAGTGCTGCTGTGCTCACCGGGAGTAGTCTTGTTGTCACTACCACCGGGGCTACCAGGCTCACCTTTCTCACCACCGCCACCACCTTTGCCGCCACCGCCGCCACCTTGCTTCTTGTTGTCAGCGGCAAGCTTTTCAGCCTGACCCAAACCACCATTCGGCGAGAAGTTGAAGGGAGAGGATGGTGCCCACAAAAGAATTCCCAGGAAGCAGGTAAACATACAAACTTCCCACTGCAGGTTGTTAGTACCACCATTGGTATAGATCAGGCGCTGGGTGATAACGGCCAGCACTACCATCCAGTAGAAGCGCCAGAGCGACACTTGAATGACGCCCTCAACCCAACTGCCGAACACGTTTCTGAATAGCTTGCGACTGCCAGTAACCTGAGGCCAGGCATAAAATGCTGCAGCCAAAGGTCCAAGTAGGAACAGATAGCAAATCATAACGACTTGGTAGGCGCCCAAAATCACGAGGAAGATTGAAGCCGTATTCATCATCATATTGAGGTTAAGCTGCATGATCTGAGACAGCGCACCCTGTTGTTCGTAAATGGCAGCTGCCTCAGGAACTTGAGCACCTAAACCTGTGCCACCACCACCAGCTGAACTGATAAAACTACCCAGAGACGACAACCAGCTACCAATCACGCCGCCGATAGAAGCCCCAATACCGCTAATTACTCCTCCAAGGCCGCCACCAGAACCGCCACCACCGCCAGCGCCACCAGCGCCTCCGCCACCGGCAGCACCAGCGCCACCAGCACCAGGAATAGTAGAGCGAAGTAGGTTTTCGTCCTTTTGTGGTGAGGTATTGTACGAAAGTTGATTGGCCCAATCTTGAATCATGCCCGTGTCGACCCAATCACGAACGCTCATAGCCATTGAGTTACCAGTATCAATTGACCAGCTGACAATTACTTGAGTAGCCGGAACTAAAAATACCGCAACGATTGACCGCAAAATACCTTCAAATGGATTGGCACCCTCGGCATAACCCAGGTTAAAGCCTCTGCCAATCTGACCTTTGACTTGACTGGCAACGGCACCAGGCAAAAGGAAAAGAATGGCCATAGGAATAAAGACTCTTTTATACATGGCTTGCACCATGCCCACGGCCTCGGGAATCGTCTTATACATAACCATCCCCGGGAAAGCAGCTCCCGAAGCTTCATTGGCAACATTTATCAAACAATTGCCACCATCGGCATTAACAATACGATCGAGAGCTGTAGCAAACGATTGTTCTGCGGTGCCGGCCATGCTGTTAGCGGCAGAGGCGCCAGCCAACTGTGCTGTGGCCTTGGTCATCCACTGAGCTTTCTCAGGGTCCCAAAGTTGTTCAACCTTACGTTGGTTGTTCTCACGATTGATCATTTGAAATTGAGTATCAGTCAAAGGCATGCCAAACGTCGTCAACGTATTGCTGTAAATTTCATTGTCTCGAGACTGCGGCGTTGTGTTAACCGCATTGAGAAGCGGCTGCATATAGCCCTGGCTGTTGTAGACAGGCATGTAAACAGGAGTCGTACGGGTCGAACCAGGGTCAGATTCATCGAGATTTGTTCCTGGCACTTTTCTAGTATGGGTGTCAGCTTGTCTTTGAGCCTTCTGGAAGGGGAAGCGTTTGTCGTACTGATCGATAATATTTTTAAACGACTGATCGTTCGAATCCATTTTGGTTGGCTGCGCTTGCTTGGCGGCATTAGCACCGGCATTTTGTGCCAATGCAGCAGAAGCGCCACAGAAAGTGATGGCAAAAACTAAGACTAGTAAAGAAAACAGACTGGGAGTGCACCCAACAATCGAGCGGACAACCGTAGTTGCCTTCCTCAATGCTTTTTTCGTTAACTTGTTCATCCCTTCTCTACCCAATTGCTTAGTGTGCTCTGACCCGAAAGAAAAATTTATGCTTGCCTTTGTCATCGGTGCATCTGCAGATTGCGGGTGCCGTCTGACAGAGATACCGTAAGTCGGTCGTTCCAGGGCCGCCCAAAAATAGTAATCGTGCCCTGAACCTCCTGGCTGGGCTGCACCAAGGTGGTTTCGAAGTCTGCTCGCATTGCTGCTTCTGATAGTTTATGGTTATTTTCAGAAACTGCAAATGAATCCGGATTGAAAGAGAAGTCACTTTGCCCGCTATTCTTGATGGCGACTGTCAAAATGGATTTTCGAGCAGTGACATTTACACCCTTCAATTCAAATTGAACGGGGCTAGATGACTCAGCCGGAGCAGCGGGAGTTGCCGCTACTTCGCGGGCCTCACGGCCAGCACTAGAGCTGCTAGATGGCTGCAAATCACCTTTGTCGGCAACTACAGCAGTTTTGGTTTTGGCTTTACCCTTATCTTTACCGCTATCTTTAGCAGCGTTCTTAGAAGGTGCTTTCTCAGCCTTGGTGGCCTTAGCCATAGGAGCAGCCATGGCCATTCTCGCTACAGGCTCAGCAGAACCGGTGTCAGCAGTTTTGGCCGGCTTATTACCCATGCCAAAAAGTGAACCGAAGCCAAAATTACCAAACATAGAATTTTGCTTTTCAACTGGTGCAGCTTGAGGCTCAGCCTGGGCCAAAGCCTCAGCCGACGGAGCAATACCAGAAACGCGACCAATGATTGAGCGAGCGGCATTGGCCCCGGCGGCAGCAGACAATTCTTGCTGAGCCGACTTCATATCTTCTCTCGAGCTATCCGCTTCATTTTGGGCTTGCGCCACATCAGCTGCTGCTCTCTGCTTCTCTGAATCAGTAGTGGCAACCTCTACTTCTTGCTTGCGAGCAGCATAGGTTTGTTGCGCTAAAGCAAATTTATTGTAGGTGTAGAGGTAGCGGTAATAAGACTGCACTAAGTCGGTCTGCGCCCGACGTACGGCTGGCTGTACGCGCTTATCGAGAGCAACTGGTTTGAAGATGGCATCAACCTGCCTTGGTCCAACACTGAAGCTACCCTTAGTGCCATCAGTTGGCAAACCAACATCAATGCGATTCAAGACTTCAGCAATTCGGACGTCTTTACCGACAGCTTGCTGCATTGCCGGCGTTGAAAGAGCGCCTTTCCATAAGACTTTAAGATCATCGCGCTGCTTGTAAGGTGAGCGAGACTCCATGCCAGTTGGTGTGATTGGCACAAAATTAGAAACTTTCTTACGCTCAGGCTCATCATCACGACCAGAAGACCGAGCAGCCTGACCAGAACCAAACAAACCGGAAGGCCGGGCTGGTTGCTGTGGAGGCATCATTGGTTGAGGATAGCCCTGACCACCCTGGAAGGGAACAGCATAAGGATTGAGGTAAGGATTAGCATATGGATTGGCATAGGGGTTCGCGTATGGGTTGGCATACGGATTTGCGTATGGATTATTCGGGTCTTGATACTGACCGACATTAGCCTGAGTAGAAAGAGTCACGGCTGGCGGTGGTGGTGAGAGCGCCCCAGGCGGAGGCGGCGGTACAGAGCCATAGGAGCCATAAGTAGCAGCCTTGGAGGCATCAGCTACCAATACAGGATCAGAACTCGGTGGCATCACAGCCCCAGCACTAGCGGCTTCAGGAGTGCCAGAAACATTAGTGACAGGAACATTAGTTCCAGCATTTAGATCAGCATTAACCGACTCACTGCTGCCAGTCTGTTGAATAGTAGAAGCCGAGGTATTGAGAAAACCAGCATTACCCAACTGACCAGAGATGGGCCCTGTCAGTACTTGGGGCAAGACCCGGCCCATGCCTTCAGCATTGGCGCCCCGCTGTTGCCCCATCGCTTGAGCCTGTGCCATTTGCTGCTGAGCTCTGGCATATTCTTCTTGCCGAGCCTGCTCGACATAGCGGGGATCAACTTTTGGTCGAAGCTGACCAAGTAGACCACCACCATCGTTTGGAGTTTGAGTTTTAGAATCTACTCGTCCCAAACTTCCACCCAGCGGGCTACATCCTGTGACCAGGATGGAGAGCAGAGCTAGTAGTGGAAGTGGTAAGCGCATTGAACTTTAATACCTGATTGCTAAGTTATTTGAGAAGAAGCCGCATAGATCACTAATGCTGCCCCTGTAAAAAGGGCAGCTATAAAGAATTTACGATTTTCTGCGGCTTAATATTGAACATTTACACCCTCTTTATTTACCAAGAAGTTTTGCTCTTACCGATGCAGAGCTGCTAGAGCTTGGAGCGACGTAGCCACCGCCGCTGCCATGATATGCAGCACCATAGCTAGCTGGAGAGGAAGAAGCCATACGGTTTGGTGCAGCCGCAGCCGAATTGCCGCGACCTAAGCCAATTGGTCTGGCCGAGACATTAGCTTGAGCAGCTCTTTGTTGAGCAGCATATTGCTTACCGAGTTGACCCATTTCAGTACCAGGCAAGGCGCGAGCTGGGCCCATACCACGAGCTGGCATATTGGTGCCAAAACCTGATTGTGGAAGAGAGTTAGGAGCCACCCGCATCATTTGCGGGCCACCATTGCCCAAAGGAATACCACCTTCGGGAATACGACCGCTGGTACCAGCTGGCCCGATCGGAATTTGATAGGCCTGATCTTCATGGGGAGCTGTGCGGTAATCGTGGACAACTGGACCATCATCAACAATCTGCACTTGTGGAGCAGACTTGTACCAACCAGCTTGCTGGAGCTGGCCCTTCTTCAGGCTGACCGATGGTGATTGAGCCTGAGCGCTGCTGGTCAAAGCAGACAGCACAAGCGCACCGGTGGTAAGCGCCAGATATAACTTTTGTTTTTTCAAACTTTTATTTGTTAGGAACATACTAAAAATCCTCTCTAATCCCCGGGTCATCTCATTTCAATTGAATGACCTATACGCCACATTTAAACACCTAATGCATTGGAAATCTCGGCATCGGCATACTATTTAGCGGTTGCAACATGCTCCGCCCCGCACGTCGAGCCATTCGCTGAACCATTTTTCCAGCCTGCGCATTATCATTGTTCTTTAGGAAGCTATATAATAAATGTTGACAGTAAGCCTTTAATTATCGATACGGGGGTTTATGGTTATTATGAAAACAAATTCAAAAGATTTCATTCTAGGAGGACATCTTCTCATAATATTTTAAGCATAAAGGATTCTGAACAGTCTAATATCTGGTCAATTTTTCGTCTTGGTAAGTCTGCATTTATAAAGAGTAGAGAGGTAAAAAAAACGGATCTCTGTTATATTGTTAAGATTAAGTATTTGGGATTCCCAAGTTTAGGTTGGGTAGAATGCTCAAGAAGCATTATATTTTTATTAAATACTTTTGGAGTTATTATTGTGGATACGGCCAGTGGCTATCAAAATGAAATGTCTTCCCATATGATAATAGATCCTAGTTTTAATGTAGTTGAGAAAAATGCTACTTTTTTAATATCAGATAAAGCAATTTTATGACCAAAAGGAATTAAATTTTTTGAAATTAAATTTGATAAAACCTCTTTATTAGCAGGAATACTCATTGGAACAACCGCAACATTATCATTTTTATGCAAAGTAATTAAATTATACATATAAATTTATTCAACAGAGCTACGAATATCAATTAAATTTTTTTCCTTTAAATAACTCCAAAAAGTAGAAGGTATT
>CAJXZK010000098.1 GCA_913063055.1 uncultured bacterium
GCTGCTAATGCGAAGCTAGCCGAAATTGAACAAGGTGATCCTGCTTTCGTTGCTGCGCACAGAAAAGATTTAGATCAATTGAAAGACATGGCTAAAGAGCCAGGTTGGTGGGATAGCTGGGGCAAGAAACTCTGCATCGTCGGTGCTGTAGTTGTTGGCGTTGCTGCTGGCATTTGGCTTGGACCAGGTTGCATCGCCACTGGTGTGGCAGCCGGTACAGCTGCTGCTGGTGCACTTGGTGTCGGAGCCGTGGGCACGACAATGCTGGCAACAGCCGGTGCCGTTGGTGGCGTCACCGTATTAGGTCTCGGAGCCGGTACTGTGGCCGCAGCTGGCACAGGTGGTATGCGTCTCCTTGCTGACAATACTGGTGGCTTGGCTCTCGATAAAGAAGGTAAGCCTCTGTATAGCCAAGAGTCTATCTGGCGCGATATGGGTGATTCTTTCAAAGTCGCTGGTAATACTGCTGCCCTTGTTGCACTGCCTGGAGCCGCTGGCGCTGTGGCTAAGGTTTCTGGTGCTGGAAGTGAGGCTGTTGTAGCTACGACCTTGGGAGGAAGAGCTCTAAACCTGGGTAAAGTTGGTGCTACTAACTTAGCCTTCGGTACGACCTTCACTCTTGGTCAAACAGCTATTGAAAAGATTGGCAATCCTAATGCTGACATTAAATGGACTGGTCACGGTATAGACAGCTTCGGTGGACAAGTGCTCCTTAACAGTGCATTTGGCATGGGTAGTGTCATGGGTGAAGGCGGTAAAGTCGCTGGCATGTTGGGCAAGGTTGTGTCCGCTGAGCGGGTTGCTCCGACCATTGGTGCACTATTTACAGTTGGTGCTACTCAAGGCATCAGCACTTATGGTGACTATCAAGGTGTGAAGGAATATGGAGCTTCTTACACTGGTTTCAAAACCTCTCAAAGTGTCTTTGGACCATGGGGATACACTCCTCATGATGAGAGCAAATCTCTCTATCAAGCTGCTCAAGTAAGAGCCAACATGCAAGGTCTCGACCAAGGTCAATCGTATTACACGACCAAGGCTTATAATGCTGGTACCCTTACTGGAAGTAATTCGGTGTTTGACACTGCCGCTAGATATGCTGCCGAGCGCGATGCTAATAAGTAAGGCCTTAGTGAGAGCTAAGATTAGTGAGAGCTACGATTAAAGTACACTAGCAGGGTTTCCTGTGAAGATGGTGCATGCAGGTATCGGTAATAATCCCGGCGTACAATGAAGATAGGCGACTTCCTATTACTCTTACGTCGGTTTACCGCTATCTTTATCAGTCAGGTTTAAGCTTCGAAATCATTGTTGTAGATGATGGTTCTTACGATCATACGGCTGCATATGTTGAAGAATTTGCCCAGCAATACCCTGGTGTAAGGCTTCTATCTTATGCGCCAAATCGAGGCAAAGGTTACGCTGTGCGTACTGGCATGTTGGCAGCTCGTGGCGATTATTTGCTCATGAATGATGCTGACGGTAGTTCCCCTATCGAAGAGATGCAAAAGCTCTTAGCGAAAGGCGAAGAGGGCTTTGATGTGGTTATTGGCTCGCGGGCTACAGGGGATCCTGAAGCGGTAATCAAGGCTTTACCTCACCGCAAATATATTGGTAATACATTCAACCTCATTGTGCAGAAGTTGATTCTTCCTGGCATCAAAGACACTCAATGTGGCTTCAAGTTATTTAGTCGCCAGGCGGCCCACGACATTTTTTCTGTTTCGCGCTTGAATGGCTATGCCTTCGACGTTGAAATTCTCTATATCGCCCGTTTGCGCGACTATAAAATTGCTGAAATTGCCATTAACTGGGCCAACGTAGAAGGTTCTAAAGTAAACGTCTTGACCGATTCACCACGGATGCTGGCAGAAGTACTGCGCATCACATTTAGTGCCTGGTTTGGTGGCTATCGTAAGTTAGTGATCAAGAAAAAGTCTTAGTGAACGTTGGCACTAGCGAGTGCATCAACTACTTCTTGGTGAATTTTACTATTGCTAGCAAGAATATGACCACTCATCATATCTAGGGGGCCGCCCTCAAGATTGCTAACTTTGCCACCAGCTTCTTCAACGATGAGGGCCCCGGCTGCCACGTCCCAGGCCGATAATTTTCGCTCCCAGAAACCATCGAGACGACCACAGGCGACAAAGGAAAGATCAAGTGCGGCCGAGCCGTCGCGCCTGACGCCATGACAGATGTTGGTGACATGCTTGAAGCTATCCATGTTGTTATAGATGTTGTTGACAGTATCGGGAGGGAAGCCCGTAGCTAAAAGACCATTGTCAAGCGACGCGCAGCTTGAAACATGAATGGGCTCGTCGTTAAGAAAGGCCCCTTGCCCTTTAATTGCTCTGAAAAATTCACCTGACATCGGATTGAAAATAACGCCATGGGTGACTATTCCATCTTCTTCAGCGGCAATGGAGACGCAAAAGAAAGGATAACTATGGGTGTAGTTAGTGGTTCCATCTAGTGGATCGATTATCCACCTTCTGTTTGGCGCGCTTTGATTTTGACCGGCAGTTTTGGCAGCATTTCCGTGGGTTATTCCGCCTTCTTCAGCCAGGAAGCTGTCTTGAGGAAAAGTAGCTTTGATGGTGGCAATGATCAAATCTTCTGAAGCTTTGTCAACATCAGTGACAAGGTTATAAGCGCTCTTATAATCCACGCTCTTAATTTTGCCAAGCCGAGCTTTTAGCAAAGCTCCACCTGCCAATGCTGCCTCTTTTGCTACATCGAAGACTTTTGTCATAACCGCCTTTAGTTAATTGGAGGAGAATATTTTGAGTTTACTCCAAAGCCGTCAATAAAGACTTGTTTAGCCCAGAAGATGCGTTTTGTTGACGAATGTAGGGTCGCAGCTCTATCCTCTATAAGCACATTTATATTGATATTGACTACCCCCTTGAAAAAGATGCTCTCATGAAACTTGGCAACTCTATTTCAATAGAAATTATTACAAGCAAGTAAGGGCGTGGGTAAGTGAATTTGCCACCGCCAGCATCACTGTTGGCGGTTTTTGTTTTAGATCAGTTTTTTGCTCATATTTAGACCTAACTTAAAACCAATTTAGAGACTCTTGAGGACATACAGTGGCCGACGATAAGAAGAAATTTCCAGTCAATCTTCCTGTTACTGCTTTCCCGATGAAAGCTAACAGCACGGTTCGCGAAGTCGAAATTCAGAAGTTCTGGGATGAAAAACAAGTTTACGAACTCAATTTAGAAAAGCGCAGCGCTTCTGAAAAGTTCGTCTTGCATGACGGCCCGCCTTATTTGAGCTCGAGCAAGATTCACATTGGTACAGCTCTCAATAAAATTCTCAAAGACATCATCACTAAATACAAAGCTCTTCATGGCTTCTACGCTCCTTATGTGCCGGGTTACGATAGCCATGGTTTGCCCATCGAAAACGCCGCTCTAAAAAATGTAAAAGGCGGTAGGGCAGCCATAACTCCAGTTGAGCTGCGAAAAAAATGTAGAGAATTTGCCCTCTCCAATCTCAAGGGTCAAGAAGATAACTTTAGAAGACTGGGCGTATGGGGCGATTGGGCCCATCCTTACATCACTCTTGATCAGCATTTTGAAGCGGCTCAAATAAGAGTGTTTGGCAAGATGGTAACTAATGGTTATCTCTACAAGGGTCTAAAGCCAGTTTATTGGTGTCCCACTTGTGAGACCGCTTTGGCCGAAGCTGAAGTTGAGTATGCCGACCATACTTCTAACTCTATCTATATCAAATTTCCTGTGCCAGATTCTGAGCGCAGTAAGTTGCCTAAGTTTATTTCTGAGGCAAAAAATGGTGCGGCTAGCACTTATGAAAAGACGCCTGTCTCGTTTGTTGCTTGGACCACTACTCCATGGACACTTCCTGCTAACTTAGCTATTGCTCTGCATCCAGATTTTGTCTACGAATTCATCACCACTCCAGATCATGGTGTGTTGATAGTGGCGCAGAGTTTGCGTGAGACTTTCTTGCAAGCAGCCGATATTGATGCTGCTGCCGTTGTTGTGCTGGGTGAAGCAACCGGGCGCGAACTGGAGCTAATAGAAGCTAGACACCCCTTTGTTGATAGAGCCAGCCGAGTAATCAATGGTGCTCACGTCACCAATGAAGCCGGTACTGGTGTAGTACATACTGCTCCTGGCCACGGTCCAGAAGACTTTGAGGTGGGCAAGCTCTACAACCTCGGCGTCCTTTCGCCAGTTGATGGTCGCGGTATCTTCACCGATGAAGCTGGCCAGTTTGCCGGGCAGCACTATGCCAAAGCTAATCCTGTCATTGTGGAGCATTTGAAAGAAGTTGGCGCTTTAATCAAGCATCAAACTTTCAGTCATAGCTATCCTCATTGTTGGCGTTGTAAGAACGCTTTGATTTTCCGCGCAACGGAACAGTGGTTTGCTTCGGTAGAAGGCTTCCGTCAAAAAGCTCTTGAGTGCATTGACCAGGTGGAATGGTTGCCAAACTCTGGTCGCAACCGCATCTTTAACATGGTGCAGAACCGCTCAGACTGGTGTATTAGCAGGCAGCGCGCCTGGGGCGTACCAATTCCAGTTTTCTATTGCAAGAAATGCAATGAGCCCTTAATGAATGAACAGAGCATTGAAGCTATTGCCAAAGTCTTCGACGCTGAGGGTTCTGATAGCTGGTGGGAAAAGACACCACAAGATTTTGTCGGGGACATGAAATGCGGCAGCTGCTCGTCTTCTGAGTTTGTTCGTGAGACCGACATTATGGATGTCTGGTTCGATTCAGGGGTGACCCATGCGGCTGTACTTGATGCTCGTCCTGAATTGCGTGGTTCGCCCTGTGAGCTCTATTTAGAAGGCTCAGATCAGCACCGCGGTTGGTTCCAGTCGTCACTTTTGACTAGTGTTGCCATTCATGATCGGGCACCATACAAGACCGTTCTCACTCACGGCTTTGTCGTTGATGAAAACGGCCGCAAGATGTCTAAGTCTGTCGGTAATGTGGTTGATCCCGATGAAGTAATAAAGCAGTATGGTGCTGACGTATTGAGGCTGTGGGTAGCTTCGGTTAACTATACTGATGACATTCCAATCGGCAAAAATATGTTGGCTCAATTGGCCGAAGTCTATCGTAAGCTGCGCAATACAGCCCGATATATGTTGGGCAATTTGTACGATTTTGATCCTGCCGTTGATGCTGTGCCTTTTGAAGATCTCTCTTCGCTAGATCGCTTCTTATTGCACCGCCTCAATGAATTGGTAGAAGAAGTAACTCGCGACTTTGATCGCTTTGAATTCTTCAAGTACTACCAGTTGCTGCAAAACTTCTGCGTGGTAGAGCTGTCCTCGTTCTATTTCGATATTGCTAAAGATACTCTCTACACAGCTGGGCCGAAATCTCTCAAGCGCCGCTCAGTGCAAACAGTGCTAGCTCACATGCTGCAGGCTCTGGTGCGATTGCTTGCACCAGTTACACCGCACATGGCCGAGGATATCTGGCAGCACATGACTGATGCCATGAAGACATTCGGCGGTGGTCATCAAAGCGTATTGCTAACTGATTTCCCTAAATCAAATAAGAGCTTTGAGAACATTCTAGAATCTGATTTCTGGCATGAACTAATTGACGTGCGCATCATAGTCAACAAAGCCTTAGAGACAGCTCGGGCTGCCCGCAAAATTGGAAGCTCTTTGGAAGCTAAAGTAGAGTTGGCCTTTGAAGACCCTGCTCTAGCTAAGAAAGTGGCCGCTCTGGGCGAAGACTTGCCAGGTTTCTTCATTACTTCGCAAGCTGTAATTGGTATCACTTCAACTGTAGAAGCCCTGGCTGAAAACAATGAAAGTGGTATCAGTGTCAAAGTAATACCAGCATCTGGTACCAAGTGTGCTCGCTGTTGGAAATTCACTGAAGATCATGGCAAGGGCAAATTGCCAGTGCTCTGCCTGCCTTGCGATGAGGTGATTGCAGAGTACTATCCTGATTTTGAATTGTAGCTTGCAACGTAGGCATATCTTGTTCAAGTCCTCTTCAAGTCCTCTCCCCGTTTCCAGATCTGTCCGATTTTCAGCTGAAAATCGGACACTTTTGGAACCTGACTAAAGCGACAATTCATAACAGTATGTTTGACATGGGCTCATCTGGGCTCAATTTCATTTCGGCTAAAGTGGCTACAGTAGGTTAGCGTTAGCTATTTGTTTTTGGCGAACTCGGAAGGGCGAGAATCATTCTAGAGAAGTTTCCATGTGCCATTACAATTTGCTCTTTGGTGTCCTTAAATCCAAGCCGGCTGTAGAACCTGACGGCATTTGGTCTTACTGTACAGTGTACTGGCATGGTCATCGCCAGGCAAAATACTTGCCTCCGCTGATTCTGCGAATTGAAGGATAGAATGCCTGATCACAAGCACCTCCTTCGATGATATTTCTCGAATTTGGTTAGGGGCCATAACACTTCTAAGAACACTAGCTATTCTCTATTTTGATTTATGAATGGCATTTTTGAAGCAGTAACAGGCATTAAAAATGACCGCATAAGTATTGGCTACAGTGGGCAATACCTTAGTTAGAATCTCAATATTTTTATGGCTAATGGATGAAACGAGAAGAGCAAAAAGAGCTAGAGGCTGTTGATACAAAGCTGGTGGAAGATTCTAGTAGTCTTCTGCCTCTGTCATATCAAGGCTATGCACCTCAATTGGTGGAGGACTGTAGCACTGCAGAGGCGATTCTTACTGAAAGTGTGGAGAGTTTACCTGCTTTGGCGCCTCAAGAGCAATTTCCTAATCTCGGCGAGCGCTATGAAGTCTTGGCTTTAATTGGTCGCGGCGGTATGGGCGTAGTCTATAAAGTTAGAGACAAAGCAGTCGATAAGGTCTTTGCTGTTAAAGTTCTCAATCAAGATCTGGTTCAAGATAAAGTATCGGTCAAACGCTTTGAGCAGGAGGCTAAGGCAGCTAGCGCTCTTACCCATGCCAATTTAGCTGCGGTCTACGATTATGGTGTCGGTGTCAGTGGTTGCCCTTTCTTGGTCATGGATTACCTGGAGGGTCATACCCTCGAGCAAGAACTAGCCAAAGAGGGCTATTTTGATAGCGAGCGGGCTCTCGACATATTTATTCAGGCGGCTGAAGCCATAGCTGACTCACACCTTAAGGGTGTTATTCACCGTGATATTAAACCGGGCAATATTATTTTAGAGAAGTCGGAAAACGGCTCTGACTTTGTCAAACTGGTAGATTTTGGCATCGCCAAAGTGCTACCAAGCGAGCAAAAGGCCCATGAGAATTTAACTCAGACCGGTGACATCTTTGGTAGTCCGCTCTATATGTCGCCAGAGCAGTGTGAAGGCAATATGCAAGATCGCCGCTCTGACATTTATTCCCTTGGTTGCCTGATGTACGAGACTCTCACTGGCATCAAGCCATTTGCTGCTGAAAATCCTATCAAGATCATACTGAGACACATTCACGAAGACCCCAAACCTATTTCTAGTCTCACAACGGTTTCTAACCTACCTGCTCAATTTAAAGTGCCGGCTGATTTAGACAAAGTTGTCTTGCGCTGTCTAGCGCGCGATCCCAATCAGCGCTATCAGTCTGCCTATGAGCTCGTGAACGATCTTAAACTGATCCGCGATGGTGAAAAAGTAAAGTTTCCTAGGCTCTCGGCTTCCCCCAAAACAAAAAATCCTCGGTCGTTGCCAGCGAGTATTATTGCGATTGTGGTTTTGGTCAGTGTATCACTCGGGCTCTTCTTCGTGTCTAGCGTTCCAGCTCCACCCACAACTTCTTTAGTTCCCTATACTGGCACAGTGCCCAATAATGAATTTGCTGACGCCCTCAATTTTGACCAGAAGTCGTTCTCTTATTTCGTTTCGGGGCAGTACGACAAAGCTGCACCACTTCTAGAGTTTGGCACTAAAGTTTATAGAGATAGCATTGCTGCTGATCTTAAAAAAAGAGACGATGCTGCCTTTCGCCGCGATAGTGCTCTGCTCAATGAGAATTTTCAGCATTTGGGTAAGTGTTACATGATGATGGCTCGTCAATCGGCTAGCGCTGGTCAGAGTGTTGAAGCTACTGAACTTCTGAACAAAGCCAAAATAGACTATGAATTGGCACTGCCCTTTTACAGAAAATACGGCAACTATGCTGGAGGACAGATGCCTGAGTTTGTCACTGACTTTGCTGAAGTTTTGCGCAAACTCAATTTGCAGTCTGAACTGCAGCAACTGAAAGATTTGGCTCGAGCCAATAAGATTGATATTTAGCCGCTATCTTGAGAGTTAATTAGCCGCTATTTTAAAAGCTTAAGTGCATAGCTATTAATTGCCAGTACGCTTAAGGCATCGGTAATTTCGCCTTGTTGCACCATTTCTAGGGCCTCGAAAAAGGCTAGCCTTCGTACTGCTAACTCTTCGCTACCTTCTGGTTCGGCCTCGCCTAAAGTCAGTCCTGTGGCTAAATACCAAATGGCTTCTTCGTCTGATACTGAATTGGACAAATGAGCTCGGCCGAGCACCTGATAGCTGGCGGCTTCTAGGCCAGTTTCTTCTTTGAGTTCTCGCTTCGCGGCATCTAGAGTGTCTTCGTCTTGGGGGCAACCGCCTTCGGGTATTTCCCAGGAGTAAAAACCCAGGGGGTAGCGATACTGTCCCACCAGATAGGTAAAGCCTTCTTCGTCTATGGGTAAGACGCCAACTGCTTTGTTTTTGAAGTTGACCACACCATAGATTCCATCTAAGCCGTCTGGCCTGATCACCTGGTCTTCTTGTACTCTAATCCAGGGATTTTCGTAGACCACTGATTGAGAAATAGTTTTCCAGGGGTTGCTTTCATTCATGATGTAAGGTCCTATTTGACCGCATTCTGATCCACTCAGCTGTTAGCGTAATTAAAAAAGTAACTGTCAGCATCAGAGTTGAAAGGGCATTGATTTCGGGGCTGACTCCGAATTTGACCATGCTATAAATGCGCAGAGGTAGAGTTGTGGCGCCGACTCCAGCGGTAAATTGGGTGATGACGAAATCGTCAAGAGAAAGTACGAAGGCTAGCAGAGCACCAGATATAATACCAGGCGCTAGAATCGGTAAGGTTACTTTGCAGAAAGCTTCAACTGGCGTTGCGCCTAGATCAAGGGCGGCTTCGGCAAGCTGCGGATTCAGCCCTTCGAGCCTGGCAGCTACTGTCAGGGCAACGTAGGAGAGGCAAAAAATGATATGGGCCACAATTACAGTGGCCAAGCCCAGAGGCAAGCCTATGGCAATGAAGAGAATGAGTGCTCCGACGGCCATGGCTATTTCTGGGACAATAATTGGCAGAACTATTAAGCCGCGAATGAGAGCCAGACCCTTGAAGCGTGCTCGGCTCAAGCCGACTGCTACTAGAACACCCATGAATACAGAGACTGTCACTGCAATAGATGCCACTATTAAACTGTTGTATAGCGCAGACTTGACTGCTTCGTTTTGAAACAGCTTTTGATACCAACTTAGGGTAAAGCCATGCCACTCTACAGCTAGTCTTGAATTGTCGAAACTGAAGACAACAAGAATTATGATTGGTACATACATGAAAATGTAGACCAGCGCAGCAAATAGATTTAAACCCTTAGATTGCGGCATCGCTTGCTTCTGGTTTAGCTAATAAGCTATCTAGTCGCGCCTGCATTGCTTTTAGTGGGGTCATATCGCCTTTTTGAGCCGCTACGTCGATGCCTTTTTTGAAAGTCTCAATAGCCTTTTCTGTTTGACCGAGGCCTTCGTAGGTGCGACCAAGCTCCTGGTAGGCAACCGTATGGTTCGGTTTGATCTGGATGGCTTTAAGCAAATATGGCTCAGCTAGCTGATATTGCTTGAGGATGTTGTAGCAATTGCCCAGGCCGTTGTTGGCAAATAGATCGTCACTGTCTATTTCAATTACTTGCTCAAACATAGCTTTGCGCTCTAGTGCTTCGGCTTCAATTTTTGCACTGTCTTCTTTCTGCTGGTGCTCTTGCATGGCCTCTTTGGCTGCTAGTCTCATGCGAATACTCATAGACTGTGCTTTGGCTTCTTCTGCTTTCTCTTTGCCGCCACCTTGTTCTAGATAAAATACCGAGAGGTTAGCATAGGCCATGATTGAATCAGGATTGATGCGCGCTAGGGTTTCCATTAGCTCCACAGCTTCGTCCAGCTGATTCTCTTTAGATAGAATCACACCGAGCGCTTCGTAAGCATCTTCGAGATGGCTGTCGAGAAGCAGAGCAGTTCTTAGCTTCTTAATGGCTTTGCTGGTGTTGCTGTCTTGATTGCTATCTTTATTGCTATCTTGGCCTTGGCTATTTAATTGGCTAGTTACCGCGCTCTTGCTGTCGCTAGTGGCATAGAGCTTGAGAGCCTCTTCGTAGAGGTCTTTGGCTTTCAGCTTTAGGTCTTCAGACTCAATAAAGGGTAGCAGTTTAATGGTGGCCTTACCCGTAATCGCGGTAGAGTCACCGCTTTCGCTCGGTGTAGCAATCGATACTTCTAGCTGACGGCCTGGTGTTCTAAAGTCGCGTTTGACCATGGCTAGGGCAATGTGTCTTTGTAAACGTTGCGAATAGGCATTAGACAGAATTTTGGCCACTTCTTGGCCCGCCACCATAAGTGGTGTGCCTACTGCGATCTTGCCATCGGTAGGGCTATTTTGCTTGCCCTCTAGCTCTAGTATCAGGCCTGTTAGTTGCTTATTGGGAGAGCCGTGTCCTTTGACACGCGCAAGTACTTCTTGCCCCTGGAAGCAACCCTTTGTATAGCTAATGGCCTTGTCTTCTAGCCCCAGTTCTATAATCAAATTTTCGCTACTGAAGTCGGTGGCAAATTGTGGCAGCCCTGCTTCGATGCGTTCGATCAGCACTTGATCGGCGCTTAGCTTCTTGGCGCCATACTGTTTTAAGGCTGGTAGCAGCTTTTCTTGCAGAGTCTCAAATTGGTCGCCAGCGCAATAAATTAAGAAGGCTTCTCTACTTGAAAGTGGTGCTCTGAAAATATGTACGTTGATGCCCCAGAGGTCGCCGTCAATCAGGTCTCTCTCGAACAGCGCTGGGTTCTTTTGGCTGAGATTGTCATTGATGATTGAGCGGGCATCAGAGCCAATTAGAGCGAGCATTTTGCCACTGCTGAGGTTAAGCAATTCGACTTTGTCAGCGAAAATGTATTTATCTAGATGTTCCAGTATGGTGGCGACTTGGCTTTCTTCGGCGATGATGCGGTAAGAACTATTTTTTCGATAAAGATTGAAGTAGGCAACCACATGGGCCTTGCGATCTAAGAGCGCGCTAGGCTGCCACTGGTAGGGCTTCAAAGCTTTTACGTCGCTGGTGGTTTGAGCGTTGATAAAGCGTTCGCTGTCAGCCCCGTATATTTCAATCAAGCTGTATTGCGCCGCGGCAAAATATCCTAGTTCTTGGCCTGAGTTGCTCTGGGCCTCTTCTACTTTTTCTTCTGCTTTCTTGGGGCGAGCTAGTTTTAGCTTGTTCATCTTGCCACTCTTGAGATTATTTGAAATAAGAAACGTGCCGGACAGAATTATTGCCGGCACGTTCCAAATTACCTATTGGTCATTATTCTAGTTGTTAGACTGAGAATGAATTGCCGCAACCACATGAGCCTTTAGCTTGTGGATTCTTGATGACAAAGCCTTGTCCGTCAAGACCGCTCTGGAAGTCCAGAACTGTGCCTTTCAAATAGATTGCGCTTTTAGGATCGATGAAAAGCTTTACGCCATGTTCTTCGATGACGTGGTCTTTTTCTTGAGCATTGTCGAAGCTCATGCCATAAGACATTCCTGAACAACCGCCGCCCTTGATCTCCATACGCAGACCAGTCTTACCTTGCTCGTCAACCAGTAGTCTTTTTACTTCTGCTGCTGCGGCTTCAGTCAAACCGACAATCGTGGTGGAAGTAGGCGCTGTGGTGGTGTCTGCCATACCCGATACCTCATTAGTGCGTGTATTGCGGGTTTTTGAGCCTTAGTTCAAAACTTCCCACAAAGTAAATTTATCACATCGGCCGATGAAAGCCTTGCTCCGTAACAATCTGTTTCTCTTTGCTTTTGGGCTTTAGGCTGACCTGGCTAATGTCTTGGAATGCCAAGAGAATTTTTCTGGCCCTTAGCCCAAATAGTTGGCCCGAAGTTGTAGCCTGAATATCTGGCCCGAAGTTCGAGCCCGAATATCTAACTTAAGCTGGCCCTTAGTTTTTCTGCCACCCGACTAAGGCGTTTGCCATATTCGCCGCTGGCTAACTGGTCGAATGAAACCCATTTATATTTAGCCACCTCTTCTTCTTGCAGAACAATTGGCTGGGCGTTCTTTGGGTCTAACTGGTAAATGTACTGAAAATCATGATGTTTATGCTCACCTTCTCTCTTAGCCTGGTTAGCAGGAATGTCGTGGGTGTCGACATCAAACGGTAAAAGGTTGTCTTTCGAGCTGTGTGGGCTGTGCACGAGAGTTATTTCGCCTTGACCTCCCAGGCCGGTCTCTTCCAGTAACTCTCGTCGTGCTCCTGACTCTGGCTCTTCGTTGTGATTGAGGTGACCACCGGGTTGCAGCCAGCGTTTTAAGCCATTGTGGTGAATGAGCAATACTTGAGAGGAGTGGTTGATAACTAAGGCGCTGGCGGTTAGGTGGCCAACCATGTTTTTGCGGTTGGTCAAGCGATAATCATTTCGCTCCAACTGTTCCAACAGAACCGGCATTCTTTCAGCTTCTGTCGGCAGATTACTAAGATAGCGCCCTAACAATTGCGCTATCGAAAGAATGTAATCAGCTCTGCTGGTTTCTTCTTCAAGTAAGTTTGACACTGAATTAAAAGGCCTCGAATACTACCTGGGCAATATCACCAAAGACGCGAAATGTCTCTCTAACTGTGTCTAAATCTAGTTTCTCAATTGAGGTAGGTTGAACTAGAACTACTCCATAGCCTGACCGGACATGCAGTTCTGTGAAATTGGTGTACTGGCTCAGGAGTAGCAATTTATCAATCATTGATGGGTATTGCACAAAACGCAAAGCTTGCTCATCATCATTGGTTTTAGCTATGTAGTCAGCGTCAAATTTTTTCATGCCCAACGGTTTATCTGTATGATCTACCAGGAGTATGCGGCTGAACTTGGCCCAAAAGCCAGTGACCAAGCGGTGGCTCACTGTAAGTGTGAACTCTCCACTGCTTTTCTTCGATTTGTTTTCGTTCAAGACATCGGTTTCTAGAAAGAAAGAACAGCCAAAGGGAAAGCCCACTCTCATCGCCTCTATGGTGGCGGGAAACCCAAGCACTGTGCCTTTGATGCAGGCTTCTACCCGGGCGCTATCGTCCACTACCTTGCCTTCGATCAGGTCGGCTAATGCCTGGAGCTTTTCTTCTTTGTCAAACATAGTAATTACTCAGTCTTCTGATCGTTAGCCGCTTGAGGCGGGTGCACGAACATTTTCATTTCGCTTTTGGGTTTGCGTTTTACTAAACCGAGCAGGCCGCCTTGGCGCTCTTCTGGATGCTCTTTAGCCCACTGTGCTTCGGCTGCCTTTTTCTCTTTTTCGAGTCTCTTCTTCTCAACATTGCGAGTTGCCGAATCGATTATCTCTTGCCTGGAGGCACCAACAGATGGTGACTGGCTTCTGTTTGGTGGCAGATCGCTTACCACCTTATTCTTGTTGTCTTTACCAGAATCTTTTCCTGAATCTTTGGCAAACTGATTTTCAATCGAGAGAATTTGTTTGCGGGCATCTCGAGCAAATTCTGATTCGGCTGCTAGATCTACTGCCTTTTTTAACAGCACTAAGGCCTGGGCTGGGTGCTTTTGTTTATTGAGTAGGCTGCCCATGTGATAGAACGCATCGGCCATGTCGGGAGCTATTGATACAGCCTTAACGTAGACAGCAAGAGCCTCGTCATATTTTTTTTGCGATTCATAGGCGGTGCCCATATTGAAATAGGCGCTAGCAAATTTAGGGTCAACGGCTACGGCCTTCTGCCATTTTTCGATGGCCTGATCGACTTGGCTTCGGGCAAATAGCACTGACGCTAAGCCGTTCAGTGAAGTTGGGCGATTGGGTTTGAGAAAGAGGGCCTTGTCGAAGGCATCTTGGGCCAGAGCATAGCTCTTTTGCGAGATGTAGATCAGGCCAAGATTGCTATAGGCCTGCTCTAAGCGATCGTCAGAGGCGATGGCCAGTTTGTATTCCGCCACGGCCTTCTCAAAGAAGCCAGACTGGTGAAATTCAAGGCCACGGTTGTAATGCTTGATGGCCTCGGCTGAGTAGGCCCGAGGTTTTGCTTCTGCCGCAGGTTTATCGCTGGTCTCTTGGCAGCTGGCCGGTTGGCTTGAAGGAAGAGTTAGCAGAGACGTGGCCAAAAGGGCCATTAGTGTTGCCTTGGCAAGGCCTATATTGATCGTGCCAAGCATGGCATGTCTGAGAGATATTCGAAGATCTCTTTCTTTGCTTCTAATGACTGAGTCTGTGCGGTTTTCCATAAGAACTTATTGTACTCCGAGGGCCATTATAGCCTTATGCCAGTGCACCTAATATTTACTATTGATTAGTCGTAGAAATTAGGTGGTCGTAGAGGGCTCGTAAACCCAGTTCATAACTATTGGCACCAAAGCCAGCGATAACACCTAAAGCGACGTCGCTGAGATAGCTTTTGTGCCGGAATGGCTCACGGGCATAGACGTTTGAAACATGAACTTCAACAAAGGGCATGGCAATGGCGAGAAAGGCGTCTCTAATGGCAATAGAGGTGTGACCGTAGGCCCCAGGATTTATCACTACTCCGGCTACCCCGGCGCCCAGGCAGGACTGAATGATATTGACTAGCTCGCCTTCAACGTTTGACCGCTTAAATTCTAGCTCTAGATTTTTTGAGTTTGCGGCCGAAATATCTTTGGCTAGGTTAATTAGCCTGCTTTCAATTTCAGCCAGGCTGGTTTTGCCATAGGTAGATGTTTCGCGAGCGCCTAGGAGATTGAGATTCGGGCCGTTGAGAACGAGTATTTTCAAAAGATTTCGACCTACTAGACTATCGGGTCTTAAGCTTGAGCTTGGCCCTGAGCTTCTGCTTCTTCTTCGGCTGCTTCGGCGTCTAGCTCTAAAGCTTCCATGGCGCATTGGGCTTCAATCAAGAAGGGATCATTGCGGGTTAACAGGCCTTCTTGTCTCACCATCTGCAAGAATTGTCCAAGTAAATCCCGCAGTGGCAGTGGTTGTTCGCCATACATAACCTGGTCAGCAATAATGAACATGGTAGAACCTAGTAGCACTCTGGCTTCTACTGCTCTTAGTTCTTTTGATGAAATAATTTCTTTGAAGAGAACTGGGTCAGCCTTAGTTTCGGTTACCAGACCTTTGCACAGTTGCAAAACAGAGTTGAGTAGTCCCTTACTGCGTTCTTCCGGAAGGGAAGCTGCAGCTCGGATCAAGTTGAGTTTGTTGCCAGCGTCTCCCAGTGACTCAGCGCTGTCAACCAGGTTTCTCACTTGGTTTGCTTTGGTATTGAACTGTCGGCGTAATTCGGTTTCGGCCACCGATGAAACCGGTTTAGTGGCGGCATCGAAGCGTTTGTCATAGTAATCTTGCACGTGTTGGCGCTTGAGTTCGATGCCGAAGGGCATGAGCTCCATAAAAATAGACTCGAGCCCCTCTAATTGGGACTGCAAGTACATTAATTCATCTTGCGTCACTGCTGACAAGATCCACTCCTCCAAAATTCAGCTCTTCCAATCAGATACTATAACGCGCCTGTACTAAAGTGTTGCGTTTGTGAGGATTCTTTGAATCTCTGCCACTACTTCGGGCACTGTTTTTCCATCAGTTTTAATTGTCAGGTGTGCTTGCTCGTATATGTGCCGCCTGCATGTCAGGAGCTGTTTGATCTTGTCAATTAACTGTTCTGGCTGATCTGGTGCCAAAAGTGGGCGACTACCCTGACTGCTTATTCGCTTTGCAAGGGTCTCAACTTCCGCCGTGAGATAAATTGTCTGGCCCAGGGTTTTAAGCTTATCCATATTGCCACTACCTATTGGCAGGCCGCCCCCGCAAGCGATCACCTTCGGCTGGTGTGGGCCAGTCAATTTCTGCTTGGCTAAATTTTGATTAGGCAACTGCTCCTCAAGGTTCTCTTCGAGCAGCTCTTCTCGTGGTTCTTCTTGTAGCTCATCAAGTAACTGATCTAGGAGCTGATTTTCCAGGGCGCGGAAAGCCGCTTCTCCTTGCTCCTTGAACAAAGAGGCAATTGATTGTCCCGCTTTAGCCTCAATGACAGAATCGCAATCAAGGCAGGGCAAGGCTAGTTTTTCGCTGAGAAGACTGGCGGTGCTAGATTTACCCGCACCAGATGGTCCTAACAAGATAATGTTTCTAGACAAGGCTGTTAGTTGAGTCTCTGCGCCAGATTTCTATTGCTGCCTTCATCAATTGAAGAGCTCATGGTTACTTTTCTCTGTCTTGCTCTGGGCGCTTGATCGCCGGAGACACCAATCATGCTCAGTCGTCGACCATTTTCAAAGTTAGCTCCAGAGCCAGAGCTAGAGCTAGAAGTAGAACTTGATCGAGAGCCAGAATTTGGACTATAGCCGCTGGATACTGCTCTAGTTCTGACTCCTGTGCTATTCAGGCCTGCTGCCAGGCAATTATTGGCGTTTTGCTGACCAAATTGCTGGCCGTTCAGGCGGTGGCACATTTCAATTTTAGTGTGGGCATCGATCAAATTAGGATTGATAGCCAGGGCAATTTTGAACTCGCGCGCGGCATTGGTGTAATCATGGGTGTTGAATAGAGCCAGGCCAAGACCATAGTGGGCCGATGCCATATTTGGTGCCAATGTTAGAGTGTGTTCAAATTGTTCGATAGCTTGATCGTATTGGCCATCCATAGACAAGACAGTTGCTAGGTTATTGTGAGCCACTGCCATTTCTGGCTTGATCTGAATAGCTTGCTGGTAGACGCGACGAGCGTCTTTGTTCTGCCCAAGGGCAGCGTAGGCATTGCCTAAATTAAAGGCTGTAAGAGCGTCTTTCGGCTCGATTGCTAGAGCCTTGTTGAACTCATCGATGGCTTCTTTGTTTTTGTTGCGGTACTGATAGCACATGCCCAAGCTGGAATGTACAGCTGCGTTGCGCGGTTCTAGTTGTGCCGCTTGCTTCAGTTCTTGAATCGCTAAAAAGATGTTGCCGGTTGAAAGAGCTGCTCTTCCCAATTTTTCGTGGGCTTCGGCAATTGTTGAGTCGAGAGAGAGTACATGCTTCCACTGTGCCATTGCCTGCGGTAGCATGTGGGCCTGCATCAGAGCCTCTGCTTTGGCCATGCCGTCAACAATTTCGACAGAAGATTTAACTGAGTTTTTAGAGGTGGCCACTTTGCCGGCACCAAGGCCGAATGATTGGGCCAGGCTACCGTTGATACGCACGTCTTGATTGAGCTGCTCTAGTTGAGCTACCACTTTAGATTGTTGGCCAAGCTTTTCATAAACCCGAGCTAGATTGCTGTGAGCGGTTGAAAGTTCAAGCTCAGCTTGCGAACCTTTGAGCATTGCTTCGCTGGCTAGAGCCAACTGTCCACTGGCTTTGTTTGCATCTACAGCTTGTTTTGATTCGCTTACGCCCAGCCGGGCAATCTCAATTGCTTGTTTGAACTGATTTTCAGCCTGACTCAATTCGCCTAGTTCGGCATAAATTAGACCAAGACGATTATGCAAGGATGGGTCTTTGGGATTGGCCTCAATTTGCCCGACGAGAAGCTTAACTGCTTCGTCTACAAGTTTGACATTGCTGGCAGTTACACCGGCGTGATTCAGCGGTTTGGCCGCAGCAGTAGCACCTATTCCAGAGCCTATAACTGAGCTGTTTGGGGAAATTGCTTCTGATTTTGCCGGAGCCTTCTTGAATAAATTGCCAAAGGCAGAATTCGAAATGCCACTGCTGAGGCTTAAACTGCCTAGCTTTTCACCAAGGTTCTGGCAAAGGTCGGAGCGCTTTGCACTATCTTGGCAGACGAAGTAGACACCCGGTACGACGACGAGGCTGACGCCGCCCAGCACAAATCCCATCAAAAGCACCGAATTGCGGCGCCGATTGGAGTGCATGGAGTTGGAAATTTGACTAGTGCTAGCCAAGGCTTTTCTCTGGTGATTCCGGGGTATTACTGTTTGCTTTTATAGGCTTTCTCGGGCTCTCGACCGTTTGGTGAGAAGCAAGAACTCCTATTTCGGTCTATCAGCTGCTGATAGAGGTATGTCAAGATTAAGCGTGCCTAAGGGGTGAGTCAATACGGGTATTACGCATACGATTGACAGTAATCCTATATTCCAGATTAATGCAGTCTCATTTGTACCCTAAGCCAAGCTCAGTGGCATGCCGATAACCAATTTATTTTGCTAACTAATTTGCTATCTGGCTCTGACATAGAGAATCGTTCCGCCCAATATGCCGATGACAATATTGGGTAGCCAGGCCGCCAAAAGCGGCGTAATTCGGCCAGCGTCCCCAAGGGCGCCTGAAGACGATTGCAGCACGTAATAGAGAAACACCACTACCGCACTATATATAAGACCGAGGTTACTGCGCGACCTTCTCGCCAAAAGGCCAAGAGGGGCACCGGCCAGCGATACGATCAAGCAGGCGAGGGGTTGGGAGACTTTTTGGTAGTAACGTACCAACAGGTCGTTGCTCAGCGAGTTGGAGCTGCGTAGGATGTCTAGATAATTATTGAGCTCGAAGAGGTTCATTTCTTTGGGCGAGACTTTGCCCGTGGCCAGTGCTTTTTGCACCTGACCCAAGCCTGGAATTACCATCTTGTCGAAACGGCTGATTCTAGTGATATCGGAGTCTCCCGATAGCACATAAGTTCGGCCCGCGTTTAGGGTCCAGTGACCGTTGTCCCAGAGGCCGCTTGAGGCCGAGATGATTTGCACTAACTTGGCCCGAGAGAAGTCGAGAATGATGACATTGCTCAGGTTTTTACCTTCATAGTAGCCAATGAAGAAAATGCGCTCAATATTGAGGTCTTTGCCCCGTTCCATATAAGTAAAGTTGGCTTGTCCAGCTGGTAACTCGGCTTTGTAGAGGGCAAGAAATTCAAGGCGCTTAGAAGTGCGGTTAGCCACTGGCACCACGGCTTCGTTGAGGCCGAAGCTCACCAGTGAGGTAAACAAACCAAACATCAAGGGGGCTACCATGATGCGGTAGAAGCTGACGCCGCTGGTGCGCAAGGCAATAATTTCCGAGTCGCCCGAGAGGCGGTTGAATACTAAAAGTGTCGCTAGCAGCACACCAATGGGAATGGTCATGACGATTACTTCGGGCAAGTGCAAGCCCAGAATAGTAAGAGCCATGTGTATGGGCACACCTGATTTCATAACCAGGTTGAAAATTGTTTTTAGTTGCTCGGCGCCGAACCATACACCAGTGACGATACCAATACCGAACAGCAATGGTTGCCAGAATTCATTAGCGATATATCGGTCAAGAAGCTTAATACCAATGCTCACAGAGTGAAGTCCTCTCCCAGATATTGTTTGCGCGCCACAGGGCTTTCGGCTACTTCTCTTGAAGTACCGGCAACCAAAATTTTGCCGTAGTCAATCAAGTAGGCGCGGTCAGTAATTTTTAGTGTGGCCCTTGGGTTGTGGTCGGTGATTAGAACGCCCAAATTCCATTCGTCACGCAGCCGGCGAATGAGGCCTGTC
>CAJXZK010000099.1 GCA_913063055.1 uncultured bacterium
GGGGAAAGAACCAATTCAAAAACATGAGCGAAAGTAATAGGGCTAGAGCCGAGATCGCTGTTTTACCTGCGGCCAGGAGGAGATTGCCTGGGCGATGAGACTCAATGCTTAATAAGAGCGCTTTTTTCAGACTAGCCGCTTCGCGCTCGGCTAGGACCATGCGGTCACTTAGACCTTCAGCTTTGGCATCTTGATCTGAGACTATTACTAAGGGCTCATTGCCCAGCATGATTTCAGCAACATGCTTTTGATTGATGGCCTTAATGTTTGCAACCAGGTCGCTGTAGTGTTCATCACTCTTTGCTTTTCTTAGTCGGTTTTCAATATTCTCAACCCGAGTAGGTATGGAATAAGGGCCGACCTTATGACGAATGCGAAAAACTTCTACGCCATCCACCACAATGGGCATGCTGTCGTCGACTTTTTCGCTCGCTACTTTGGTCTTCTTATTTGCAGTCTCAGCTTTGTTCTGCTGGTTTTCGTCCGATTCTTGCTCTGGTGTAACAACCAGCTCCTCATCAGCTGGCTTGGCCGCGCTTTGTTCTGCTTGATTTTCTGGCTGATTGGGCTGTTGTTGGGCCAGTGCTTGTTGCCAACAGAGGTTGCTGTCATTGAGGCAGCCGGGCAAGAGTAAGCCGAGCAAGAGAAAGCTGCTCAACAAAATTAGCTTGCAAAAACAATTAACAGCCTTCATATCAAGTCTCCAGTCTCTGCTAGTTCTAGTATTTGCTCAGGCTTGAGTCGACTTCATCGGCCCAGCGCAATATTCCTCCAGTTAGATTGACAACGTTCGTGAAACCTTGCCCTCTGAGGAAGTTGGCGCAGCGATCGGAGCGTGCCCCGGAGCGACAATAGATGATGATTTCTTGGTCTTTGAGCTCGCTTAGCTCCTGAAAACGTTGGGCCAGTTCTCCCATGGGTATTAGAGCTGAGTTGTTAAGGGCACAGATCTCAACCTCATGAGCCTCTCTGATGTCAAGGATGAAGGGCTTTTCCCCTGAATCCAGGCGTTTTTTCAGCTCCAGCGGGGTTATTTCAAGTTTTGTTGTATTTGCTTCCATTTCACCTTGTCCTTTTCTATCCAGCATTAAGTATAATCTCAACTTAAAGTTCGCATTAGGAGGCGCAACCGTGGCCAGATCATTAGAAGATGCCCTGAAGGAAGTCCTCGCCGATGACAATAAAGTCTCGAAATACGAGGCCAAAGTTATTCGCGAGTTGGTTATGTCTGACGGCGTAGTCTCAGAAGAAGAAAAAGCAGCTTTGCAAAAAGCATTGGCCAATAATACATTCGACGAAGAAGCCTTTGAGCTTTTGTCAGGTCTTCTCCTTAGATCGCACATGAAAGACTAGTTTTCAAAATTGTTCTGAGTTATTCCCAGAGCAATCTTTGAGCCAAACTAGGACCAATGCCAAAATATTTGTTTAATAGCTCGGGTTTTGTTTCGGTAGCGATGACAAAACCCGGGCTTACGTATTTGTTCCAGGCTTCTTGAAAAGCCATTCTGCCTTTCTCCGAGCGCGCCAGCAAATTGGGCACCGCATGATAACTGCCAATGCGCGGCTCGGCTCTTCCATTTATATATTTGCGGAAAAATCGATCGCTTTCTTCTACGCTGGCAATTTCGGCCAGGGCAAATTCATACTTGGCAATTAAATAGGGTTGGTTGGAGAGCGGAGAGAGCACTTCTTTAAATGATTGGTTGAAATATTTGCTGGTGTCAGAATCGACTGTGTCTAAAAAAATTCGATAGCTGCCGTCACTGCGCACGGTGGCGTGGATATTTTCCTTTCCGATGGTGCGCGGCACCAATTTCATTTGCTGCAAGGCTGCCAGAACAGCGTAGGCAATATCTAGCAAGGATGATTCTTGTGAGTTTGGCTGGCAGAGATCTTGTTTGAGCTTGAGAAAAAGTGCCTTTCTCTTGAATGTGGCTAATATGCTAGCGGCTATTGATGGCAATACAGCTGTCCACGCCAGTGGGCCCAGACCCGTAAGAAAGAGCGCCATCGCCGCCGATATCAGTGTTCCCACGGCTAAATATTCACCCCAAACTCCGTTTAAGGCGGCTCGTATTTGCTTGGCATGCTCTTTGTATTTGCTGTTGTAGCGAATATGCGGCGGAGTCAGGGCAATTTTGCGTAATTTTGCTATTTCTAGACATTCGAATAAGCGGTTTTTATATGGCTCACCGATTTTCCAAAGATCGTAAATTTGATCGCGAACCAGGGCCCTTCCTGCCATTTCTTGATTGAATGTTTCTATGGAGGCGAAAACTTGTGCCGGTGTCAGCTCAGAAAAAGCAGGGTGGACATGACCGACGCCGCACTCTATTTGGCCGTCATCGCAAATGCCAAAATAGCCGTCATGTTTGCGTACAAAGCGCTGATAGTCGTTCAAGCCCTTTTCTAAGCTAGGGGCAATGCAAACCACATCCCAGTTGTTGGCTACTTTTCTCAAGCCAATGGCATCATTTTGAATGCGAATGGAGCGGCCTCTAAGTTGCTTTACTGAAACAGGAGAAGTGGTGGTGGTCAAATCAATCAAGGTGTTCAGCGCCTGGCTGTCCCAACCTTCGCCAAACAATCCCCTGGTACCAATCAGGCACTTAGTGATGCCTCGCTCAAATAAACTGGTGCTCAACGCTACGTAGAGCCTTGACTCCCAGGCTGAGGATGTGGCTGAAATGGCTGAGAATAGATCGCCAGCTTTACTGCTTAGTGACAGCTCGAAGTTATAGCCAGCTTCTTTTATGAACTCTTGAGCCGCTGCTAAAAATTGATCTTTGATGCGATTATCAACTAGCAAATGCGATCCTGTCACCATACAAGGGTTGAGATAGGTCGATATGTCGCTATTCAGCAATATGCGCATGGCGGCAATGGCCCCGCCTGATTCTTGGTTGAGCACTCCCTTTACTGCTGTGGCTGACATGCTTTCAAAGTCAGTGACAACAACCGCTCTTAAGCGGTCTTGCATCACTCGGTACTCGATAGCAAGAATCTCTGCCACCGCCTTTGGTTTAGCTTCACTGAAGGCAAGAACTCGATCGACTGGTGATGCTTGCTTGCGCAAACCCTGCTCAGTAATGGCATAGCCTAGCTTTCTTGTGGCCGATCTTATTCTTTCATAGAGCTTATGAGATTTTTCGGCATTGCTTAACTTCAGCTTTTGTGAGGCAAAATCTTCAATAATAATCATCCAGTCTTCAATAGTCGGCTGGGTCAGTTGTTCTGAAAACTCTACAGAGCGCGGTCTGGGTAGGCCAAGCTTTGAGATTGCTCGCAGCAGAGCTGAGGCTATTTCAGTATTTTTTGCGAAGAATTTGCTGAAGCCTTGTTCGCTTTCGATGCGCTGGCTGTAATCGAAAATGTACTGGGTGAGCGGTGGATATTTGATTTTGTTGGTCGGAGCAAGAGCGTCAGTGCTTGAGCCAGAAATATTCAATTGACCGATGTGCAGACTGCTGTCATTGGCTGGATCATTTTGCTTGAAGGAAAAGGTTGTTGTTGCTGCTTCTATGCTAGTCGATGGGCTAGTCGATGGGCTAGTCGATGGGGCAGTCGGACGGCCCAAATATTCGCTGCCACAGAGTTCTTCTATTAATTGATGAAACTCAAGGTGTTGCTCTGACAAAAACTCGAATTCTTTTTTTGTTGGCTCAACAAAATAGACCAGATCTTGAAATGGGGCCAGGCCTTTCTCTCTCACCAGAGCCGGGGTGGGGACCTGATAATCGATGTCACCCACAAGGCTGAGGTAGCGCAGCTCTTGACTGGCCGACTTCTTTTCTGGTGGGGTGCCGGTCAGGCCAATAACTATGGGATTGTCAAGATATTTGACTAGATGCTGCATGATTGCCGCCCAGTAGTCAGTTAAATGGTGGCACTCATCAAAGAGAACTAGCTTAAACTTCTGCCGCCTCAGGGTTTGCAAAAGCTCTACTGCATTCGGGTGCAGCACTTCATTTAAGTCCATCTCTTCTGCCAGGCGCTTACGCAGACGGCTGACATGGCGTGAGATTTCTTTTTGATAGGCTTTGGGGTTGTTCTGAAAGATTTCCAGAATGCGCAACTCTGCTTCGCCGGTGCCGCCTGAACGGCCTTTGATAAGCTCTTTTACCCAAGAATTGTGTGCCAGTTTTTCCAGATATTCTTGCTCGCGGCCCGGTGTTGAAAGCACCTGGTAGGTCAGCACTGTAATGGGTTTGAGGGGTTTGTCGTCCTGGGTGCCCAGTAGTTGCTCCACTCCCAACTTCGGCTTGCCAAAGCTTCTTTCATCGCTCTCTAGAGGCAAGAACAGGTCGAGCTTGCCGCCCCATTGCGACTGAATCGTAGTATTGGGGCAGAGAATCAGAGCTGGGCACTTAAGCGTGCTAATCATTTGCAGGCCGATGATGGTTTTGCCTGCCCCGGGAGGTGCGACTATGTGTATCTCCCGCTCACCCTGCGCCAATTTAGCATCAACTAGGTCGAGAATTTCACGCTGATAACCACGCATGGGGTAGCGAAACTGCAAGTCAGCCAGCAGCGGCTCTTGGGCATCGCGAAAATCTGCTGGAATCATTGCTTTAGGTTTAGCATCAGTGGAAATCATGGCCCTATTTTACTTTCTTTTGTCGATAGTGCTGAAATTAGGGAAAAGTTCTTCCTTGCTGGCTACAATGATCTGGTCAGCAGATCAAATTGGCTGGATAAAACAGTAAGTAGATATCAATGAGCCATCTGCTCGATATCTGCGATTCTGTTGCAAGACATGGGGTTTAAATGGCATCTTTACCACTTCTTCAAATTGAGTCTGTTTCTAAGAACTATGGTGAGCATCACGTTAAGGCCCTTAGTGCAGTAACTATCAATATCGAGCGGGGTGAATTCGTCTCCCTCATGGGGGCAAGTGGTTGTGGCAAAAGTACTTTGCTCAATCTTATTGCTGGTTTGGATAGTGCCAGCAGCGGCCGCATTATTTTTGACGGTGCTGATGTTACTAAGCTTTCTGATGAAGCTGTCACTGCCCTGCGCGCTAAAAAGATTGGCTTTGTTTTTCAGTTTTTCAATCTATTGTCGACCCTGACAGTAGAAGAGAATGTTGCTCTTCCTCTGGAATTAGGCGGAAATACAAATGCTAGTGAACGGCAAAAAAGAGTATTAGAGATGCTCACCCAGGTGGGTATGGAAAGTCGCCTAAAGTTTTATCCGGCGCAACTCTCTGGCGGCGAAATGCAGAGAGTGGCAATTGCCCGGGCCCTTGTGCATAAGCCCGAATTGATTGTGGCCGATGAACCAACTGGCAATCTCGATTCGGAGAATGGTATCAAGGTGCTAGAGCTACTCAAGCACTTGAATAAGAGTTTGAATCAAACCATTGTCATGGCTACTCATAGCGAAGAAGCCGGAGCCATAGGTGATCGCATCATTCGGATGAAAGACGGTCTGGTTCTAAGTGATTCTCTTGTGAAGCACTAATGAAAGAGAATAACTGATGTCTTTTGCCTTCACTTTATTTCTCAGATTTGTCGCCCGAGATGTGCGCCGCAACTGGATTCGCACCCTGCTTACTGTTTTTGGTATTGCCCTTGGCGTAAGTGTTTATTTAGCTATTAGTATTGCCAATAACACGGCAATTTCACAGTTCAAGCAGACTGTTTCGCAAGTCTCAGGCAAGGCCAATATTGAACTCATGCCTCTATCGGGGCCGGCTGTTGCCGAGAGTGTGCTGCTTGAATTAGCTAATCTGCGAGCCCTTGGTGTTAAGTACACCCCGATGATTGACGAGCATTTGGTTCTTGTCAATGAGCAACCTCAAAATAGCCCAAGTAGTGAAATAGTTCAGCTTATAGGCATCGATATGCTGGCTGACTCTGACTTTAAGTCATATCAGTCTGATGCTGAAGATGAAAGCGATGATTCTGGAAAAATTAGAGCTGAAGACACTGATTCCGGTACGACAAAGTCTGACAATCTCAGTGTATTCAGCCCCAGGGCTGTGTTGGTTGGTGGCAAACTGGCCGAGCGTTATAGTCTAAAAAAAGGCAGCGAGCTTACTGTCGTTGTTAATGATCAAAAAGAAAAATTGATTGTCGCTGGTGTTCTAGGAACAAGCGGCATTGGTGGCGCTTATAGTGGCAACGTTATTGTGGCCGATATCGGCCTAGCCCAAGATATTCTCAAATGGCCAGGAAAAATTACCCGGGTCGATCTCATTGCCCCGGACGAGGTCTTATCTATAGCCCAAGAAAAGCTCAAAGAGATAATGCCCAGTGATGTGCTCGTGGCCGCACCTGACACCAGGTCTGAGCAGGCCGAAAAAATGGTGCGTTCTTTTGAATATAACTTACTGGCTCTGACCTTTATTGCTTTGATGGTTGGTATGTTTTTGATTTATAACACCATGACCATCACTATTTTGAGGCGGCGCCCTGAGATCGGTATATTGCGCGCCATTGGTGTTAGTCGCAGCACTGTGCGCAGCATATTTTTGTGGGAAGCTATCTGTCTTGGTTTAATGGGCACCACTCTTGGTGTGGTCATGGGCGCTTTCATGGCCGATGGAGCATTGAAGGCTGTAGCTCAGACCTTCCAATATTTTTACTTCAAAGTTCCGCTGGAAAAAATCACAGTTGACCCACTGCAGTATCTTGCTGCCTTTGCCATCGGTATGGGTCTGACTTTAATAGCTGCTTTGCCACCTTTATTAGAATCAACTACTGTTAGCCCGGCTGAAGCAACCAGGCGTGCTTCGCAAGAAAGTAAAGTGAGGAGTAGTACAAAACCGCTGTTCTTCGTGGGCCTGGCTTGTCTGGCTTTGTGTTATTTCTGTGCTCTGCAGCCGCCTGTGAACAATTTCCCTTTGTTTGGCTATCTGGCTGCACTCCTGGCCATTATGGGTTCGTCATTTCTTGTGCCGCTCATATTGGCTCAAACTCTGCCGGCCGTGGCTAGAATTTTGGCTCGTTTCTTTGGTGTAGAAGGTCGTATCGCTGCCGTCTCGTTGCAGGGCACCCTGGGGCGCACCGCTGTTGCTTGTGCATCGCTGATGATAGGCATCGCCATGATGGTTAGCCTGGCTATCATGATCAGTAGCTTTAGAAAGACGGTAACCCATTGGATCGATCAGAGTTTCGAAGCTGACCTCTGGTTGCAGTCACAAGCTAGAGCTTCAGGTAATAAGTTTGGGCGACTGAAAGAAGATGTGCTCAAGGCTGCATCTGCCGTTGATGGAGTAGCTGCTGCTGAAGGCTTTGTTGACCGCAATATCAATTATCAGGGCATGAGTGCATTTCTAGCAGCCGCCGACTTTGATGTTTTGACAAAATATGGCAATCAGCTTTTCTTGTCTGGAGAATCAAGTAAAGTGGTGTGCGCTCGAGTGGTTGGCATGCATGCCATCATTTCAGAGCCATTTGCTGTGCGTAAAAACTTGAAGAAAGGTGATTCGGTTGAGATTGACACACCTCAGGGTAAGCGCAAGTTTTTCATCGAGGACGTTTTCTATGACTATGCCAGTGATCTTGGCTACATAATTATTCCGCGCGATGTATACAAGAGTCTTTACAATGACAATAGCATCTCCAATGTGGCTATCTATCTTAAAGAAGGAGCTGACATTGAGAAGGTGCGGCAGGGAATTTTAAAAAATCTCGATAAGAGTTCGTTGGTCTCTTTGTCTAGCACAAGTGAGCTGCGCAAAGAGGCAATTCGAATATTTGACCGTACTTTTGCTATCACTTATGCACTGCATACGATTGCTGTTACTGTGGCCATGCTTTCAATCATGAATGCTCTCTTTGCCCTTACTATTGAGTCGCGAAGAGAGTTTGCCATTTTGCGCTATATCGGTGCCAAGAAATCGCAGTTGGCTAAGATTGTTTATTTGCAGGCAGCAATTTTAGGAGCTTGTGGCAATTTTGGCGGAATTGGACTGGGATACATACTGTCGCTTTTACTTATTCATGTCATCAATAAACAATCGTTTGGCTGGAGCGTTCAATACTTTGTGCCTTACGATTTTATTCTGCAATCGAGTACCTTAGTTATTCTTACTTCTGTGCTTTCCGGTATTTATCCGGCTCGAATGGCTGCTCGAACCCTGGCTCCGTCTGTGGTGCGCGATGAATAACTTACGAGCAGAAAATAACTTAGGAGCAGAGAATAACTTAGGAGCAGAAAATAACTGTAGATCCGAGAATGACTTAAGTCCGAGAAAAATGACCGCGATAACCAAGTTTCTAAAATGCGTGTACATACACCTATTTTTCAAAAAGAGGATGGCAAAAATGTTGAGAGCCAAGTTAAGTTTTCGCTCTTTCTTGACTGTGCTTGTCGCGCTTCTAGCTAACCTTCTAGTTACTTTTGAAGCGGCGGATATCCCGGCCCTGGCAGCCCAGAAGGTCTATAAGCAGGCCTTGCCTGGCTATCAATATAAGTTCCCCCAGGACCACTATAGTCATGACCAGTTTCGTACTGAATGGTGGTACTACACAGGTCATTTATTGACCGAAGACAAGCGCCGCTTTGGCTATGAGTTGACCTTTTTTAGAACTGGAGCTGATAACGAACCTACCAACAAGCAGTCGCCTTGGAAACTGGATAATTTTTACCTGGCACACTTTGCCATCACCGATGAGAACGGCAAAAAGTTTCGCTATACCGAGAAGCTGAACCGCAGCGGCCTCAAGCTCGCTGGTGCTAGGCAAGATGCCTATTATGTGCACAACGAGGGCTGGTCTGTAGAGAAAGCTGGTGAGCACTATTTGTTGCGGGCCGATTCGCCTGAATATTCAATTCATTTAGTTCTGGATTCTTTGAAGAAACCGATTGTGCACGGCAGCAATGGTGTCAGCCAGAAGGCTTCCTGCGTGGGATGTGCTTCTCACTATTATTCAATGACCAGACTGAAGACCGAAGGAACTTTATTTATTGGTGATAAACCATATGCGGTGACTGGCACAAGCTGGATGGATCACGAATTTGGCTCGAATCAGTTGACCTCAGACCAGGCTGGTTGGGATTGGTATTCTATTCAGCTAGACGATAATCGCGAATTGATGTTCTATTTGATGAGACGGGGTGATGGCAGTTTTGAGAAAGAGTCTAGTGGCACTATAGTCAATGCCGATGGCAGCTTCCGTCACCTAACCCTGGCGGATTTTAGTGCCAAGCCTACTGGCTCTTGGGTCTCAGCCAAAACAAAGGGCAAATATCCGATGGGTTGGAAGTTGTCAGTACCGAGTGCTGCAGTTGACATCGAGCTGACGCCTACCATGGTTGACCAAGAACTGGTGACTGGTCGCTCTACGGCTGTAACCTACTGGGAAGGCTCGGTTTCGGTCAAAGGCACGTCCAATGGCAAGAGTGTTACCGGGCAAGGCTATGTCGAGATGACCGGTTACGCTGAGAAGTTTAAACAGAAGCTCTAACAATGACTTCTCATTAGCCTCCTAAAGACTCATATGAAAATTATCAAATAGTAGGGAACTTAAGGCATTCACACCAGTCTTCCCTGGGGAAGCCTTGGCAGATCAGATGGGTTTCCGTGTGCGTAGTCCCAAGTTTGCAAACTATTTGGCAGGAACAATTCATGAGTTTTACTGATATGAGCCCATCATCTCCGATGTATGATGCCATTGCCCTTGAGCGTTTAGCGAATTTTGCAGTGGATAAGCTCAACTGGAGTGAGGCTGCCCGACTGCTTCAAGAGTCTCTGGTGATAAGAAAGAAGGCCGACGGTGACAGCGCTCCGGGCTATGCTTTGACCTTAGACCGTTTGGCTGAGGTTTATATCAATCAGGGCAAGATTGCCGAGGCTATGGAATGTCTGTCTCAGGCTCTGCCAATTTTGGAAGCTGCTTACTACCCGGCCCATGGCACCGTTGCTGCAATTCTTGAGCACCAGGGCGATTGTCTGGTACGCGAAGGTAAGTTTGCCGAAGCCGAGCCTATCTTTAAGAGAGCGGCTGACATTTATACAGCTAGTGTCACCCTAGAAAATCGCATGGCCCTGCGCTGCATGTATAAACTGGCCAAGGTTTACCTTGCCCTGGCCAAGCCCGCCGATGCCAAGGCCGTTTTGCTGAAGACCATCAAGTATGTCGACACCCCTCTTGGTCCTGTGGCGGAGTTTCGCTATCAGCTAGCTCTAGCGGCGATTCAGCTGAAAGAGACTGTTGAAGCTAGAGAATTGCTACATAGTGCAGCTTCTGATTTCAAGCAACGCAGCAACTATGCTCGCGTGGCCGACTGCTCTTCTGCCCTTGCCGAGATCTGTCGCTCTGACAGCGCCAGTGCTGAGGCTGACGAGTGGATTCGTCAGGCTTTGCGTTATGGCCAAATGGCAATTAAGTCGCCCTACCCAGATGACATATTTTTGGCTACACTGCTACGAGCTTAGTTACTAGCAGGTATTAATAAGTACGTCATGAAAGCCATGCAGTTTGAAAAAGTCGGGCAGCCTTTGAAGCTGGTTGAGCGCGAAGCTCCGGCTTTGCTTGCTCACCAGATTTTGCTGTCGGTCAAAGCTTGTGGCATTTGTCGCACCGACCTTCATATTATAGATGGTGAATTGAATCAACCAAATTTGCCATTGATACCGGGCCATCAGATTGTGGCAGAGATTAAAGCCCTGGGTGATGATGTCACAGGCTTTACTGTCGGACAAAGAGTAGGAGTGCCATGGTTAGGACAAACCTGTGGTCATTGCCAGTTTTGTTTGTCAGGTCGCGAAAATCTCTGTGATCATGCTTTCTTTACTGGTTATACCGTGGATGGTGGCTATGCCAGCGAGGCCATTGTCAATTCACAGTTTTGCTTTGTTTTGCCAGAAGAATCTAACTATCTGTCTGATACTGACATAGCGCCGTTACTGTGTGCTGGATTAATAGGCTGGCGCACTCTTAAACTGGCTGGCGATGCTAAGCGTATTGGTGTTTATGGCTTTGGCGCTGCCGCTCATATAGTGATTCAGGTCGCTCTATATCAAGGGCGTGAGGTTTATGCTTTCACTAGAGACGGAGACACAAGTGGTCAAGAATTTGCGCGAAAATTAGGGGCCTCTTGGGCTGGAGGTTCTAGTCAGTTGCCTCCAGAAAAGCTTGATGCCGCTTTAATATTTGCACCAGCGGGTGAATTGGTGCCCTTAGCACTGCAGGCTTCCGGTAAGGGTGCAGCCATTGTTTGTGGTGGCATTCATATGTCAGCCATTCCTTCATTTTCTTATGACCTGCTCTGGGAAGAGCGCTCAATCAAGTCAGTTGCTAACCTCACCAGACTTGACGCTGTTGAATTTTTCTCTATGGCTTTCAAAATACCAATTAAGACTAATGTCACTGTCTATCAATTAGAAGAGGCCAACCAAGCTCTTTCTGATTTAAGACAGGGCAAATTTAAGGGCGCTGCAGCTCTATCTATCTAGCGCTTTTGCCGTTTTCTCTTAGCCAGGTATACCAAGCATCAAGACCAGTGCCTTGGGTTACCGATATTTCGATGATTTTTAGATGTGGATTGACTGACAAGGCGTACTTCTTGCAGGCCTCGAGGTCGAAATTTAGATAGGGTAGAAGATCTACTTTGTTCAGAATCATCAGCTCAGCCGCTCTGAACATATGGGGGTACTTTACTGGTTTGTCTTCCCCTTCAGTGACTGAGAGAATGACAACTTTGTGCTTCTCTCCCAGGTCGAAGAGAGCTGGACAGACTAAGTTACCGACATTTTCTATGAATAGAAGTGAGCCTTGTGCTGGCTTTAGCTCTTTTACGGCCGAGGCTATCATTTCGGCGTCAAGGTGACAGCCCGCGCCAGTATTTATTTGCAAGACCGGGCATCCAGCTTTTTTGATTCTCTCTGCATCATTGGTAGTGGCTTGGTCTCCTTCCATTACCACAATGTCTATTTCTTCTTTTAGATCTAAAATAGTGCGTTCAAGTAGTGCCGTTTTTCCAGCCCCTGGTGAACTAACGAGATTTAGTGCCAGTATGTCTGAGCCTTCAAACCAGCCGCGGTTGCGTTCTGCCAGACGATCGTTTTTTGCCAGGATTTTTTCTTCGAGAGTAATAGTGCTGCTGTTCACACCATGACTATGGCTGTGATTATGTTCGTGTTCATGACTATGCTCATGATCATGATTATGTTCATGTTCATGTTCATGACTATGTTCATGACTATGGTCATGTTTTTCAGATTGCATATTGGTGATTTTTGCAGCGGCATCATCCGAGCATCCACAAGTAGTGCACATCAGTCAAACACCTCCATTTCTTTGATATTCAGTTCTTGGCCAGCTACGCAAGTGATTTCTCTAGAACCACACTGACAGCATCCTGCTAGTAATGATAGCGATAGCTTCTCGCCGCAACTTTGACATTGGCCTAGACCAGCAATTTCGTCAATTTCTAAGGTAGCACCTTCTAGTTGGGTCCCTTGGGCGCAAATGTCGAAACAAAAACGAATGGCATCAGGCATTATCGCTGATAGCTTGCCAATCTCAAGCTTGATACGCTTGACCCTTTTCGGTCCTGCCTTATCGCTTACTATGGCCACAATATTTTGAGTAATGCCTAGCTCATGCATCTGTTGTTTAAAACCTGTCAGCTCTTTAGCAAATACGGGGTAACTGATCGCCAACCAGCATGTCCACGATGCGTTCGCCACCAAAAATGGTTTTTAAGATTACTGTCTCTTCTGGAGCCTGAGAAACTTCACCAATTATGGCACTTTCCTTTCCTGCTTCATTCTTGCGCATGGCCGCTAGAGCTGCTTGAGCATAGTTGGCCGGAACGATGGCTATGAGTTTGCCTTCATTGGCCAGATAGAGCGGATCCATGCCTAATATTTCGCAAATACCTCGCACCTCAGCTCTAACTGGTAGCGCTTTTTCGTCAATTTTGATGCATACCTTGCTTGCTGCAGCAAATTCATTGAGCACCGTTGCGACACCGCCCCGTGTGGCATCTCTTAGACAGTGGGTATCCGGGCAGCTCGCTAGCAGATCCGCAATTAGGCTGTTCAAGGCGCAACAGTCACTGGCAATGCTATTTTCTATTGCCAGGTCGCCTCGAGCACCAACTATGGCGGCACCATGGTCGCCGATATGGCCATTAATCAGTACAACATCACCAGGCTGTGCCCGGCTTGATTCGATCTTTATATGAGCTGGAATGACACCAATTCCTGATGTATTGATAAATATTTTGTCGGCAGCACCGCGCTCGACCACTTTGGTATCACCACTGACAATTTCTACTCCGGCAAGTGCTGCTGCTTCTTTCATAGAAGTGACTATGCGCCTTAAGTCTTCGACATTCAGCCCTTCTTCGATGATCATGCCACAGGTTAGATAGAGCGGAATAGCCCCGCCAACAGCCAAATCATTGACTGTACCGTTAACTGCTAGGGTGCCGATATCACCACCGTTGAAGAAGATTGGGTCTACTACATAAGAATCAGTAGTAAAAGCAAGACGATTACCTTGGGCGGAAATAGAAGCTAGATCGATGCGCGCTTGATCTTCTAATGGTGCTAAAAGTTCATTGTCGAAACTACCAAGAAAAATATCTTCAATTAAATCGCGCATGGCTTTGCCACCACTGCCATGAGCCATAGTGATTGAAGTGCCTCTCACCACGCCGGTTCTTTTGCGTATTTGTGAGGAACTCATGAGATTTTCTCGCTTTCTAGTTTTTCTTGCTCTAGTTTTAAGGCCATAATTTGTGGCAGATTGCCAAAATTGTAGTAGGCGGCACAAGCTCCTTCAGAAGAGACCATAAGGGCGCCCATTGGCGTTTCCGGCGTGCAAGCTGAAGCAAAAACCTTACACTCCCATGGCTTGATCGCCCCTTTTAAGACTTCTCCGCATTGACATGATTTCGGATCAGCAATGGTGAGATTGGGCATCGAGAATTTTTTCTCGGCATCAAACTGAGCATAGGCTTCTTTCATTTTTACGCCAGAGTGATCTATTGATCCAAGACCACGCCATTCAAAATAATCGCGTAACTCAAAGACCTTGGCGATTGCTTTGAGCCCTGGGGTATTGCCATCGGCAGTGACCACCCGGGCGTATTGATTTTCTACTTCACAGCGTCCCTCGGCTATTTGTTTGATTAACAGCCAAATTGATTGCAAAATATCAAGGGGTTCAAAACCAGTAATTACTATTGGCTTTTTATAGCGTGCCGCTACAAAATGAAATGGCTCTTCTCCGACCACCATGCTGACGTGTCCTGGCGCGACGAAGCCATCAAGCTGCATGCTGGGCGAGTCTAAGATGGCCTTGATCGTGGGAACGGTGGTTATATGATTGCAAAACAGAGAGAAATTTTGTACACCGTCTTCTGCTGCTTGTAAGACTGTCAGGGCAGTGCTGGGCATGGTCGTTTCAAATCCAAGAGCGAAGAATATTACTTCACGGTTGGGATTTTTCTTGGCTAAATCAAGGGCGTCGAGGGGCGAGTAGACCATGCGCACATCAGCGCCATCGGCTTTAGCTTGCAGCAGACTCTTCTTTGAACCTGGTACCCGCATGGCATCACCAAAAGTGGTGAATATTACCTCGGGACGTTCTGCCAAGGCTACACAGTCGTCAACTCTTCCCATTGGCAAAACACAAACAGGGCAGCCAGGACCATGCACAAGTTCGATTGTTTTTGGTAACAGTTGTTCAATGCCGTAGCGAAAGATCGTGTGGGTATGACCACCGCAGAATTCCATCAATTGAAGTGGGCGGTGTTTTGTCGCTTCAATTTGCGGCAGTAGTCTCTCAATTTCAGCCAGCAGTGTTTTGGCTAGCTCAGGGTCTCTAAATTCATCAACATACTTCATGTCTGCCTCTAGATTTGTCCGCGGTGGTTAGCTAACAAGGTATGAACGAGATCCCAAATAATGTGATAGCAAACCAGATGTACTTCTTGTACCCGGTGTATCGAGTCAGTTTGCACTACTAGACAGTGGTCTACCAGTCCGGAGCTGGCCATTATACCTCCGTCTCCGCCGCTAAGGCCGATGGTGGTCAAGCCCATCTCTTTGGCTTTGCGGTAGGCCTCTATCAAATTTTTAGAGTTGCCGCTGGTGGAAAAGCCAATCAGGCCGTCTCCCTTGCTGCCCAGTGATTCAACTTGCCGGGAAAAGATCTGATCAATACCAACGTCATTTGCTACTGCTGTGATAAAAGCCGTGTCTGTGCTCAAGCAAATCGCTGGTAGAGCCGGTCGACCGGTGGTAATTGGATGCTGAAACTCTACGGCAAAGTGAGCCGCATCGCAGCTAGAGCCGCCATTGCCCATGGCAAACATGCGTTTTTTGTCTTTGTAAACTGCAGCTATTGCTTGGCTGACTGCCACCAGCTCGTTAGCCTTCTCTTTGAAGAAACGTTCTTTTTCAGCTAGACCTAGGGCGACTTTTTGCTCTATTGATGACGCTAAATCTTCAATTGTGCTTGGCTCCTGGCCTTGCAAGTGTAAAAATGGATAGAGGTTTTTCAATTCGTCGCTGGCCATCAGCTATTGCCTACTAGATTTATATCGTGCGAACTTTGCATAGACTCTAGTTCTTTTTGGGCCTCACCCAATTCCATTAATAGCTCCAGGGTCTTTTTCGCTTCTTCTTCATTGATGCGACTCATGGCAAAACCAACATGAACCAGCACCCAGTCACCAATGCACGCCTCTATGGGATGCTCGTCGCTGACTATACAGGCCAGGCTTACCTGCCTTCGGACGCCAGATACTTCAACCTTTGCTAGTTTCTTTGCGGCGTCGACGATCTCAACGACTTGCCCAGGTATGCCAAGACACATGGCTTCGCTCCTTTTGTTCAATTTGCTTTGCCGCTGATATTACAGCTTGGCCCAGTGATATTCCACCGTCATTGGTTGGCACTTGCTGATGACATAGTACGTCGTAACCCTTTGTCAGGAGGCGCTCTCTTACTAGTTTGAGCAATAATTTGTTCTGAAATACACCACCCGACAGCGCTACAGTGGCAAGCCATCTAGTTTCTTCTTGATAGCAGAGTTTATCAATCATTGTCACTATGGCCTTGGCCAGGCCTTTGTGGAAGCGAGCAGCCATTACGCCTGGTGCTGTATCTAATGTAAGGTCGCCAAGCAGTGCTTGCCACATGGCCAGGGGCTCGATGTAGGGCAGACCATTATTTGCTCCTGTCTTCAGTCTAGGGATAGCAAAGGGATAGGCTAGTAATTCACTTTCTTCAGCTAGCACTTTTTGGTCTACAAGAGCTTCCATTTCTATGGCTGCTTGACCCTCATAGCTTGCTTGATCGCGACAGATACCCATGGCCGCAGCTACAGCGTCAAATAATCGACCGCAGGAGGAGGCCAGGGGAGAGTTAGTTCTGGTTTTCAACATACTATTGAATGTGGCTAAGGGTTTTTCTTCTAAGAAGCGAGTCAGTTCAATATCATCGTAGTCCATTTTGTAGCGGGGCCAGCCCATTTCTGCCATGAGATGGGCATAGGTATTGCGCCAGGGCTCACGCATAGCCTGAGCTCCGCCGAGCATGGCTACTGGCTTAAATGTAGCCAGTCTTTCGAAGCTACCGTAGTCGGCCAGCAAAAACTCCCCGCCCCAGAAGGTATCATCGAGGCCATAGCCTAGACCATCAAGGGCCACACCAATAACCGGGCCGGCGTTTTGCGGCCAACCGTTATCAGCGAGGCAAGAAGCAATGTGAGCATGATGATGTTGTATTTGGTCTAGAGGTAGGCTTTGTTCTTCTGCCAGTTTCTGACCTAGTTTGCTCGCTAAATACTCCGGGTGAAAGTCTATGGCTATGCGAGCTGGTTTGAATTGAAAGCAATTTTGATAGAGGTCGAGGTTCTTTTTATAGTCTTTGTATGTATTTGCTTCTTCCAGGTCACCCATGTGCTGTGAGATTATGGCGCGATTGTTCTGTAGTAAACAGAAAGTGTTTTTCAATTCGCCGCCCATGGAGAGAATTTCAGGAGCCGATTCAAAGCCTGTAGGTAGTTTTATCGGGGAGGGAGCGTAGCCTCTTGCCCGTCGTAAGATTTCACTTGTTCCATCGGCTTTTGTCCTCACCACCGAATCATCTAGTCTGTTCACGATGTCACGGTCATGGAGTAAAAGATAGTCGGCAATTTTTCCTAATCGCTCTCGTGCTTCATCATTGTCGGTGCACTGTGGCTCATCGGAGAGATTACCAGAGGTGAGGATAATGGGCTTTGTCAGTCTTTTCATTAGTAAGTGATGAAGGGGCGTGTAAGGCAGCATAAAGCCCAATGTCTTTTGTCCTGGTGCTACTGCTGGTGCCAGTTTTTTATCTGTTTGTTCTAGCAAGACTATGGCGGCGCAGTGATTGTTTAACAGTGCTTCTTCCTCGGCGCTTACCTGGCAATATTTTTTGATTATGCTTAAGTCGCGGCCCATTAAGGCAAAGGGCTTGTGGAAGCGCAGTTTGCGCTGTCTCAGTTCAGCTACTGCTTTTTCGTTGCTAGCATCGCAAGCTAGATGAAAACCACCGATACCTTTAATTGCTACAATCTCGCCCCGTTGAATTAAGGTGGCGGTAGCGTCGACATCATCTAAGTGAGTCATGCTCTCTATACATAGTGCCTTGCCATCGCAGCGCTCTAGCCAGGCCCGTGGGCCGCAGACATGGCAAGCATTGGGTTGGGCGTGAAAGCGGCGATCCTCGGGGTCTTCGTATTCTCTTTGGCAATCAGAACACATTGGAAACTTAGCCATGCTCGTCATTGCCCGGTCATAAGGTATCGATTTGACTATCGATAGGCGCGGTCCGCAGTGGGTGCAGTTAGTGAAGGGGTAGCGAAAACGTCGACTGAAAGGACTAAATATATCTTCGATACAGGCGGCACAGGTGGCGGCGTCAGCTGAAACATTGGTTTTCGCTTCACTATTATGGCTTTTGCTGATAGTGAACAGTGCCGGTATTGCATCTGGTAATGGCGTTACGGTTGTATGCGAAATCTCTTCAATACGGGCCAGTGGCGGTGAATTATTTTCAATTGCCAGGACGAAATCAGCTAGAGAATTCTGCTCGCCAAAGGCTTCAATAAGAACGCCATCGCCGTCATTCAAAACACTACCGGTGATACCAATTTGGTGGGCGAGTTTGAATACCGTGGGTCTAAAGCCTACACCCTGAACAGTTCCCCTGACTCTGATGGCCCAGCAACAAATGTTAGTCTGTGTTTTCTGCGTACTAGTCATGGCTAAATTTCCAGATTGATACCCGGTTATTGCCAGAATCAGCTACGGCTAATAGGTCTGACTGCTTGTTGCAGCTTGCGCCATAAGGCCAGCAGAAGCTGTCTTGTTTGGGGGATTGCCAGCGGTTATCGCCTTTTTCGTGAAAGTCAGTTTGTCCTACGAGGGCACTGGCTTCTCTGCTATTGATATCGGCGGCATGAAATCCCAGTAAGCGTGAGTTGGCCGTGTCAGCAACAATTAGCCAGTCTCGTCTTGCCGTGAGGCCGTAGGGCATGTTCAAAGTGTTGTCGCGCGGCCAATATAGAGACTGATTATGGTCAACCAGGGTAGGGTCTGCTTGCCCGAGCACTAGGTCTGACGGGGCGCCGTTATTGGTCGGCAAACCGCTCCATAAGAGAATGCGGTTGTTACCGGCATCACTGACGCAAAAATAACCATTCCAGAAAGTCATGCCGTGGGGCCAACGCATACTCATGGCACTGGGATCGGCACCGGCATTTTCATCGCGGTTGGTAAATGTTGTTTGACCAATGACTAAATCGGCACCTTCACCATTGCTCTGGGGTATTTGATTCCAAATCAATACTCGCCGATTGCCGGTGTCAGCCACGAATAATTTGTTGCCATGGCTATAGACACCATAAGGCCAATGCAGCGTATCTCTACCGGGGCTATCTTTGCCGTGGTTGGCTTGGCTAGCGGAAAAGTCTTTTTGGCCTAGTACCACATCGGCGGCGACATTGCTGTGCTCAGGAATCTTGTGCCAAATTAAAATCCGATGGTTCCAGGCATCGGCCACTGCCAGGCCATTACTTGCTGTGCCGCTTCCTAAAATACATATGCCAGTTGGTACATTCAGTGTGGTGGCACTAGTCGTGCTATTGCCATTTCGACCCTCACAACCAAACTGCTGGCCAAAGATCCAATCAGCTGCTTGGCGATCTAGCTGCGGTAGGCTATTCCAGCCCAGCAGGCGGTGGTGTCCGGTGTCAGACACAATCAAGCGGCCATCATCGGCCAGGCAGGCAGCGCGCGGCCCAAAACAAGAGCGAGCATCTGGTACTACCGGTGATGATAGTTCTTGGGGGGCGCGATCATTGCCTAAAACAACAATTGGCTTGTCTTCAATCATTGTTCGGTTGGCCAGAAGGCGTGCTGAATTTACTCGTAGTGAAGCATCAGGTGTAATTTTTAGACTGACCTTCTTACTGTTCACGAGAAGCTGACCTCAACTTTGTCTCCAGTCACACGCACAGCATGGGTATGTAGCT
>CAJXZK010000100.1 GCA_913063055.1 uncultured bacterium
GCTTTGGTGCTGGTGTGCTAGACATGGTCTTAAGCCCAATCGTCTCAGCCATAAACCCAGAGAGCCGCTCAGCATCAATGAACTGGCTACATTCATTTTATTGCGTTGGCGCCACCCTCACAGTTATGGCCGGTACAGTTGCCCTGCAATGCAATATTTCCTGGCGACTAGCTTGCTTACTTTTGATACCACTGCCAGCCCTTCTGATTTTTGCTCTGGGGGTCGTAAAATTCCCGGCTCTAACCAGCGAAGGCGAAGAACGCATTCCTTTTCTCAAGCTGCTTGGTTCGCTCTGGTTTGTTGGTGCCTTGGCTGCAATTTTTCTCGGTGGTGCCACCGAGCTAGGTATGGCGCAATGGCTACCGGCCTATGCTGAACTCGCCCTCAAATATCCTCAATGGGTTGGCGGTGCCGCTCTCTTCTTCTTCTCTATCTGCATGGCGATTGGTCGCATGGGTATCGGCGCTTTAAGCACCAAACTAGATTCATGCACGATTATGTCGTGGGGCTGCGGCCTATCAGTGGCACTATTTTTACTAGGTTCATTTTGCCCAATTAGAATAGTTGCTCTAATCGCCTGCATTCTAGCTGGCCTGACAGGAAGCTGTCTCTGGCCAACCATGCTGGCCATAACCGCAGATAAATATCCCAACGGCGGCGCCACTATGTTTGGTGCCTTAGCCGCCTTTGGCAATGCTGGCGGCATCTTTATGCCCTGGCTAGTTGGCGTCATTGCCGACAAATACAGCTTGCATTGGGGCCTGGCAATCTCAGCCCTGGCGCCACTACTTATGCTTCCAATTGTTCTAACTTTAGGGCGCAAACTGACGAAGGCCTAGATTTCGGGCACCAGACTTATGGCAGGCGATTTACGTCAGCAGACTTAAGACAGCAGACTTAAGACAGCAAACCAGGCACTCTAGACTTTAGGCGCGACGCCATCGCGCAAAGCTATACGCTTAGCGACATCAGCACCTGAATTCAAGCCACCTTCCATATAGCCCTGAAAAGCAAAGCTCGTATGTTCTCCGGCAAAATGCAATCGACCCAGGCCATTATAAAGAATTGGCCCAAGGGTCATGATTTGACCGGGAGCCGGAGCGGAATAGCCGGCCTGCGACCAGGGGTCTGAAGGCCAATCGATAAATTTGCCTTGAACAAAATTGTGAGCATAACTTGGGTAGATTTTCTGAATCTCAAGGGCATAGTGCGCCATCCGTTGTTCCGTAGGCCAGCCTCGGCCATAATCGGCGGCATTACCACCAGCAAACACTGTCAAGCAAGAATGACCAGTGGCTGACTGCATATCAGTGGCTTCCCAGGTTTCGGCCACAGGGCCGTCACTAAGCGAGACAGGCGAAACCTTGTCTTGCTCCCAAAAACGCGTACGCACTTCAGACAAAAACTTGACTTGATTTGCCATTTGCGGAGAAAGTTGAGGAGGGAAGGATGGTGTAAAAGTAATGCGCTTCCAGGTACCTGGTGGCACACTTAGTATCACATCATCGGCTTCCATTATCTTGCCATTAGCTAACGAAACCACTACTTTATCGGCTCGCACATCTACTGCAGTAACCGGTAATTCTAAATGAATGCGCTGCCGACCAATGGCATCGGCCAGTCTCTCAGCCAACTGCACATTCCCGCCCTTACAGCGAAAACGTTCACTCTCGGTCCAATATTTTTCGACGCCACCACCCTTAACAACAGCCAGCCGCCCCAGCAGACTCTGCCAACCAGGATCGTTTGCATCTGATGCTTCCGACAAACGAATAGCCTTCTTACAGAGGTCTGAGCACTTAAGCTCTTCTATCCAGGTGTTTACAGTCTTAGCATCTAGCTCTTTAGCGTTAGGACTGCGCCATGGTTGATAGGCATCAATGGGCTCAGCGATTTTATTGTAGGCACTGAGATAATGCCCCACTTCTTCCCAGAGCGCTTCGGCCCTTTTCGGGGCAAGCAGCTCACCATTGCAATAGAAAGGTTGTTCACTATCAGGGTAAGAAGTGCGCTCTAGCATCTCTAATTTAAAGCGCTTAGCGTAAGCCTGCCAGGTCGGATGGTTAGCACCGATTAGCTCAGCACCGGCTTCAACATGCTTGCCGTGAATGAAGTCATAAAGTGTCTGCACCCGCCCGCCGACTCGTCCACGGGCCTCCACCACCGTAACATCATAACCAGCTGACAATAGTTCGTAAGCTGCAGCTAGCCCAGAAAAACCTGCCCCAATAACAATAATCTTGTGATCATTGCGGGCCTTACCAAAGGCACCACCAGAGAAGCCATAACTCAGCATCAAGCTAGCTGCGGTGGCCATCATGCCCTTAAGCATTTCACGCCGCGAAAGGCGCTCATCTTCAGGCAGAAATCGGTCATTCAGTTGGTTGATGATGGAGCGGGACATTGCGATTTTACCTTTATGAGAAACAGTGGAACACAGAGGAAGAATAGGCCGCTTGTAATCGAGAGAATGTGCAGCAATTGCAGCTTATGAGCAGAGTCGGTAACGAACTCAACATAAGCGTCAACAGCGATCATTCCCAGTGAATAAGAGAGATTGGAAACAGCATAAGCGATGGCATACGAGGTAGAGCCCCGCCGATCCACTGCATCTCCTAGCTCAGCCGAGGTAGGATTCATAGTAAAAGCATAACCCACGGTAATCAGACAGAGCACAACAGTGGCGAGAGTGAGATTAGGAGTTAGAGCCAATAAAGGCATAGAAATCGCTGTAACCAATAAACCAATCACGGCGGTGGGACGCACGCCAATTTTATTAGAAACTGCATCTACAGCCGGTGGCATAAAAGCGTAAATCAAATTGGAAAAGGTAAACAGAGCTCCGACTGTCGCTGGCGTCGCCTTGGCAATGCGCATCACATGCATAGGGAAGAGCGGCTCCATCATGGCCCAACCGGCCGCTGCGAGCGCCACAGCAAAAGCAGCAGTAAGAACACTTTTGTCAGTGACAATGCCACCAACTTCAGCAAAAGTATCTTTCCATGGCCCTTTAACTTTGGCTATCTGCTTCTTCGAAATGAAAACAAAACGCAAAATGAAATCGACGGCCAAGAGTCCGAGCATGAAATAAATGGTTAAGGCATAACCAAAAATATCGTACATTTCGCCGCCCACCAAAGGGCCGATAACAGCTCCAATAGTGCCACCCAAGAGAGCAAAGCCCATAGCACGCACACGACGCGCCACAAAGTATTCAGCCACCAAAGCTAGACCAGCCGTCCAAGTACAAGCAGCACCAGCGCCTTGCAAGATGCGGGAAAAGATCACCACATCAGGAGTAGTACCAACGAGAAAAAGAACAGCAGAAATGAAGAGCATTACCACTCCGACAATCATTGGCTTGCGACGACCAATACGATCGGTAATCAGGGCAAGAATGGGAGCGGCAATAATCAGACCCAAAGCGTAAGCACCATATAAGGTGCTTACCATGTGCTCGTCTTTTATATGAGCTGGTGACATCGGAGTCAGAGGGGCAACGGCCCCATACAAGACTTCTTCAATACAGAGGGCGAACGAAACTACAAACAAGACCATGTTAGGAGAAGTTCGCAGTTTGTCGACCCAACCCATAAACCTAAACCATGCAAAGAGCCGCCAACCGTGATTTTAGCGCCTTTAAGCATGGAACAGCTCTTGAGATTGTCAAAACCGGCCAAATTTCATATTGGCAAGCTCTCCAGTTCAGAATCTAGGGCGATCGGCTTGCTATTGATATCGACAGAAACCAAGACAAAATTGCCATGGGCGCAGAGCTGCCGCTCGCCCGAGAGCAAGTTTTCACCAAACAACTCTACATTGACCGTAACCGACGAATTGCCCCTTTTAACAATGCGACCAATCACTTCAACCAAATAGCCATGCTTCACCGGAGTCTTAAAATCAATGCGCTCAGACGAAGCTGTTACCATTGACTTGCGGGCATAGCGCGACGCCGTAATAAAGGCGCTCTTATCCATTAACTCAAGAGCGTGGCCACCAAATAAGGTGCCATAGTGATTGGTCTGATTGGGGAAAACCATTTCGACCATTCTAGTGTCATATTTTGAAAAATCAGTTGTACTCATACGAATCTCCCTTTAGAAATAAAAAAGTTCCCAACCAAAGGCAGGAACGAGATCTCGTATGAGCCACCCGAGAGTGACCATAGATACTTGCCTCCTTGCCTCGAAGAGGTAATGTAATAGTGCTCAAGTGGGTAGCCTGACTGGCAATTTCTTGCTTCACAGTTGCGGGACAGCGGTGGATTCTCACCACACTTCCCCCACCAGATCGCCCAAAGCGATCTCTTTATTTATTGAACACGGATTAAGTTGATGTAAGCGGTTCCTCCACTAAGTGCGGCAATTATAGCCGATGGAGAATCGCACCGCCATTGGTGGCCAGGCAAATGTACAAAAAACTCTGGCAAAACCGTCGGACAAAGTTCAGTCGATACTGCGAACTATTGCCTCAAACTCCAGGACCAACTTTGGAGACCTGGGTATTCATTTATATGTAGTCAGTGGGATACCTAGGCAGCAGAACATTAACAACTACTCATCCAATCCTTTGAACTTTTTGGAGCGTCGCTACGTCTTCACATGTATCAACCATTTTTTGGAGATTGATTTCATGAACAGGTTACATATTTCAGCTTTGTCCCTAGCAGTATTGTTAGGCCTAGCCACTGCGGCTAGCCAGCCCGCCGAAGCCTACCGCTACGGCGTCAACAACCGCCAGCAAAGGCAGCAAAATCGCATCTATAGCGGCGTCCAAAACGGCTCCCTCAACCGCAGAGAAGCTGGGCGTCTAGAAAGGCAACAATATGCACTCAATCAAAGAGAAGCAAGATACCGCGCCAGCGGCAATGGCTTAAGCAATTCAGAAAGAGCCCGCTTAGAAAGGCAACAAAATCAGCTAAGCCAAAACATCAACCAGCAGAAGCATGATGGCCAGGGATATAACCCTGGAACTCCCGGAAACCCAGGTAATCCTAATCATCCAGGCCATTCACTATACGACGTCAACAAGACCCAACAGAATCAAGATAGCCGTATCTACAACGGTATCCAAAGCGGCGCCCTGACGCCCCATGAAGCCCAAAGGCTAGAAGCCCAACAAAGCAAATTTGCCGCAGAAGAAGCCCGTATGCGCGCTAGCGGCAATGGCCTTTCTCTGCAAGAGAGAGCCAGACTCGACAATCAACAAGATCGCATGAGTAAGAGTATCTACAATCAAAAACATGACGGTCAAGACTACCCGCACTAGAGAATTGCCAAAAGCAAGATAGACCTAAAACAAGACCGATCAAACAGGGAATAAAATTCCATGTTGAGCGAAATAGAGCCAGGGTCGAAGCTCAACCCCAGTCAACTTGCGCAAATCAGCAACATAAGTCTTGATTTGTTCACGGTGTTTGCGAGCTTGAATTTCAACGTCTTTGGCAGCGAAATGATCGGTCTTGTAGTCAACCAAATGCCAGTCGCCTTCGGCGTCTTGAAAAATTAAGTCAGGGCGCCGAGGGCGAATGTCAGGGCCAGCCTCTGAAAAACCAGAAGCGGCATCAATTAAATAGGGCAATTCATGCCGTCTTTGTTGACTTTGTGAAAGCAGGCCGTAAAGCCTGCTTTCGTAGTAAACGCTAAGCAAGCGCTCTCCCTCATCAACCAAGCGGTTGAGCAAATCACTATGAGCCACCATGGCCCCCTGGGTAAAAGCAATATCAGCGATCCATGCACGGTCGACCTTGCGCCCTGAAGGCGGCAGATTCTCCATCAAAGAGTGGAAGAAAGTACCAAGAGAAGCTGCAGTGACAATGCCCTGCGACGGTGGAGCACCGTCTCTAGGTGTCACCCGGCTACGGCCTTGTTCATTGAGTTTAGGATCTTCCCCGCTAGTTTGACTTTGCTCTAGGCCAAAGAGACTTTGAAGAGAAGCTTCGCCCTCTCCAGGAAGAGTAATAGATTTCGGCTCATCAGCAGTTCGCTGAGGCACTTCAATTCCAGCAGCCAAACTAAAACTATATGGCGCCACTTCACCGTCGCTGCGAGAAGTAATAGTGAGGCCAATGCAATCATCTGGTCCCGGTCGCACGGCATCATCCCGGTCTAGTCCGAGCACCTGCATTATCCACTGACGATAAGACTCACTCTTGCGAAATGGAGCCGATAGAAAAATTCCGAGGTTATCTCGAGCCCTGGTCATTGCCACATAAAGCAAGCGTTTCTTCTCTTCGCGCTCCATCTGGCGATCTAAATGACTGGCCACTTGATACCAGGCAGGTTTGTCTTGATCATCCAGACGAGTACTATTGAAAGCTACGCCATAACTAGAGTGATAAACCAGGCGATCGGCATTGCGCAGCAGTTGGCCTCCCAGGCAAGGTAAGGCCACCACGGGAAATTCTAAGCCCTTGCTGGCATGAACGGTCATCAGTTTAACGGCATCTGCACTATCAAGAGGGGCCTCAGACTCGCGCATGCCAAACTCGCGCATGAGGGCCAGACGCCGGGCAAATTCTCCACAAGAGAGATGTTCATGCTCAGAGGCTAAATGGGCCATCTTCCAGACATTGCGAGAGCGCTGCTTTCCATCAGGTGCAGCCAGCATAGCCAAATCATAATGAGTGTCATCAATAACTTTCTGCACCAACTCACCCAGGGGTAGCAGGGCGGCATATTCCATCAAATTTCTCAGCTGCCGGACCGCCAGAGACAAGGCTTCAACGCCGGGCTCGCGTGCGCGCACGACATCAGTAATAGCCGTCCAGAGAGGTTGCGAGGGGTGGTCTGTAACCACCCGGTGCAGCAAGTCATCGGTAATCGAACAAAAAGGTGAGCGCAGCACAGCCAAGAGCGAATGACTATCTTTCGGATTATCCAAGAAGCGAAACAAGTTCTCAAAATCAGCCACTTCCTGGCGGCGCAAGAAGCCACTGCCTCCGAAAGTTACATAGGGAATATCGAGCTGAGCAAACATTGCCTCAAAAGATGCAAAGTCACCGTTGCGTACCACTAAGACAGCACAATCACCATAGGTAATTGGTCGCACCCCACCATTCTTGGCGGCAATCTGATAGCCACCTTCAACTTTCTTTTTCAACCAATGCCCTACTTGATGGGCCTCATAGAAAGCAGGAGTTAAGCCGCGGGCGTCTTCTTCTATATCGACGTCAAGCATTAGAACTTCAACAGCAGTAGTACTTTGCTCAGCTGCAGCAATGCTCAAATCAGCCTGTCGGGCCGGTTCCAGAGCTTCAAAAGCAGCGACATATGGCACTACTTCAGGATCAGCGTCAAGCAAGTGATCAAAAACTGAATTGACGAAAAACACCACTTCAGGGTGACTGCGAAAGGAGCGAGTCAATTTAGTAACTAGTGAAGAGCCGCTTAAACTCGAAGTTTCATTCTTAAACAAAGACTTCCACTTGTTAAAAGTAGCAACGTCGGCACCTTGGAATTTATAGATCGACTGCTTATCATCTCCGATTAAAAAGACCCTTGTCTTTTCACCGGCCAACAGAGATAACAGCGTGGCTTGCATGTCATTGGTATCTTGAAACTCATCCACAAGCAAAGCCTGCAACTTGTCATTGAAATAGCCCCTAGATTGCGAGCCTTCTTTTTCCAAACAAGCACAAGCCAGGCTAATCAAATCGTTATAGTCGACAGTAGTCAGTTCGCGCTTATGCTCTTCGTAGATTGCCAGAGCGCGCTCAAATAGCTGAATAATACCAAGGGTCAGAACAAAACCCCGTTCGTCTTCTTGATTGAGGGTAGCAGGAATTTTGCCGACAATTTGCTTAGCTTGTTCACGACAGGTCATCAGGGCTTTACGCAAATCTTTGGCATCAGGTTTGGTACCACCAATATTGCCAATTGTAAGCGTAGACACCGCCATAAACGCCTGCCATCGAGCAGCCACAGAATCATCGGCGAATAACTGCTGACAAAGATTCAGCAAAGTCTCACGCACTGGATTGAGCTTGTTTGCAGCATCAGCCATTGAATTCATGCGCACATAGTCGAATGATGAATTGAACTCTCGATTAGTAGAAAGACCAGAAAGAGCGCTACTCTGCATATCAAGCAAGACTCTTTCAGCAGTGGTACGCATGCCAGCAATAGTCAGAGAGTCAAAGGCCTTCATCGATTGCTTAAATTGCATTGACCCCTTAAGCAATCGGTTCAATATCTTCTTCACTTCATCAATGGAAAACTCTTGCAAAACATCGTGCTCACAGACAGACTCTGGTGCTGCAGCGGAACCATAGAGTTCGATCACGATCTTGAGAGCGCGTTCAATGCTATCTTGCAGCAGTTCGTTTTGAGTCAATTCATCTAGCACTTCAAACTGCGGATCGATGCCACAATCAGCCGGATGGCTCTTCAAAATCGATTCACACAATGAGTGAATTGTACCGATACGAGCGCCGTCGACCTCAGCTAAACAATTGAGCCAGCGGCCATCCGCTTCTTCCTGCGAAAGAGTAAGGAAGCGCGCCTTGAGCCTTGAGCGCATCTCGGCCGCAGCTTTGCGAGTAAAAGTAACAGCGATGATATTAGACAGGGTGCAATCAGGATAGCGCCGCAGAATCTCGACATAACGCTCTACTAGCACATGGGTCTTGCCCGAGCCCGCACCGGCTGAAACCAATACGTTTCTGTCTACTAAATCTACAGCTTGTTGTTGTTGCTCGGTTAGCATCTATCAAATTATCCTAATAGTAGACTTAATCGCTATCATCACTAGCGCCAAGCTCGGTGATGCGACAAACTTGCTGATGATCACAGTGCTTGCAAGAATCAGGGCTGCTGGGCTTGACGCTGAAGTTTCCCTTTTTGATCTCTGCCACATAGTTGCCAATGTATTCTTTGGTCAAGCCGATATAGTCGTTTTCACCATCCTGAAAATCAATGGTGCCAATTTGATCACCGGAAGAGAAGCTAAGAAAAGAGCCACTCTTAACCTGCGCATTACTATCGGCCAAAATAGCATCAGTTACAGCCATAGCGTAAACCGGCAGCTGCATATTGCGACCAGCTAAAGCCTCTTTCTTGCTAATCGCACCAGAGCTTGATTTATAGTCTATGACCTTGACTCGACCATCGCTCGATACATCAATGCGATCAACCCGGCCGTGCATTTTCACAACTTGACCATCAACTTTTACAACTAAGGGCGGTGCTGATTCGCCATCTTTAAAGCCAAAGCCTTTTTCAAAGTAGGTAGGGACAAACTCGCCCCCCGAGCGCACAGCTCGCTCTCTTTCTTTGACAAAGAAGCGGCGCAAACGAAAAGCAATTTCTTTCTGCTCGTATTGCCAGAAATCAGTATGCCTGAACTTGCGTGTCGCCTCTAGCCAGGCAATGGCTGCCTTAATGCTACTTTCGAATATTTCTTGCAAGAGGGCTTCATCTGCACCTAAGAGAGAGAGAGAGCGTTCTTTCAATTCTAAGTAGAAAACTTCGAGGGCTTTGTGATAAACCTCACCAAGCAATCTTGAGTCAAGACCAAGCTCTGGTTCTTCCATCTTCTCAATTTTTAGAGTATGCGACACCCAAAATCTAAACGGGCATTTCCCATAGTCATTAAGACGGCTGACACTCCACATTTCAGGAGTCTTTACACTAATAAGGTTGAGGTTGACTTGCTCAGTCAAGCAGCCGTTCAATTCATTGAATATATTAGCTCCACTGCTAGACCCCGCGCCCAAGCTAGATTGCGTGCGCGCCTGCACCGTAGAAAACGGCAGCTCTAACTTAGTCAGAAACTGACGAACATCAAAGGGCATCCACGACAATTCGAGATCACGCAAAGCCTGCCTGCCATTGAGCCAGAGCCAGCCGGCCGCCAGCTCCTGAGCAGAAGTAGGCTCAAGCATGGCATAAGTTCGTGGGGCACGGAAAGTGAGAGCAGCTGCAGCGGCTTCATCACCTTTGGTTAAGAAGAAGGAAGGAATCAGTTCTTCCCCAGTCATCTCATAGATCGGGCTTGATTGGCAGAGCCTATCGGTGGCGCGCTCTACCAATGAATCATAGAGCGAGGGCTCAAACGATTGATGATGACGGGGATTCTCGATGTCTATGCCATAAGACATCCACTTGCGCACTTCATCTTTACTAAGAAATCCACCTTGCTCTGAACGCCGGGGAAACTCACCTTCGTTCAAACCAGCGACAATAATGACCTTGAATCTTCTGTTTGGAACTAAATCGGCACTGCAAACAGTAATCGCTTCGCGACTAACTTTTGGTCTCCTGAAATTGGCATTCTCTATTGCTCGCTCCAGGCGCTTGAAGAAAGCAGAATAAGTAGACATCTGCGGGCCATAGGCATGGGACAGCAAAGTCTCTTCTAAAACTAAATTAGCCAGTACCCGCCTGAACTCGAACAAGGCTTGATGCTCTTCCCAGCTTACTAGGGGGTTCGAGAATTCCTCATCATTGGGCAATATCAATAAGTCATCAATTAAGTCTTCGACAAAGCTGACGTGCTCAGTCAAAGTCTTTTCATAACCTGCAGAATGTAGACCTGGCAAAGAAAGCCGCTCTATCAGCTTGCCGAGCTTTGCTGCCCATTGCCAATCGCTGGCACCTTTTACAGTAAGTGTTGAAAGAGACTGGTCATCAATCTCTTCAATTTCGCCACTATCTAAATCAAGATAGGCCCTATTAAAAAAGGGGCTAGAAAGCGTGCGCACCACATCTTGTCTGGCAAAATCAGAAACGGGGAGATGCAATAAGCGACGCAAATATTTGACTAAGGGCAAACTGCCAAGCTCAAGGGGCTCATCGAGAAAATAATCAATTTGTGCTCTTTCAAAAGCAGCACGAATTGCCGTCATATATGGTTTCACCGAACGTGCCACCACAACAATTTGATCGGCGGAGTAGCCTTTAAGCAAGCATTTCTTTGCTTCGCGAGCGACTTCTTCCATTTCCATCAAGCGGTCTAGCGCTCTAAAATTGATCTTTTGCAGTGAGCCAGTCGCCGCAGCTGATGGAGAAGCCTGACGAACAGTTTCTTTGAGAAGCGGCGCAAAGGCTTCTTTCAACTCGCGCAGTGATTTATCCTTCCAAGAATAATTTTGCCAAGAATAATTTTGCCCCTGAGACTCTAACTGAAAATCAGAAGTAGAAGACTGCGGCGCCACATAGTCAAAAGCAATGATGGTGCCCTGTGACTGTTTAGCGATAGAACTGAGAACTTGCAACTGCAGCCGATTGAAGCGGTCAAAGCCGTCCACAGCCAGGAGCCCAATTGACAATACATCAGGGTCAAGATTATTTAAAATCTCGCGTGTCTTATAGGCCAGCTTACGCTCATCGAAAACATTGAGACTTTCTAGCTCTTGCCAATAGGCCTCGTAAACTCGCCCCAGTTCCATATAGCGAGCGTCACTAGCAGCCATCTTTGACAACTGACTAATTACTTCAGAGGGCGAGAAACCGGCTCGCTCCAACTCATCTATGAGCTCAAGCATATGGGCATGGGTGCCAGCAAAATCAGCAATAGAGCTGAGTCCGCTGAGACGGCCAGCGACTTTCACTTTCTCAATGGCTTTTACTAAAATAGCCGGGCGAATACTATCGGGAATCAAACGAAAACCGCAACCAGCCTGGCGCAAGACTTGATGGCACAAATCATAAAATGGCAGAATCTTAAGGCCAACCAAACCGGCCGTCTTGCTAGTTGGCTGGGCAACCACTAACTCTACTAACCGTTCTTCCACCAGACGCTTGTAGCGATGAGAAGGCACAGTGATGATTGCCTGCTTTCCGCTAAGCAAACTCTGACGGCAGTGCTCAGCCACCTGCTCAAGCAACCAGATAGACTTGCCTGAGCGATATGGCCCGGTGATTAGCTCTATGCTTCTTTCTGGCATATCTGCTCTTCTATTTATTTGTCGACCAAAAATTGTGCCCGTTGAGATTCGAACTCAAGGCCTTCGGCTTCGGAGACCGACGCTCTATCCAGCTGAGCTACGGGCACGTGGCTCTAATTCTAGCACCCTTGGCTGATGATCAAACCGAGCTTCGCTTGGCAAGCGGCGCCCTCCAGCCTCCTTGAGCCCGAGAGCACCAGTTGTAATTGCCTAACTGACAACAAGTCTTCATCAACATCACTGATCTATTTCGGTGCATAAACGGCAATCAGCGAGACGACAACGATGAAAACGATGAGAATTGAAATGATTATGGTTGAACGAATTAAGAACCCTATCCATGGGCTCTCTCTCCGCTCTAGTTGATTGGCAATTTCGTCTACATACGCTTAATCTCTTGCACCGAAGCGGTTTGCAGACTTCCTTTGCCATCGTTGTACTGCTGAAACAATTCATCCGCTGCTTCAGCATCGAGAATTACGTCGTATCGTGGCTTCTTTCGGCCGGGTGCATAAACTGGCGTGATCTCGCTGTGCGCAGCGAGATATTCATCGGCTTCACCAGTTGCTGCAGCGTGGGCTATTTGTTCCTCTGTCAATTTTGGTTTTTGCATATTGAGCCCGCACTTTATCCACCACGAATCTCCAGTCTAAGCGCGAAAGAGCCCGAGTCAAATTATCTTGGTGAAAGGTAGTGATGAAAGCCGCACGACCTGTCGGTGCTGTCGCACCTACCGTTTTGCACGAGAAGCAATGGCTTCAAAACATCAATAGAAGAAAGGCAGCAGAGACTCTTCCATCGCCTGAAGATAGAGACTAGTTCGCCCGCACCATCTCTTCTAGTGCGTTCATATTGTGAATAGTGACGCGCTTTGATTCGATATCAATCCAATGACTATCTTTGAAGCGATTGAGAATTTGAGTAACAGTCACTCTGGACGAGCCAACCATGTCAGCAATTTCTTGATGGGTAAGGGGAAATTCTACGCGCACGCCATGGGGCGTAACTTTGCCGTGGGTGTCAGCAAGCGTAAGCAGCAAGCGCGCTACGCGACTGGGAACCTGGCGGAAGACTAGATCTTCAATGCGAGCATTAGCCTGCTTGAGACGGTCACCAATGATGCCAATAAAGCGCAAACCAAATTCAGGATTCTCGCGCACAAAACTAAGGAAGGACTCGCGGCTGATTTGATAAATTCTTGAGTCTTCAAGAGTTTCAGCATAGCTGTCGTGCTCTGCGTTTTCCCAGGCGGCTTCACCAATCATGTCGCCGGGTCCGAGCAGGGCAAGAATCACAGTTTTGCCTTCAGTCGAAAGCCTGGTCACCCGCACTCGCCCTTTCTCTATAAAGTAGATGGCGTCGCAAGGGCCCCCAGGTGAAAAAATAGTATGGTGTTTGGGCAGCTCAAGCTCTTCTAGAATGCCCAGCAATCGGCCCAACTCCACCGGGTTAAAAGCCTCGAAGATCTCGCTGTGCCTTAAGCTGAACAGCCTTTGAGCACTTTTCATGAAGACCCCCCTTGGATGAACCCGGAATAGTAAACAGCCACAAAGCTCGAAACGGTGCACCCATGGGGCGCCAAAAGAAATACAAATATTTCTCGGCTCAAATTGAACTAAGCCGGGGAAATAAACGTTATCTGTATTACCCATCGAAAAAAATATTGTTGGGTAACAACCTTTTTATACCCCCACCCCCTCTTTTCTAACTTGATTAACGGGAAGGGGCTAAGAAGAACCGGAAACACATCGTCCGCATACCGCACAAACACCCGATCGCATATACACTAGACAGCATGCGGGTTGTGCTTACTTTTTATCTGAAAGAGCAAGCAAAACCGCTATAATTTGCCAGGTGTAGACAAGGTTTTCGCTTGAACAGATTTTGGTCTGTACAACCTTGTTTTTCCAAGTTAATCGCTCTGCTGTTCTGTTGCCCGCGGTTGTCAGCTTTGCTTTTTTATCTATTTTTAGTTTATAGAGTCGAGGAGATTTAATATGGCGATAGTGACCAAAGAGAAAGCCGTGGATAAACAGGAAAAGGCCCCCATCGAAAAAGTAGCCCGTGTCAAAGACACTTCAGGCACTGAAGACAAAAGCAAGAGCCATGCGCCATCAGCAGAGCGCCTCAAAGCTCTAGGTGCAGCCCTTGATTCAATCAAGAAGCAATATGGCGACGGCTCAATCATGAAATTGGGCGATTCGCGCAACAACCAAATTGAAGCCGTGCCAACCGGCGCCATCACCTTAGACGTAGCCCTAGGGGTCGGCGGTCTACCAAGAGGCAGAATCATTGAAATATATGGTCCAGAATCTTCTGGTAAAACCACTCTGGCCCAGCACGTAGCTGCTGAAGTGCAAAAACTTGGCGGTATTGCCGCCATCGTTGACGCTGAGCACGCCATGGACCCAGACTACGCTCGCGCCCTGGGCGTAAACGTAGATGAGCTTTTAATCTCGCAACCAGATACTGGTGAACAAGCCCTCGAAATTACAGAACAGCTTGTGCGCTCCGGTGCTGTTGACTTGATCATCGTTGACTCAGTGGCAGCTCTTGTACCAAAGGCTGAAATTGAAGGCGAAATGGGTGACAGCTTGCCAGGTTTGCAAGCCCGACTGATGAGCCAAGCACTACGTAAGCTCACCGCTATCGTCTCTAAAACCCACACATCAATTATCTTCATCAACCAACTTCGTCAAAAAATTGGCGTGATGTATGGCAACCCAGAAACAACCACCGGTGGAAACGCGCTCAAATTCTATGCCTCAATCAGACTAGATATTAGAAAGATCGAGACCCTGAAAAAAGATGGCGTTGAAATTGGCAACCGCGTCAAGGTCAAAGTCGTCAAAAACAAGTGCGCTCCTCCTTTCCGCATCGCTGAATTCGACATCATCTACGGAAAAGGCATCAATACTGCTGGTTGCTTGCTCGATGTAGCTGCAGAACACGATATCGTCAAGAAATCAGGAACATGGTTCAGCTACAAAGAAGAGAGAATTGGCCAAGGTCGCGAACAGGCCAAGACCTTCCTCGAAGCCCATCCTGAAATGCTCAAAGAAATTGAAGTACGCGTGAAAGCTCAAATCGCTTCAGGCGTAGTGCCAACCAAAGAGCCAAAAGAGAAAGATAAGAAAGACAGCTAGTCATTCGCTCTTGATCTAGAAGCAGGCTGATATAAAGAAAGGGTGGAGTGCAAATTATTTGACTCCATCCTTTTTTTGGATGACTGAGGATAAAATCACGGCGACGAAAAATACCAACGCTAAGCCCAAAGCAAAGCAGAAAAAAACCAAAGCGGCAGCACAGGCCAAGCAGCCTGTGGCCAAGTCTAGGCTGCCTCAATTAGCTTTGCCGCAATTCAACTTCAGCCCCAGACAGTGGCTAATTGCCCTGGCCTGTGGTGCGATAGCGGGTTTAGCCGCACCTGGTTTGGAGCAGTGGTACCTTGCCTGGTTTGGCTTTGCTCCACTTTTTCTGCTCATCTATGCCAATAATTCTTACTTCAAACAAATTATGTTAGCGGGCGCTTTTGGCCTGGCCTACAACCTTGTTTACTTGCACTGGTACCTCAACCTGGCTCCCCTTGACTGGCTTGGCTTTAGCGGTATCTTTGGCCATCTTTTAGCCATCCTTGCCTGGCTAAGCGTGTCGATACACCAGGCTCTCGCCTTTATTTTGTTTGCGGCCCTGGTTAGCCGCCTACCGCTTTCCGGCTCTTTCACAGCCAAGCGTGGTCCTAAAAAAGTTTGGTTAATTCCTGCCTTGGTGGTACTGCCTATCGCCTGGGTTCTTATCGTTAACCGACTTGGCAATATGCCCGACCTCATGGGCGTGCCCTGGACAATGCTGGAATACACTCAATATAAGCAACCTGCCGCCCTTCAGTCAGCCTCAGTGATTGGTGGCATCGGAATCTGCGCCCTGATTATTGCCACCAACGTCACTATTGCCTCTTTCATTGCTACTTTTTTTGGTGGTGGCACCAAGCAATTCAAGCGCCTCGCAGCAGAGAACAAAGAAACAGCTTTTTATCACTGCCTGGGCATGGCACTAGTGCTGGTGGCAGTCTATTGCCTTGGCTACCAGCAAGAAGGGCAGGTCAAGACGAATGCTACGGTCGATACGACCCTGGTGCAAGGCGGCATTAACATCGACATGCAAAAAACCGAGCGTCGCTATACCATCGAAGATTTAGTAGATAACTACGACAAGTTACTAACCAACAGCCACGATTCTTTAGTTATCTTACCTGAAGGAGCATTGCCAACTTATTTGCGAGAACAGCCTGGCGTAATCAGCTGGCTCAAAAGCAAGGCTACTGAAAAGCATCTCGATATTGTTGTCGGCTCTATGGATCGCAGTGAAGCAAATCGACCATACAATGCCGCCTATGGCATCGCCAGTAGTGGCATAGCCTTACCAGAAGTCTATCACAAGCGTTTTCTTGTACCGATTGGAGAATACACACCTCTGCTCGTCAACTATTTACCAGAATGGGTAAAACGCTGGACAAATACACCGGCTGGAGGTGGCTTTGCCGCTGGAAAAGAACCGGTTTTACTAGACTTATCTAGAGGCAAAATTGCCCCACTAATCTGTTTTGAATCGATATCGCCCGAAGTCACGGCTGCAAGCTGCCGGGCCGGTGGCCAATTACTAGTTAATATTTCGGACCTGGCCTGGTTTCACAAATCTGACTGTGGTCAGCAAATGCTGGCCTTTGCAGTACTCAGGGCAATCGAGAATCGTCGATATTTTATCTTTGCCGCCAACACCGGACCATCTGCCATAATTGATCCCACAGGGAAAATAACACACTACCTTCCGCAGGGCGAAAAATCGAAGTCGATACTGAATGGCAAAGTAGGATTAAACTGGCAGCCAACAGCCTTTGCACTCTGGTATCGATAAACAAACTGAGACAAAGATGACAAATTTTTCGCACTTCACATTTTCTAGAATCACTTATTTAAGCGCGGCAATATTGTCTACCTTAATTGTCAGCCTGCCACCAGCGTTGGCAACTGAGCCCTTTAGTGGCGCGACCATTGGCAACCAGATTAGAGAAAGCTGGGCCAAACAAAGCGCCTCGAAAGACTCCAAAACAAAACTGGCAAAAGCCACAGTCGAAACAACCATAAAAGCACCCAAAGAATATGTCTGGAATGCCTTAACTGATTTTGGCCGCTATCCGCGCATCTTCCCCAAAGTAAAGTCTTGCCAAGTACTTAAAAGGGAAGGACAGCTGGTTTACATCGAGAGTTATCTCAAGCCCCAATTGTTTGTCAACGAACAATGTCAGCACACAATTAACGACCTGCAAAACAAGCCAGACCGCTTACGCTGGAAAATGATAGACGGCACCTTCAAAGCTGTTGAAGGCGAGTGGCAGCTAAAATCAGTCAATTCGGGTCGGCACTGTCAGGTAATCTACACTTTAGAGGTAGACCCAGGCCCAGCCATTCCGAGGCCAATAGCAAGCTTAGCCCTGAAGATGACGCAGAAAGAAATCGTCAGCAATTTCAAACAAGTGGTAGAAAAAGACGCGCAATCGCTCAATTCGAACCAACAGGCCTCAAACTCGGCACTGCTCGAGCCTGAAAGCTAACTCTAAAGTAAATTTGCTATTTGCTGTACTTGGTAGCAGCAGTTACTTCAACAGTAACCATGGTCTTGCCGCTCTGGTTATCGACACTTTTGATGGTTCCCATGGCAACCTCGCCCCAGGCCGTCGAGTGAGGAGTCATGCCTTCGCCCTGCTGCATCACCTTAACGTACTCATTATTCTCATTTTTGCGATTGAGCGAGCCTTCTACTTCAATCACCAGACTAGTTAAGCCAGCCACAGTTTTAGGTTTGCCGGATAGACGGCCTTTAGCAATCTCTTCCCAGCGCTGATTAGTGGTATTTGTGCCAATTCCCCACTCAAGAATCTGAACAGGTTTGCTCAGTCTAATCATGACCTTTTCCTCTGACTTCCATCTACAGCCTTACTGCAAAAACGTTATCACATTTAGGGCCGAGTCTCCCAAGTAAGCGTCTAAGCTAGGGCATTTCTCTAGCGTTTCTTCAAACTTTCGACGATGTCAGGTAGAAAATCTTCCAAACACTTTCCTTCTAAACCAAAAAGGTCGTGTGCCTCTTTAGAACTACTATGAGAATCTGTAATTAGAATTTGCGCCAATTCAAGAGTAATTGTGTTCTTTGGCAAGACCTTAGTGGCCATTTCAAAAGCTTTCCCAGAAAGCTGACTCGGAATAGTCATGGTCGTACCTGAAAGACCAAACTCAAAGCGAATTGTCTCAAGCATCTCTATCAACGAATACTCTTTCGGACCAGCAATTTCCAAAACTCGCCCGGTCGACTCTTTCATATAAATGCAGTCAACAACACAGCGCGCAACTTCATCAACATGCACCGGCATCAAGATGTTTAGGCCACTACCAACAACTGGCAAACAAGGTTTAAAAGTCACCAGGGGCTTGATCATTTCAACATAAGGGAAGCGGGAGCCGAACATATATGAGGGCCGCAGAATGGTCCAGTAAAGTTTAGAATTGCGAACAATTTCATCGCCAGTAAACTTACTGCTTAAATACTCGCTACCTGACTCTTCGCGCGCACCCAGGCAGCTCACCTGCACAAAACGCTGAATGCCATTCTGTTCGGCTAAGGCTGTGAGCTTCTCTACCAACTCGACATTGAGATAATCATAAGAGCTAGCTCTTGAGCCGTCGCTATTCAATCTGAAGCTACCAGAAATATTGATAATGGCATCAACGCCATCGACAGCACGCAGCAACACTTCATCGTTTTCGAGAGAGCCGACCACAACCTCGATACCACGCTTGCGATACTGAGAAAGATTAGATGACTTCCAATCGCCAGCCCCGCGCGTCAACAAGCGAATAGGAAGCTGCCGAGCCATCATTAACTCGACGACCGGTCCGCCGAGAAAGCCAGTTCCGCCAATCAGGAGCAGCAAATATTTATTCCTTTAGAACCTGACACCAAAACCGCTGCCACCGAATCTAATACCACTACCACCCAAGCCATATCCACCAGCAGGATAGCCATAAGGGCTAAAGCCATTGTTGAATGAGCTATATCCCCCCATGGGAACACCGACAGGCACTCCCAATCCCATACCCATCCCAGCCGGATAACCAAAGCCAGCACCAGCAGGAAGGCCACCAAGGCCGGTACCATAACCACCGTAGGCGCTGTTGCCATAGGCACCAGCAGGATAACCGGTAGCTCTACCGACAACCTGACCAGTTGTAGGGCTGTCTCTTATACACATCTGACGCTGCCGACGAATAGAGAGGTGTAGATCTCGGTGGTCGCCGTATCATT
>CAJXZK010000101.1 GCA_913063055.1 uncultured bacterium
CGGTATATGGATTAGTTTTGGTGGAGTAGCTTTGCTGGCCCTGATTGTCATTGGCGCTCAATATTTTGCCGCAGCCGATTCTAATTTGTACGCCGTGGTCGAAGCTTTTGAAAACTTATTCAAAGTGAAGAAAAAGCATGTTGTCTTCGGCTACGCATTCATCTGCGCCCTGGTTGCTTACTGGCTTTCATTCAGTGGCATGGCCAAAAGCATTGAAGTAATCTCAACCCTAAATGGCATACTCATTCCGACTGGAACAACAATTTTGCTTTGCGAATGGTCAATTGCAAAACTAATCAGTGACAAACACAGCCGAATTTTCGACCACATTCAAGAAATGCACCAATTGCCAGCACTACGCCTTCCTGCCATGCTAGCTTTTGCCATCGGCTGCAGTGTTGGCATTGTCACAGCCGGGCTGATACCAAGCCTGGAACACTTACACCTCGGCATTGGCTGCCTCAATGCCTGGGCCACCGCAGCCATAATTTATCTGCCAGTAAGATTATTGGAAGAGAGAGTAAAGCGCGAGCCTGTTTGATAAACCTGCTAACAGAGGTGGCATAATGCTCTAAGATTTGGCGAGAAGTGGTGTGAGCGCAGACAAAGAGCAGCGAATAATACTAAGAGAAGTCTGTGAGACCTGTAGCAGACCGATTTTCCCGACCCAATCTACGATTTCATCGTTAAGCGCTGGTCGCCCTGGTTTCTGCAACTGTTCCGGCTTAAAGGCAGCTAGCCCCAAATTTCCTGAAGTACAAGAGAAAGTACAAGAGAAAGTACAAGAAGAAGTACCAGGTGAAAGTGCGCCAGAAAGGCGGTTCGACCCCAATGTTAGATTGCACGATTTGACCGAATGCGGCTATCAATTTTTAGACCGTATTGGCAAAGGTACCCTTAGTTATGTCTATCAAGCGCGCTCAGGCAAAGTTGACGCCTTGCTGGCCATGAAAATTTTCAGACGCTCGCCTTTTGAAAACAAAAGAACTCTGAAACGCCTTGAACAAGAGGCCAATAAAGCAAAGCAGCTAAATCATCCCAACCTTTGTTCAGTATACGAATTTGGACTCTCCGAAAAGCAATATCCATACCTGGTTATGGACTTTCTTGCCGGACCCACCTTAGAAGAAATAATTAGCAGCGAAGGATTTCTGGAAGTAGATCGCCTGATCGACATAGCCATACAAATCTGCGATGCCCTCAGCCACGCCCATCAGCACAATCTCATTCATCGCGATCTCAAGCCCGCCAATATTTACCTGCTTAAGGCCAAGGGCGGCGGAGACTTCGTCAAAGTATCTGACTTTGGCATTGCCAAAGTGCTGCCTAATCCGGGGCGCGAAACCCGCTATATGACAGCAGAAGGAGAAGAATTCGGCAGCCCAGCTTATATGAGCCCAGAACAGTGCCTGGGCGAACGACTTGATAGTCGATCAGATATTTACTCTCTAGGTTGCTTGATGTACGAAGCTCTGTCAGGCAAGTTGCCCTTCAATTCGTCAAACCCTGTGCGTTTAGGCTTCAAGCAGGTAAGCCAAAAGCCGCAAAGCCTGCGCGAGCGTTTCAGAGACATCGACATTCCAGAAGCACTTGATGCCGTGGTTTTATGTGCCCTAGAGAAGAAGCCAGAAAATCGCTTTGCTTCAGCCGACGATATGAAAGCAGTGTTAATTGCAATTCAGGACGGTAAGAAGCCTAATTTGCCTGCTTCTTCGGTTAGTAAAAGTAAGGCAGACTCTCTTCAGAACAAAGACCGAAACTGGCTCAATCTCTTTGGCCTGGGCCAGAAGAACAAGAAAGAATAGCGGCAAAGAAATACTTAGATACCAGAGGCCGAAATGTTTTGAATACTGAAGATACTAGAAATCTGCTAGGCACCATATTTGATGGCAGATACATCATCGAGTCAATGATCAGTCAAAGCACAGCTTCTAGCAAAGTCGGATTAGAAAGCACAACAACCCTTTATCTAGCCCACGACACAACTTACAAATGCCCTGTTGTGATCAAGCACTTCGTCCCCCAAAGCACTGACCAAAATCTGGCACTAGAACGCTTCATTCGCGAGGCTAGAGCACTCTTAGTGATAAAGCATCCAGCCATAGTCGAAATCAGAGACGTTGTGCTGCAAAACGAAGGTTCCGCTTTTATTGTTATGGAGAGACTAGAGGGCCTCACCCTGCGCCAGCATTTAGCAAAAAATGGAGCCTTATCATTTCACGCCTTCGTTGCCGTCTGCTCGCAGATACTAGAAGCACTTGAACTGGCACACCGCAAGGGAATAATTCATCGAGATCTTAAACCAGACAACATCATTGTTATGCAAGCGCCAGCGATAGAGCAAGTCAAGCTCATCGACTTCGGCATAGCCCAATTGCCAGGCAACCGCGGTCACTTAAAACTGACCAACACTGGCGACATGCTTGGCACGCCTTTGTACATGAGCCCAGAACAATGTCTTGGTGAAGCCATAGATGAGCGGTCTGATATTTATTCTCTAGGCTGCATCATGTACGAAATGTTGACAGGCCAAGCGCCATTCAATGGCGATTCAATCTTGGCAGTAATGACAAAAAAGGTAACCGAGCAGCCAGCCGCCATAGGCCCTTCAGAAAAAATCAATCAACAACAAATTGTTCAGTTTGAGCGCATCATCAACAAAGCCATGGCCAAAGCGCCTCAAGACCGCTACCAAAGCGCCCACGAACTACACGCAGATCTGCTCAGGAGTAGCACTCTGGGCTGTAACAAAGCCAAGAAATCACGTATTAGTATTGTCTTCAACAAATTCTTCGGCAGTAGTGAAGACTAATCAATCTTTGAGCATCTGCAATAAACGGTCGAGCAAAACTTCGCCATCCTGGCGCAGGCCGTCATGTTCATATTCGTTGGTGATCCATACCTTCATGCCGCGAATTGCAGAAGCTGTTTGCTCCGCCAACTGCCGAGCAACATACATGTCATTGCAATAAATAGTACCGACACAAGGAACATCGTTGTTCTTGAGACGATCGCTATCATAGAGGGACGGCCAATGCGAGTAGGAGGCCAACAGCTCTGCCACTTCCTTAAATGGCTTCAGACAGGTGTACTCCTCAAACATCCAGGGATAAATCATTTCGCCACTAAAGAATATTGGCATCGAGTCTTTTCTGAACTCGCTAAATTCACTAACCAGGCGAGCTGCCGACCAGTTAGAGGCACGTCCTTGGCAATAAATGGCTTCATGGAGAAGAGCATAAATCGGGTTGGTATTAAAGTGCAGTTGACTCTCCACATCACGCAAAAAAGAATAGCTGAGCATGGAATCCTTAGATGAATCAAAAGCGCTCTCAAGCAAATAGTGAACAGTATTCATGCTGCCACCACTTGAATTAAAACCAAAATTAAGGCCAAGCTGCAAGAAGCGCTCGACAGTGAGCGGCTCACCGGTAGGCAGGAACACTGCATTTTTCTGCAAGTGTTCAACAATTCGTGCCACCTTCTCAACATCTTCAGGATAGCGCTTATAGAATAGCTGGTTCTTCTTTATCAATTCACGATAGGTCTGCCTGTAAACTTCATCGGCATCATCAACCAGAGGGGGCAAGCCACCAGTTAAAATGGCACCACTTAAACCTTCAGGAGCCATAGACAAATATGTAGTACTACAAAAGCCGCCAAAACTCTGGCCAAGCAATGTCACCTTCTTGCCGTGACAAAGCGACTTGCGAATCAATTCGCAATCGCGAACAATATTGTCAGCGCGAAAGTGCTGTAAGTATTTAAATTGCAACTGCGCTGTCGGATAGAGCGAAGGTAGCTGTTCAGTTACGGCTGTACTCAAGCCGGTGCCGCGCTGATCAACTAACAATACGCGATATTCTTTTGCCGCTCGCTTCAACCAGCCGGATAGACTCTCAGGCCTAGGTGCCTGAAAGCCCGGACCGCCTTGCAAGAAAAAGAGCCAGGGTAAGTCGCTTTTGCCTAAATTCTCAAGGGCAACAACTTCTCGGGCGAAAATAGAAATTGTTGCTCCCGCGGGATCGGCATAATTCAATGGCGCATCAAATGCATAGCCCCGACAAATCATTCCAGGAAATTTGTCTACACTAACAGGCTTTATGGTTTTCATTGCTTAGCTCCTAGTTGCCGATTAATGCTAGTTTCCAGCGAGCTTATCAAAGTTAAATTCAAAGGTAGCATCACCAACAGGAATTCTCACGATGCATGCCCCAGCCTTATTAGCATCGTCAAGCTGAAAGAAAATTGCACCGCTGATGGTTGCTCCCGGGTTGATATCGCAAGGCCCAAGACTTTGTGAACGAATTTGCTCAGCATAGGCCTTTGCGTCATCCTCTATGGCCCGAGCCTTTTCCATAGCCCTTTGCTGCGCGGCATAATCAGGTACCTGTGTCATCATAGTGGTCATATTGCCATTGCGCATAACCGTTGGAATGGTGCCACCATAACTCATCACTGGCGGATAGAAGCCGCCAAAACCATAACCATAGGCAGGCGGATTGATATATGTGCTAGTGAGGGTTTGAGTGGCATCTTGCCCCCAAAAGCGCACCCATTTAGCCTTACTCTGAGCTTTCTTCTCCACGCTGTCAGCCAACTTAAGAGGTTCAATCATGGTTGCCATCACCGCTTTTGGTGTCATAGCGATAAACTCAGGTTTCTTACCCATGAATTCGAGTGGACCACGGCTGCGATTAAGCACGGTCAAAGCTACTTTTACGACCTTGCCTTTACCCTGGGCTGAATTATCACGAACAGCCACGGCTTCCACCGCCACAGCGTCTAGAGTAATGCGCTTGCGCTGCAAGCCGTCTTGAAAGCTGCGACTGGACCAGGGAGAGCCCTCTGTATAAGTATAAGTAGGGCAGAGCCAATATGGCTTTGGCGAATACCGGCGCTGGACAGCACCAGTGGCATTGTCCATAGCTAAGGCAATAGCAAAGTGTTGATTAGCCTCCGCCGCAAGGCCTTGCTTGAATAGCATTGAGCCGAGCTGTTCTTCAATGTCAGCGATATTGAGTGGAGCAATACTAGGAGAATTTTTAGCGTAAGTAAGTGCATCCTGCAACAATTGCGAAGCCTGGTTATAGCCACCCATACCGGCATAGAGACTAGCTAAATGGCCCATGCAGGTGACCAATCGCCAGGTCTCGTGGCTATGCACCCCATCAATCTTAAGCAAAGCAATAGCACGCTTCAAAGTCTCGATGGCCTGCTCGCGCTGTCCCTGGCCTTCTTCCAGCCATGACTGAGCATCAAGTACTCGCGCCGTGAGCAAATTGACCTGCTCTTTGTCATGCTCAGTTGAACTAGCTGTTAGTGGATCTAGCACTTTGTGTATGCGCTTTAGTTCAGGCGCGGCAGCAGCCATATTGCTCTGCCAAAGCAAAGCTTCAAACAATCCAGCCCTGAGACCAACTTCAGCAAAAGAGCCCTTCTTGTCTTTACCCAAATTCTTGATACGCTCGCTAAATACCATTTGGGCACGGGCATAGTCACCGATATTCAGGGCATTGTCACCATCAGTGTCAAAGCTAGTGAGCGAGCCCACTAGAGCATTAGTGTGCCCCTGGCCAACGACAGCTGTCTGGTGCTCGGCTGGACCCTGAGCTTGGGCAGAGACTGTCACTATAAAAGCAACAGGCAACAAGAAAAGAGCCGCAAGAAAATTACTTCCCTTGAAACCATTCCTAGAATTATTAGCAGAGTAGACAGAGCGACTGAACATATAAATATTTCCTGGTTGCACATCGGAGCTGAGGGAGTAAAGAAGCAAAATTTTTGCGAAGAGGAGGAGCCTAAGCCCCTCCTCTTCAGTTCTATTGATCTAGCAGATTCTAAACAGCAGCCATAGCAGTTAGATTCTCAGCAGGCTTGCCGTTAGCAAGACGAATACCGAGAGCATCTTGGCCGATGATTATGCGCTGAATTTCGCGAGTACCTTCGTAGATGTTCAATACTTTGGCATCACGGAAGTAACGCTCAACAGGATATTCATCAGAGAAGCCGTAGCCACCGAAGATTTGCACAGCATTGTGAGCATGCTTGTTAGCAGCTTCGCCACAGAAGAGCTTAGCAATTGAAGTTTCACGGCTGTTACGCACGCCTTTGTTCTTCAAGTGAGCAGCACGCAAGTAGAGCAAGCGGCCAGCTTCGCAGTCAGCAACCATGTCGGCAATCATAGCTTGCACTTGTTGGTGCTCGCCGATTGGCTTGCCGAAAGTTCTGCGTTCCATGGCGTATTTGACAGAAGCATCGATACAACCTTGAACCAGGCCAACTGCACCAGCGGCTACTGAGAAACGGCCATTGTCGAGAGCTGACATAGCGATCTTGAAGCCTTCGCCAACTTTACCGAGCATATTCTCAGCTGGCACTCTTACTTCATCGAGGAAGAGGCTAGCTGTATCAGATGCTCTCAAGCCGAGCTTACCGTGCATTGCTTGAGCGGTGAAGCCTTTTGATTTGGTATCAACCACAAAGCAAGTGATCCCTTTATGGCCTAGAGCTGGATCAACAGTAGCGAAAATCAAAGCGTGGGTAGCGATGGTGCCGCAAGAAATCCAGGTTTTGGAACCAGAAAGAATGTAATCGTTGCCATCTTTGACAGCGCGAGTTTGCTGATTGGCAGCATCTGAACCAGCTTCTGGCTCAGTCAAACCATAACAACCCAAGAAGTCTCCGGAGCAAAGCTTAGGCAAGTAGAATTTCTTCTGCTCTTCAGTGCCCCATTTGAAGATTGTCAAAGCAACCAATGAAGTTTGCACTGAGAACAAAGTTCTAGTGGAAGAACAAACACGGTTAACTTCTTCAGTCATCAAGCCATAGGCAACATAGTCCATGCCAAGGCCGCCGTACTTTTCTGGAACTGGGCAACCAAGGAAGCCTTCAGCAAAGATCTTCTTAGCAATATCCCAATCGAATTTGCAAGCGCGGTCGTTAGCTTGAGCTTTAGGAGCAATCTCGCGCTCAGCAAACTCACGCATGTGTTTGCGCATTGCAATTTGTTCGGGTGTGAAATCAAAATCCATTTCTTATCTCCAATCGAATTTCTATTATTCAGCTTTCGCAACGAGTTCGTCTGTATCGATTTGGGCTTTCTGCAAGCGACCGGAATAATCTACATATATAGATTTCCATTCGGTGAAGAAGTCGATGCAGGCGGTACCAGCTTCTCTGTGGCCATTGCCAGTTTGTTTAACACCACCGAAAGGCAACTGAATTTCAGCGCCAATGGTAGGAGCGTTGATATAAACAATGCCTGATTCAAGATCTTCCATGGCCATGAAGGCGCGGTTAACGTCTTTGGTGTACATAGAGAGTGATAGACCGAAATCAGTTCCGTTTGCTACTTCGAGAGCTTCTTCAAAGTTCTCAACTGGAATAATGCAGGTTACTGGTCCGAAGATTTCTTCTTGAGCAATACGCATGCTGGCTTTTACATCACAGAATACGGTTGGCTCGTGGAAGAAGCCTTTAGCAAAGACACCTTCAGTCAGGGCGTTGCCACCACAAAGAAGTTTGGCACCTTCTTTTTTGCCAATCTCAACATACATTTTTACTGTATCGAGTTGACCTTGGTTAACAACCGGACCGACTTGAACTGATTCATCAAGGCCATAACCCAATTTCAAAGCTTCGGTAGCTTTCTTGAACTTGGTGCAGAATTCTTCGTAGCGGGCTTTGTGAACGATGACACGGCTAGCAGCGGTACAACGTTGACCAGCTGTACCAAAGGCTCCCCAGAGAGCGCCTTCTAAAGCGAGATCAATATCAGCATCTTCCATAACGCAGATGGCGTTCTTGCCACCTAGCTCGCAAGAGATTTTCTTCATCAATTCGCCGCAACGGCCAGCAACTTTCTTGCCGACTTCAGTTGAGCCAGTTAGTGAAATGGCATGCACTCTTGAATCTTCAACCAGAGCATTGCCCACTTTTGAACCAGAGCCAGTAACCAAGTTGAGTACACCTGGTGGTAGACCAGCTTCGTTGAGAATTTCAACAAACATCAAAGCGCAAAGTGGAGTGTCACTAGCTGGTTTGATTACCACAGTGTTACCAGCAACCAAGGCAGGAAGGGTCTTCCAGCTTGGGATGGCAACTGGGAAGTTCCATGGAGTGATCAAACCAACAACACCGATTGGCTGTCTAACAGACATAGCGAATTTGTGTGGTAGTTCGGATGGAACAGTTTGACCAACCAATCTGCGGCCTTCGCCAGCCATATATTTAGCCATGTCGATGGCTTCTTGCACATCGCCCCGAGCTTCTTTAATGACCTTACCCATTTCGCGAGTCATGGTTTGGGCCAACTCTTCTTTGCGGCTCTCTAGCAAGTGAGCTGCTTTAAGCAAGATTTCAGCACGGTGAGGAGCTGGTGTGCGCTTCCAAGCTGGAAAAGCCTTGGCAGCAGCATCCACAGCATCTTTCACATCTTTGGGTGTAGAGGCTGCAAAATAACCAATTACTTCATCTGTCTTTGCTGGATTGTAAGAAGCAAAAGTCTCGCCTGTTTCAGCCTTAACCTGACGGCCGTTGATGTAATTGCCGTAGGTATGTGGTTTTTCAGCTTTCTTTGCTGATGCTTCAGGCATTGTTGAGGTACTCATTTAGATTGTTTCTCCTAAATTGTTGAAGTTCTAGAACTTCATGCATTTTTCAAGTATTTCCAGAGCCTTATCGCATTCAGCGTCAGACATAGTCAGTGGTGGAATCAAGCGAATTACTTGCCCGGCTACACCACAAGTGAGGACAATCATTTTGTGCTCGAAGCAACGCTCGGCCACTTTATCGGCGTGTTCTTTGGATGGTTCGCCATTCTTATCATTGAATTCGATACCAATCATCAAACCGCGACCGCGAATCTCGCCAATGTAGTCTTTGCCTTTCGCAAAGTCACGCAAGCGCTTCATCATTCTTTCGCCCAATTCATGAGCGCGCTCACAGAGCTTCTCTTCTTCAATCACTTGAATGGTAGCTAGTGCAGCAGCGCAAGAGACTGGGTTACCACCAAAGGTGGATCCATGACGGCCAGCGGGCCATTTGTGCGAATGTTCGCTCTTCGAGATGAAACCAGCCAACGGCAAACCGCCAGCAAGGGCTTTGGCCATCAGCATGATGTCGGGCTCAACACCTTCATGCTCGATGGCAAACATTTTGCCAGTTCTAGCAAAACCAGATTGCACTTCATCAATGATCAGCATGATGCCATGCTTGTCAGCTAGTTTGCGCAAGCGAGGCAAGAAGCCATTCGGTGGCACAACGTATCCGCCTTCACCTTGAATTGGCTCAACAATGAAGCAAGCCACTTGATCAGGATGAACAAACTGGTGGAAGAGCACTTCGATTTCTTTGAAGGTTTCTTCAACACATCTGTCAGCATCGTTTTTAAAGTGTGAGCGGAACTGATATGGAAACGGCACGGTGAAGATAGAACCAGGTAGTGGCTCATATTTCTCACGATAATAAAGCTTGGAAGTAGTCAGTGCCGTTGTAAAAATTGTACGGCCATGGAAAGAACCACGGAAGTTGATAACAACGGGGCGACCAGTGACGTAGCGGGCCATTTTGATAGCGCCTTCTACGGCTTCGGCCCCTGAATTAGTCAAGAAAACTGAGTCTAGTTTTTTCGAAGGAGCAATCTCCACCAACTTTTTAGCAAGCTCAATGTAGCGCTGATGGTGAGTTGTAACCGAAGTGTGCATCAATTGATCGAGCTGAGCTTTAGCAGCAGCAACAACCTTAGGATGGCAATGGCCAACGCTGTTAACAGCAATGCCAGTACCCATGTCGAGGTAAGCATCGCCATTCATGTCATAGATGTATGAACCACTGGCTCTCTCAGCCACAATGCGGGCAGAGCGCGACAGAACAGGATTGACATATTTGTCATCCATGTCGAGATAAGCCTGATTTTTGTTCTTAATTTCCGCCATCACCATAATGAGCTCCTTAGTTAGCGACCACTATCAACTGGCCTATTCGGCACGCTCGTTGGCGCAGATTCATGAGCTATAAAAGCCCTGTATCCCCCACCAGTTGGCGTCCCTCAGTTATGTAAATGATAGCAACAAAATGTGAAGAAGCTCCTGATATTTAGGATTCTGTCTGTATTTGCGCCGCCCTTGAATTACTCAAGAACAGCCGCATGACAACGCTTCGGCCCACCTTCCAATGAGCCAGCCATGGGCACAAGAACATACTTATTCAATATCGATCCCTCTGCATTCAATTAAGTGAGATTAACCAAACTCACCAAAATCAGCCCACCATCCATTGTCACTCTTCACTGCTACAGCCCATTGCCAAGAGGCAAGCGATTGAACTCACTAAACTTCAGGCATCGCCATCAAGAACCAAACTTTGAATTTGTGAGTGTTAAACTTCGTTGATTGTCAGGAAATCACCGTGCCAAATAATCAAACCAAACGCCTTCTGATAGCGGCTCTAGCCGCGATCCTTTACTCAGTACCCGCCTCCACCTGCGGGCAAGCCCTTGCTCTCGAGCAGTTGTCAGCTCTTAATCAAGAGAAACAAGGGCTGACACGAGATGATCAGTTAGCTGCCCGTCTTAACAAAGTAATCGACAAAGCCATTGAGCAAAAACAAATTGTTGGCACAGTGGTGGTAGTCGCCCAAGACGGTCGAGTTGTCTACAAAAGAGCTGCTGGTTTTGCCGACCGCGAAACCAAAAGAGCAATGAAGCAAGACAGCATTTTCCAGCTGGCCTCAATGACCAAAACCATTGTTTCAGCTGCAGCACTGAAGTTAATTGAAGAAAACAAACTCAAGCTAGATGACCCGGTCACTAAGTACTTGCCTGACTTCAAACCAAAATTAGCCGATGGCACCAGCCCAGTCATTCTTATTTCACAGTTGCTCAGTCACACATCGGGCCTCGGCTATGGTTTTGCTGAAAAGAAAGACGGCCCTTATCACAAAGCAAAAGTATCAGATGGCCTTGATCAACCGGGCTTAAGCATGGCTGAAAATATGCGCAGGCTGAGTTCAGTGCCATTGCTTTGTCAGCCGGGTAGTAAGTGGTGTTACTCACTTTCAATTGATGTATTAGGCGCTGTGCTAGAAAAAGCGGCTAACCAATCACTGCCAGAGATTGTCCGCAACAAAGTGACAGCACCACTTGCCATGACCGCTACCGACTTCAGCCTGGCCAAAGGCAACCGCAGCCGTCTGGTGACTGCCTACTATGACAATCCCGCTCGTCAGCAGCAAAATGAAAAGACTCTAGATTCTGTCAAATCAAGCCTTGAGCCCTTGCGCATGCAAGCACTGCAACTGGTGGCATTTGATGGCGGCTGTTTCAGTTTTGCTCCAGCCCGTCTATTCAACCTAGACTCATATCCATCAGGCGGTGCCGGGATTTCAGGTACGGCCGAAGACTACTTGAAATTGCTCGAAGCAATACGCACCCAAGACAAAAATATGCTCAGTAGCGATTCATATAAGTTGATGACCAACAGCCAGATCGGCAAGCTAAGCATTTCACCCGGCGGCGACTGGGGCTTCACTTACGGTTCAGCAGTTCTACTCAATGCCAAACCAGAGAAAGGCCCGCACAATGCCGGTACACTACAATGGGGCGGCGCCTATGGACATCATTGGTTTATTGACCCAGACGAGAAACTGAGCGTGGTCGAACTAACAAATACTACTGTCGAAGGTATGTCTGGTGCCTTTAGCAAAGATATTGCTAAAGCTGTCTACGGAAGCAATCACGGAATCAATAAATGAATACGGCTGACGATCGGCTACCAAAACCGCTCTTTAACAAACAAACTCTGTTTACATCAGCAGGCCTTTTGCTTGGGCTCGCGCTCTTAGTGACGCTGCTTTATGGCCGCATTTGTCAGGCCGGATTTACACTGGATGAATTTAGTCACTTAGTCTATCCCTATAAAACTTTCAACGGCCATCCAGAAGCGCTATTAGGCAAGCTATTTGGCTCTTGGACCAGCGGCGAAGAAGACGGCATCATGGCCTATAGACCGACCACTTGTGCTTCATTTGTTATCGACTATGCTCTCTGGCAAACAAAAGTACTAGGCTGGCATATTTCCAACTTGTTTTTCTATGTAGTCGCTTGCTTCCTTACTGGCGCCATAACTAACGAGCTACTCAAACGTGCTGTCGCCAGTAAGGCGGCCCTAGGAGCAGGCATCGTAGCAGGCGGATTGATGCTGGTTTACCCGGGTCACCCAGACTCAGTGGCCACAATAGTTGGCCGTGTAGACTCACTTCCTACGGCTTTTTATCTAGCTTCATTCTATCTATATCTGCTCTTCCGCAAGGCCGGTTCGGGCTCACTACTTACAGCGTCGCTGATCTCCTTTTGGCTAGCTCTAGGTTCAAAAGAAACAGCCATAACACTACCAGCGGTGCTATTTGCCGCCGAGGTGCTTTCGCTGACCGGACCAACAGCCGATCAATCAAGCCCAGAGCCTCGCAGCATACAAAAAAAACTTACGGCCGCCCTAAGACTAGTTGCACCATACATTGCCACGCTAGGTGTTTTCGCTGTTCTCAGAACGATCGTGCTGCACGGCCAAGTAGGCGGCTATGGCAAGATGCACCTTAAGGCCATGCTCAAACAGTTTCTCAATTTTGCCGATAGCAGCACTTTGATGAAGATTCTCATTCCAATCAACGAGCACTATCCCCTACCACAGCCTTACACTCAAGCAATGCTTCTAAGCTACGCCCTGGCAGTGCTCAACCTTACTACCGCAGCCTTGCGCAATAAAGTCTTTGCCAAAGTACTGGCATTTTTTGTGTTCTGGGGCATTGTCAATGTTCTTCTTACTTTTCAAATTTGGCATATCTATCCTAATCTAGTTGGCTTCAGGCTATTCTTTCTCTCTTCAACGGCACTATGCGCCATACTCTCCATGGGTTTCATGGTCGACGCTAAAAGCAAAGCCATGAGCGTTCTCAACGCACTGGCAGCGATTTTTCTCGGCACAGTTTGGAGCGTAGTCTTGCTCAACAATCTCAAGCCTTTTGAAGAAGCCGCAAAAATGATGCATACACTTGAGACACAAGTAAGCGAGTTGAGCACAGCGGCAAAAACAAAGCAAGAGAAAATTCTACTCTTGAATCTTCCTCAAGATTTCTGTGGTGCACCAATGCTAGGCAAAGCCGCATTCTTAGCGGTAATGATGCAACCACCGCTAGCCGCTCAAGATTTGCGCCAACAAATTATGGTGAGCACACCTTTTGATTCGGCTAGCGCCGCAGATTTAGACAACTTGAAAGAGATCAAGACATTGTCGCCCCAAAACGCTGTTAAAATCAGAAGCTATCACTGGGAGGAGAAGCTGGGACGCTTTGTTGAGGCAAAACTACCAGCTACTCTTTAGTACCAAAACGATAGCCCAAACCATAAATAGATTGAAGCAGTGTGCTCTCTTCTTCTCCAAGTTTTTTGCGAATGCGGGCGACTGTTGTGCGCACTCCAATTTCAGTAGCATCAGAATCGGAGGGCCAGACTTTATTCAATAAATCTTGGGCCGAGAAAAGTTGGTTCTGGTGGCGCATCAAAAATTCAAGCAATAGATACTCTTTCGGCAAAAGTTTTATCTCTTCTAGCCCACGATGCAGTTTGCCAGCTTTGCTATCAAGCTTGAGATTGCCACACTGAATAATTTCTGAAGCTAATTGCGGATCACGCCGCAGCAGCGCCCTGATGCGAGAAGACAGCTCGCGAACATCGTAGGGCTTGGACATATAGTCATCGGCACCAAGATCAAGTCCAAGGGCCTTATCCTCGCTCTTGCCCCGCCCTGAGAGAATCAATACCGGGTTTAAGCCACCATTGCGACGAAACTCTCTCAAGACCGAAAGACCATCAAGACCCGGCATAGTAATATCTAGAATTAAAATATCAAAGCTATAAGCACCTAGCATAGACAGTGCATCGTTTCCGTCATGCACCATGTCAACCGTATGGCGTTCGCCCTCAAGCACGTCTTTGAGCAGTTGTGCTGCCAGGGTGTCGTCTTCTGCTAATAAGATTCTCGCCAAAGCTTTACTCTTCCTCTAGTCTGTTTGCTTTACTGTCGCTAATTTTACTTCATGCAATTCTAGTGGCAAGCGAAACCAGAATCTACATCCACCGGCAGCACGATTGGCACCGCCAAGTGTTCCACCATGGGCCTGAATAATCTCTTTGCAAATTGCCAAACCTAAACCATTGCTGTTAATCAAAGAGGCTTTTGCCGAGCCCGAAGCTGACGAAGACTGGGTATGAGAGGCATAACGATCAAAAACGCGATCTTTAATTTCAGGCGGCAGGCCAGGACCGTTATCCAGCACTGCAATTTCAACTTGGGGATTATTAGAGTCGTGTACCAGGCGGGACTCAATTTTGACTATCGATTCTTTCTTTGCGCCATACTTTATGGCATTAGAAATGAAGTTTTGAATTACTTGCACAATGCGTCTCTCATCAGCCGGGACCGAGAGCGGAGGAATATCCTCAACGATAATCTCAATACCACGCGCTTGGGCCAAATCGGCCACAAGGTCGAGGGCAGAGACAATTAGTTTGGTCACTTCGCAGCTTTCTTTTCGCAGCTCGAATTTACCAGTCTCCATTTGTTCAATATCTAAAAAGTCATCAACGAGTCCGGCACAGACTTTTAGATTATTAGCCACCGAGCGAGCCCGCTTGATTCCCTTTTCGCTCAATTCACCATAGTTGCCAGTGGTAAGAAGCTCAAGAAAAGTCAACTGACTCATAAGCGGCGTGCGCAAATCATGGCTCAACATGTTGACGAATTCTTGCTTAGCCCGCTCTATGCGCCGAGCTTCAGAGACATCACGGGCAACGCAGTAAATACTTTGACCATCGCGAGAACGACTAGCATTGATCTGAAACTCTACCCGAGAATGATCTCTAACGTTTAACACAGCAAAAAAACTAGTATTTTTATCGGGCCCAAGGTCGTGTAGCAAATCACGCACACGAACCTCATCTTGCTTATCTATCATGGCAATAAATCGAGTACCCAGTAAATCTTGAGGGCTGCTGCCCCAGAGCTGTTGACTGGCTCCGCCAGCAGCACTGAGAGTAAGAGCACTAGTAAGAGTAAAAATTACATCACCGGCATTGGCCAACATGGCAGTTTCACGCTCTTGTGAGCTGGTCAACTGACTGGCCATTTCATGCAAACTGCGATCTAGCTGCGAGATTTCATCATTACCTTCAAGTACAGGCAACATTGGTTTCTGTGCCGCATAGGCACGAGTATCTGCGTATATTTTGCCGATTCTGGAAGCAATATCTTTAAAGAAGAAAAAGGAAGCAATCAGGCCTGCGGCGAAGTTAAGCGCAATACCAAAGAAGATCAAGCGCCGCTGATCGTCACGCAAGCGAACAGAAGACTCCGGGGAATTAGACAATCTTTCTTGCTCTAAACGAATAATTTTCTCGTTTAGCTGAGCAATATTGTTTCTATCAACCAATATGCAGTCGCGCAAGTCGCGGGCCAGAACAGCCGCATATCTAGTATTTCCTTCCCCTAGCATGTTCAATATTTGACGAAATCGAGCAACATACTCAGTTGTGGCCACAGATAATTTTTTTAGATTTTCAGCCTGCTCGGGCTGCTGCTTCAATGCCGCCTCAAGAGCTTTGAAACGCCAAGCCACTTCTTCTTGCTTAGCCAATGCTGTCTGGCGATACTGCTCCCGGCCAAAGGAGGTAAAAAGGACAGTGGATTGAACCATGTCGTAGTTACTCTTTTGAAACTCGGTAATTCGAACCAGAATCTCCTTAGAGCGGCGCTCAGCGTTCTCAGCGTTCTGTGCCGCCTGCTCAAGGGAGAGCAGACCGGCGCTTAAGAAGACCTGCACAACGAGGGGGCAAACGATAAGCAGGCAGCCTTTGAAGCTTATTCCTATTTGAGGTGCTCGCAAACCGTTATTCCTCACAAGTCCTCAGAAGTGCTCAGGCCTTGCCAAGCAATTTACCCATTTTCCACTTTGCAACATTGCTGCAACAATCTCAGCTTAGTCTGAAAGGACATTCACCCCTGAACCACTCCAACTTTACTAAAGCGAGATTTTACTACCATGGGCCAACAAACACTTGATAGACCTACAGCAGACGTTGAAGAGCACAAGTATAAGCCAGCCGGTCCGGATAAAGCTATTGATTGCACCGAGACCTCCTGCAAGCCTATCAGCATGGAGCAGCTACAGAAGGACTTAGGCCCAGAGCAATTTAAGAAATACCAGGAGCACGCCGCCTCCGAAGCCACCAAGAATGAATATTTCCACCCGGACAGCCCAGCCGGGAAAATGATGAATAACTTCTCCATTGATAGCACTGGTAAAGGTGAAAAATCAGCCGACTCCGCCGATGCAACCGACAAGCCGGAAGGAGCAAGCAAGAAAGAGGCTGGGCAAGAAGGTGATCTATTTAGCGATAAAAGAAACGATATTCCTGGCGATAAGAAGCAAGATGGAGCCAGCGACAAAACCAAAGAAGATGCCAAAGTCGATGATAAACCCAAATCAGAATGGGACAAAAAAATAGAAGCTTCTGGAGCATTCACCGTTGGCCAAGCCAAAGATGCCTACAACGCAGCAGCGGCAGACAAGAATGGTATTGCCATCATCATAGGTTCCAAAGACACACCTGGAAGCAAAGAGTTACTTGATAAACTTCCAGAATTGCAGAAAGAAAATCCCAACCTGAAATTCATGTTCGTAGATAAAGACGCTGTTGCTCAAAAGCTGGCCGAAAATCCGAACGACAAATCAATGCAGAACTGGGACAAATGGATCAAAGACAGCCAGAAGGACTGCAATGGTCAGCCCATCGACCTGGCATTTACCAGCGTTCAATCAGTGAAAGCTGATGAAAATGGCAAAGTCGGCCCAGACAAAGTAACAAGCACACACTGGACTGCAGACATCAATGCTGGCTTACAAGATCAAGGTCGTTATGCCGCTGATGCTACAGCCCGTAACCTTGCCAATGCCAATTTGAAGTTAGATTTCACACCACCAGCTAACGTTCCGAAAGCCGAGACCAAGGAGGAGCCGAAAAAAGAACAAGCAAGCGAGAAACCAAAAGCCGAAGTACCAAAAGAAGAAACTCCGTTCCTAAAAGATGAGAAGGAGCAAGTCGACAACAAGGCCAAGGAAGAACAAGCCGCTAAAGATGCTCAAGCTGCCAAAGATGCTCAAGCAGCCAAAGACGCTCAAGCTGCCAAAGATGCTCAAGCCGCCAAAGATGCTCAAGCTGCTAAAGATGCTCAGGCTGCTAAAGATGCTCAGGCCAGAGAAGCAGCCGAACGCAAACTAGAAGAGCAAAAGCCCAAAGAAGTTGACACCAGAACAGTATTCAAAGAAGGCCATGTGAACGAGGCTTTAGCGAAGGCAAAAGCAGAAGGAAAGCCAGTGATATTCGAAGTGGGACTGGCTGGTACAGACGGTTCTAATTACTGTCCTCCTTGCCGGGCTTTCAACGCCCAAATGGAACCGAAGTTAGAGCAGACATTCAAAGACAAAGCCGTGGTGATCAAAATTGATCCAACCAGAGACCCAGTGGGCGCTAGCGCTATTCCTGGCTATCCTGGAAGATTCCCCTATTCTGGCGCTGGATATGTCGATAACCAAGGTCGCCTGCAATCGGTTGGTGGCGGCATGTTAGGCTTCGCCGGGGCCGATTCATGGACAAATTCTATTAATCAGAGAGTGGAGCAAGCCAAACAGCAAATCAAACGCCAGCAGCGCTAAACAAGTTTTTCTCACAAGAACACTTTGTTTGAGGGCAAAGTGAGATTCCAAAGCAGTATCAGGGGTGGTATCGCTAGGAACGCAGCAACTTAAGGCCAACTTCTTAGTAATAGGAGGTTGGCCTTAAGGCATAAAAAAAAAGGTAGAATCGACAATGATCACACTATCATCACATTAGTGTCCTACGATTACGTTTGCACTCAGATTGAACCAACACGCCTTGTCAAGCGAACACGTCTAGAACACTGCTTAAACGGGACAGCAATCAGTCAAAACTAATAGGAATCATTCTGTGGCACTGAGAAATAATCGTAAGAAAATTGTTTGCGCCCTTCTAGCAACATCATTCACGATTCAATCAAATCTTGCATGCTTGGCGGCACCAGTATTAGTAGAGCCACTGGATAATACAGCGCCCTTTGCTATGGCAGAAACCGGTGCTGCAGTGCAAGAGCAATCGCCCGCCATCGACGAGTCAAAAACCAATGGCATTGGTGCGGCCAACACTGAAAACAATACAAAGATTGCCTACGGTAACTTCACTCTTAATGGGCCACTTGGGACGGTGCCCGATACAGAGGAAGGTGCAAACGCGATAGCTGAGGAGAGCTCCGAGAGCGGAGCCCCTCAGCTACTGGCGGAGGCACCAATATTGGCACAAAGCCCAACGCCAGAGCAGTTTACTCTTTCAGGTGGTGCTTCAATTACTCCAGATGAATCAGTATCTAAGATTGATGATCTAACGAAACAAATTTTGCTCAAAGAAATTGAATTGCAAAAATTCAACCTGCACTACAGCCAAGAAGTGGCCAAACAAGGCCGATGGAAAGGCTGGCGCTATGCCGGTTTGCAAGAAATAAACATGGGTACAGGGCTAGCCGGTGCAATTATTTCGGTAGTAAACCGAGGCGCCCATCTCCACCGCGCTCAAGGTGTCCACCGCCATTTCCAAGAGAGCGCTAACTACATTCCAATGATCGGCTCAATTATTGGTGCCGGTGCTGCAGTTATGGAATTTGGTATCAACGGCTACCATGATTTAGTTGCTAGACGTCACGGTTTTTCACCAAGTGCAGCGACCAAACATGTCGAAGGCATAAAAAACGATATTGAC
>CAJXZK010000102.1 GCA_913063055.1 uncultured bacterium
GCGCTATCTCACCTTGCCCGATCGTAATATCACCGATAGTGGCTTGGCTTCTCTGCGCAATTTGATCTATCTCAATATTCTTGATCTCGGCGCCACCCGTGTTACCGATTTCGGGTTGCCCCGGCTCAAGCACTTGACCGATCTACGCAAGCTCTATTTAGACTCAACCATGGTCACCGGAGAGGGAGTGGTTGAACTCAATCAAAAGCTCACTCGCTGCCATATAGTTCTGCACGGCGGGCGCACTCTGGCGTTTCCTTTTGAATGTTCTCCTGGCCGGCTCTGGCTCGCCCGAGCTGAAACCAACGGTCAAAGAGACTGGACAGAGCTAGGTACAGCCCAAGGCACAGTAGAAGTTTCGCGGCGAGCATTTGTGCGTTTAGAAGTCTTAGATCGCGCTGCCCTGAAAGAATGCAATCGTCTCAAGCCGGACGATATTCAGTCGCTTGATTATCTCTTCCCTGAAATGAATGAAGAAGACTGGGACTGTGTCAATCGCATCGGCGGCCTTAGAGAGCTGCGTCTAGGCGGAGTTGAGCTTGGCAAAACTAGCCTGCGCGACCTGGCGAACTTGCAGCGCCTGCGCACGCTTCAGCTGACTTCCTGTCACCTTTCAGACCAGGCTCTCAAACCTGTTGAGAAATTGAATTCACTCAAAGAATTGAGAATTTCGCACTGTCAATTTGACAATGTCAAACTGGGTGATGTTCTATCCCATACGCCGGCCAAGAAACTTTTACTTGAAGGCGCTCATATAGACGACAAGCTACTGAGCACAATAAACAAAGTAACTGACTTCGAAGAGCTCTATATAGTATTTTCTGCAGCCACCGACGCTGGTCTAGAATGTCTGCAATACTTTCCCCAACTAACTACCTTAGTCTTGCGTATAGACGCTCTTACAGAGGAAGGCCTCAAGCATGTAAGCGAACTAAAACGACTGCGCCGCCTGGTTGTGCGGGCCGACGACGTGGCCGAGACTTTCTTCCACTCACTGGTTGGGCTGACTGAATTAGAAGAACTATCCATTCGCCAAATTGATTTGCGGGGAGATGGCCTTACTAGCCTGAAACACCTGACTAACTTGAAGCGGCTTCATTTAAGTGCCTACAGCGACAATAGTAAGCCTGGTTATTCAAGCTATAAAAAGAAAGTCAAACTTCTCATTAGCGACCTGCCGCTATTAGAAGAAATGTCTATTCGTTCAGATGGTGCCACCATAGAATTACACGACTTGCCGAGACTAAAAGTACTAGACGCAAGCAATAATTCAGTCAATGACAAAGGCTTTATCGGCCTCGATAAGCTCACTAGCTTAGAGACACTGCACCTAAAAGGTTGCAATCGCATAGGTAATGACACTCTAAGTAAAGTTGGCACACTCAGCCACCTAAAAGAACTCGATTTATCACTCACCCGTGTCACCAATGAAGGTATCAGCAAATTAGCTAATTTGAGCGAATTGCGTTATCTCAATATTGCTTCAACGTCAGCTGACAATCAAGCCCTTGCGCATCTCAAACACTTAAGAGAGCTGCGTTTTATCGAGTTTCCCAAGCCCTTAACCAATGACGATTTACCCAACCTTAGTGAACTGACCAAGCTCCGTAATGTCAGACTTGGAGCCGTTACCGATGAGGGCATGGCCTCGTTAACAAAGCTGACATTCATTAACGAGATTAATTTAGCGGGAGCCAACATTGGCGACGACACACTCTCGCACTTGCGCAATTTGACTCACCTAAAAAATCTGAACCTCGCTAATACCGGCATTTCAGATCAAGGTATGGTTTTCATAAGCAATTTCAAAGAACTGAGCACCCTCAATTTAAGTGGTACCGATATTGGTGACCAAGGGGTTGCGGCCATTACCAATTTGTCACTATTAAAAGCCCTCGATTTAGAAAATTGCAAGCGCTTGCGAGACAAGGGCATATCGCTAGTTGCTGCACTCTATAATCTTCAGTGGCTGAACTTATCAAATACCAGAATTTCTGACAGTGGTCTATCGAGTGTTCGCCGCCTCTCCAAACTCAACACTCTGCGCCTGTCATTCACCCATATAACTGATAACGGTTTGTTTGTCTTGCGTGACTTGCCTGAGCTGCGCGCCCTCGACCTCGAAAATCTTGAAATCACTGGTGACGGCCTCAAGCATCTAGTCAACTGTCGCAAATTGAAAGATCTCAAACTTTCATCAAGCAGCATCATTGATAGTAGTGTTCAATACCTAAGTGCGCTGCCAGCACTAGAAGAACTAGACTTAAGAAACACCCTAATTACTGCTGAAAGCCTAGAAACACTGGCACAAATTAAAAGCTTGAAAAAACTTGTACTGATGGGTACCAATGTTATGTATAAAGACCTTGTCAAACTCAGTGCCTTAACCGAATTGGAGACGCTCACTTTTCATGACGTAGAGGCTACCCGCGCGGAGAAAGCAGCTCTAAAAGCCGCTTTACCAGATACAAAAATTCAATTGCTCGACCGCGAAGTAAACTACTCATAACCAGTACTGATATTTAGTAATTTGAGGTATCTAGATGCCCACAGAGTTGCTGCAAGAAAAAATAGCCGCAGCGATTGCTTCATTTAATAGAGGCGGCCATGAGCAAGCCGAGGCCTTTTGTCGCCAAGCTCTAGCATTTAAAGAACCTTCTGAGCTGGCTGATCGCTGGGCCGCAGAGGCCTTTGGCAATCTCGGTATGGCCTTTATGAGCGTGGCTAAGTTCTCAACGGCTGAATTATGCTTAGAGCGCTGCATCAACGTGCTAGAGAACGATAAAAACATTCACCCATCAACCCTTGCACAGCTAATTTCAAACCGGGCCAGTTGTTTTCTTGCCGAAGAAAAATTCGCCGAGGCTTTACCACTTTGCGAAAAGGCCTGGGGAGTAGCTGAACTAGCCGGCAAATCTAGTGACGAGCAAAGGCCGGTATTTTTATCAAACCTAGCCAGTGCCTACTATAAGCTTGAACGCTTTAGAGAAGCTGAATGTTATTACAAACTGGCCATTGAAGCAGCGGAAAACATCTGGGGAGACCATGAACTTGTGGCCGTCACCCAAAACAACCTGGCCAACTGTTGCCGCGACCAGGAGAAATACGAGAAGGCAGTGGAACTCTACAAACTTTCTATTGCTTATTTCACAGATAATGGTGGCGCCAGCCCAGATCTTGCCTTCGCTCTTAATAGCTACGCCGACTGCCTGCGAAAAATGGGCAATGAGCCAGAGCTAGCGAAAGTAACAGCAAGGCTAGCTGAAGTAGAAGAAGAATTGGAGCTGCAAGCAGACTAGATAGTTCTAGTAGACTAGTTCTGCTATATCAATATTTTTAGGAAAGTGTTTTTAGAGAAGCTTTTCAATATCGGCTGAAATATCAGCCGGCTCTACATTTGGTGCATAGCGCTTAACGACATTGCCGTCACGATCAAGCAAGAATTTAGTGAAGTTCCATTTGATATCTTTTAAGCCCAACAAGCCTGGTGCTTTGTCAGTCAAATATTTGTAGAGCGGATGGGCATGATCGCCGTTGACTTCAATCTTGTCAAACATCTGAAAATCAACACCATAGTTCTTCTGACAGAAAGCACCAATTTCAGTGCTATCGCCAGGTTCTTGAGCGCCAAACTGATTGCAAGGGAAACCAAGCAGACTAAGTCCGCGCTTGGAATACTCTTCATGTAATTTCTCAAGACCGGCAAATTGAGAGGTGAATCCACACTTGCTTGCGGTATTGACAATTAACATAACATTGCCTTTGTATTGCTCTAGCTTGATCTCTTTTCCATCAAGAGCTTTGGCAGTGTATTCGTAAACTGTACTCATCTTCTTCTCCCTCTATCGACATGCGAATTCTTTTGTCGCCAATTTGTAAGCAATTCTTAGGCCATTTGCACAACAGTATCATGAGCGACCACAAAGACTCTATCAGTTCGGCTCGGTCGAATGGTGTAAGAGCCTGTAAAAACGCCATAAGCAGGCAGTATGGCGTAGTGAGAACGCAACCAGAAGCAAGGCAGGCGCTCACGCTGCTTGCCTTGCCCCGAAAGAGTAACAGATGGGTGCAGATGGCCACAAAGAACATAACCTTCCTTACTCTTGATCAAGTCGTGAGAGTAAACGAAAGGAGCTTCGACCATATAACCGTGAACTATATCAAGCTGCCAGCTTTGAGGCAGCTGAACCTTGCGATCATGATTGCCAAGCACCAGGGTGACGGCCAAACTCTCATTGTCGGCTCGAAAGCGCTCAAACACTTCCACCTCAGCGTCAGTCATGCCGTCTTGGGCATGGACAAGGTCGCCTAGAATAATCAGGCGTGAGGCACATAGATCTTTGACCAGTTGACCTAAGCGCAGCAGATCAAAATTAGTAATACCATCAGGGGCAAAGAAATGGCGCGAACGAAATGAGGCCGCTTTGCCAATGTGAACATCGGCCACCACAAGACTGCGGCTTTCGGGGATAAACATTGCTTTTTGGCCAAGCAAAACTACCGCTTGCCCAGCGAGCACTATAGGCAGGGCGCCTAGAGGAAGTAATTCCGACTCAGTAGAAGCCTGAATACTAGATTTCAGATCACTAGTTTGCAAATCACCAGAATTCAGTTTGTCAGATTCCAAAATTAGCGCCTCATATCTTTTGCAAGATCAAGCTGCATACGTAAGATGCGCTGAGCCAATTTCTCAGAAGTGAGTTTACCTCGCAGTCTATCTACCATTAGAGGAAGACAAAATGGTGATGCCTTGCTCAGCGAAACTTCAACAATCTCGCAACCGGCTAAGCGGCTCAAAGCACCAATCATTCGACTAATCTCCAGATGTCTTTCCAAAACTTCGTCATGGGCCTGCCTCACAAGTAAATTACCTGGGTCGAAGTCAACAAAGACATCGTAGAGCAGCCCGCTTGAAACTTGCACCTGTTTTACAGTTTTATTAGCTCCCGGATAGCCCTGAAAAATCAGCCCGGCCACCCGGGCAATTTCTCGGAATTGGCGCTTGGCCATCTCCGTAGAGTTGAGACAGGCGTGAATATCTTCCACTAAATTGTCATAGCGAAAGTTTTTGAAAAATGCAGCGGCATCGGCGTCATCTTCACCAAAGGGTATTGGACGATCCGAGAGGATTTCGAAGCCCCAGTCGTTCATGGCAATGGAGTAAGTAGAGGGGCTAATGCGCGACAACTGATAGGCGACAAGAATGGCAATTCCTTCGTTGACGAGACGGCCCTCAAAAGGATAAACAAAAAGATGATAGCCATCCCGAGACTTATATTTCTCAACAAGAATCTGATCTAGCTCCGGTAAACTTGAGCGCTTTGCTTGCAATTCTAGAAGAGGGCGCAAGAAAGTCATCTCAACGTCGCCATAATCGCCGGCACTGGCCTTACTTATGAGTAAGCGCACTTCATAGGCCAACTCGCTCGACAAGGGCAAGCGACCCCCCATCCAGCGCGGAATGATGCCTGATTTTATCGGTGAAATTCTCACCCGCGCCTTCATCCCACGTACTTCTACAAGTTCAAGGTAGCGACCAGCAAAAATAAAGCGATCCCCTTTTTTAAGGCGACTTATAAACGATTCTTCCACCTGGCCAATTCGCTCACCAGAAGTGAAACATACTTCCATAGCTTGATCTGAAACAATGGTGCCAATCGATAAACGATGCTTTAAAGCCAGGGTCTTGTCTGAAATTACATATACTTCGTCTTCTTGACGAATGCGCTGGTGCTCAGGATAAGCTTTGAGAGCGGCACCACCAGTGCCAACAAAGTTTAGTATCCAGGCCCAATCCTCTTTGGTTAGCTCGGCAAAGGCGTGGGTGGTCCGAACCTCGTCATACAATTCGTCAGGTTTGAAACCAGTGCCGAGGGCAATAGTGACCACATGCTGACAAAGTACATCGATAGAATTTCGAAGAGGATAGCGCGACTCGACCTTACCTTTACTAATAGCAATGCGAGCAGCAGCCATCTCTACAAGTTCAAGAGCATGACTGGGCACTAGATAAAGTTTGCTGACTAAACCAGGGCTATGGCCACTGCGGCCAGCTCTTTGCATAGCCCGAGCCACACCTTTGGGGCTGCCGATTTGCACCACTCGGTCTACTGGTGAGAAATCAACACCCAAGTCAAGACTAGAAGTTGATACCACAAATTTGAGACGCTCTTCTTTGAGCGCCAGCTCGACCCAACGGCGCACATCGCCGTCAAGTGAACCATGGTGGAGGGCAGCTACACCACAGAAGTCTTCACGAGCCTCAATGATGCGCTGATACCACTGCTCAGTCTGTGAACGCACATTGGTAAAAACTATGGATGTTCGCCCACCGTCAATTAGCTTAATTACTTCATCAATCATCGGCAGACCGGTATGGCCAGTCCAGGGTAAGTTATCCAAACTAGCCGGCAAGACTGATTGCGCCACTACTTCTTTATTGATCTTGGCCTGGACGATACAAGATTTAGACTTAGCTCGATTATCACTACCCAGCAGGCAATCTAAGGACTGCTCCAAATTGCCGATGGTGGCAGACAGGCCCCAAATACGCAAGTCAGGAGCGAGCTTGCGCAGGCGAGCTAAAGCTAACTCGACTTGCACACCGCGCTTATTACCTATTAATTCATGCCATTCATCAACCACAACCAGTTTGAGATGCTTGAATTTTTCAGCACTATTTTCATAGGAAAGCAAAATAGAAAGGCTTTCAGGAGTAGTAATCAATGCTGAGGGCAAATTGTCTTTTTGCTTGGCACGGCGACTAGAAGAAGTATCACCAGTGCGTGTTTCAATAGTAAAAGGCAAATCAAGATCGCGTACTGGTTCTTCAAGACTCAAAGCAATATCGTGAGCAAGAGCACGAAGGGGAGTCAACCACAAAACAGTAAGAGGTAAGTGACCACGAGTATCTTTCTTGCTGACAATCATGTCACTGAGATCGCCATGGCTCATCCACTCAATTAGAGGGGCAGGCCAAATGGCATAGGTTTTGCCAGTGCCGGTAGAGGCATGAATGAGCCCGCTATAGCCATCGAGATAGCGCTGCCATGCCTCCTTCTGAAAGTCAAAAACTTGCCAGTTCTTCTTTTCAAACCAATCTACTAACCGCTGACCCTGGGGATTAAAATTGGTCATTACTTGTCAGTAGCCAATGGGCTTTTCATAGAGATACAGCTAACTCATGTTTATTTTGGTCATTTTAGCGCCAATAGACAGAGTTAGCCCGTTGTTTTTTAAATACTTGAGTACTCAAGTATTTTGAAAAAGTTAGAGTGCCATGATGCTGTTTTAGGAAATAGTTGCATATACAACTATTTCCTAAACCGGAAGGCAATCAACAATAGCTAGTCCTGCACAAGAGAAAATGACACTAAGGGTTCTTGTTAGATGCACCTTGACCAGGGTCAGAGCCAGGAGGTGGAGCAGCACTACCACTATCGTCTTTTGAGCCAGCAGAGCCTTTTGAGTCACCACCCGAACCTGTCATATCACCTGATGTCGGCCGACTATTGCCAATTATGTTAGGTGAGTCGGTACCAGCTCCCGCAGATGGAGAAGAAGGAGACGTGATAGAACTATCCCAGGGCCCACTGCTGCTCGGCGACATTTGCATTTGCTGATTGGCATCACCAGGCTTCATGGTTTCATTCTTACAAGCAAGACTGGTGGTGTTGTCATTTTGATCCATTTTGTGACTGAGAATTGACTCCGACTTGTTAGGCTTAGCAGAATCATTTGTTTCAGGATTCGGTTTAGCTTTAATTTCATAGCCGTTCTTGTCAAAATTGACATCAATCTTTGGATAATGCTGAGGGTCTTGCTTCGATTCTCTTTGATAGCCTCGAATGGCATCAAGTTGCTCACCGGCAGACATTCCCTTCAAAGCATGAGCAACTTCGCAGCCCTGCCTATTGCGCAGAGCCTCCGATACATCTGGTTTAAAAGAAGAGGCAGAGATCGACTGCTCACCATAGTTATGTGAACCCATAATGCTGCACCTCAAAGAAGGGAAGAAAGAAAGCCGACCAGCTAGAAATAGAGACTTTAGTAAGGCTTGCAGAGCATTAACGCAAAAGTCTTGTGAAATTGTTGTGAGCGAACGTGACACTACTGTGACGGCGAAAGGCTATTTGCCATAGACTTCAAGCATTTCACGCAATTGGGCCAGGGTGTCAGCCTCTTCAATGGGCTTGTCTGGCCGCAGACGAGCAATGCGGGGAAAGCGCACGGCAATTCCCGATTTGTGTCGGGGAGACTTTTGAATACCCTCAAAGGCAATTTCAAAAACTAAGCCCGGCTTGACTGTGCGCACTGGTCCAAATTTCTCCAGTGTATTTTTGCGAACATAATCATCAACTGACTTCATCTCTTCATCGGTCAATCCTGAATAGGCCTTAGCTACCGGCACCAGCTGTCCGTCATGCCAAACAGCAAAGGTATAGTCACTATACAAGCTAGCTCGGCGGCCATGGCCGCGTTGAGCATAAACTAGAACCGCATCCATCGAAAGCGGATTAATCTTCCACTTCCACCAGTCGCCCCGTTTTCGGCCCACACCATATACAGAGTCACGCCGCTTAAGCATGATCCCTTCAACTTTTAGCTTGCGGCTGTCTTGCCGCAAAACTGTAAGAGCGTCCCAGCTATCGGCCGTTAATTCCGCAGATATTCGCAGGTGTTCACTCAAGGTGCCACGGCAGCTGGGTGCAGCGTCGCACTGCCCTGGCATCAAAATTGACAATAGTTTTTGCCGACGTGCCACCATAGGCTCTTGCCTTATATCTTGGCCAGCAATTTCTAAAATATCGTAGGCCATGAAGATACAGGGCACTTCTGATAGAAGCTTCTTGCCTACAGTCTTTCGCCCAATGCGCTGTTGCAAAAGAGCAAAGGGCATCACATCACCCTCAGACCAGGCCAGAATCTCACCGTCCAAGACCGTACCATTAGGCAAGCGAGAAGCAGCCGTCATAATTTCGGGGAAGCGTTCACTAATTAACTCTTCGCCACGAGACCAGATAAATACCTGACCATCACGTTTGATTACCTGCGCGCGTATGCCATCCCATTTCCACTCAATTTGGAAATCTTTGATGTCGCCTAGACTGTCCACTTCCTCTTGAATCGGATAGGCTAAATAAAATGGATAAGGAGTCGAGGCCATTGCATCAGCAGTTTCTTTAGCAATCAGCTGTTCATACCACTGCGCCGATGGCTCCCAATTACCCATCATGCGGTGTGCCACCACATTTGGGTCAATACCGCTAACCGTAGCTAGAGCTTTTGTCACCATCTGCTGCGAGACACCGACACGAAAGCCACCGGTTATTAGTTTGTTGAAAATGAACTTCTGATCGAGAGAGAGCTTAGCCCAGGTTTCAACTAAGTGAGCTGCTGTGTCACTATCGTCTAAATTGCGCAATACCAGCAAGTAGCGCTCAACAAATTCTGTCAGGTCAACATCTAGACCAGCACTGCTTTCAGGCAGCAGCAAAGCCATGGTTTCAGCCAGGTCGCCAACGTTGTCATAACACTCTTGAAAGAGCCAGGGTGCTAGACCTGATAATTCAATGGTCAACTGTTTAAGCAGTGCCGTTGGTGCTAACCTGCGCAGCTTACGACCGGTGAGAAAAAAGACAGCCCAGCTGGCATCACTACTAGAAGCTTGCTGAAAGTAGCTTACCAGTGCATCTGCTTTCTCACCTGTTTTTGTGGTGCGGTCTACAGTCTGATAGAGTTCGACAAAGGTTCTCATTGCAGAGCACCAGCCTCATTCTCAGTAGTGGTTTCTTTGTCAGCGTCAAGCTTGTCGCTGCCTTCTTCTCCAGTAAAGGCTGTCTCTAAGGCATGGGCGTCAAGGCCAAGATCAGTTAAGTAACGCACCAGTGGTGGTGTATACCCGTGAGTGACAAGTACTCTCTCTGCCCCAGTAGCAGCGATTGTTTCAGTTAAGCCCTGCCAGTCAGCGTGATCTGACATGACAAAACCGCGATCAAGTGAGCGCCTGCGCCGAGCGCCTCGAACGCGCATCCAGCCAGAGGCAAAAGCATCAGAACTCTTACCAAATTTTCGCGCCCATAAACTATCTTGAGCATTGGGTGGAGCTACCACTAAGGCATTGCGACCAATGTCCTCTTTCTTCACATCGCCAACATAAGTTGTCGCCGGTAGCTTGACACCACAACCGCGATAAACTGCATTTAGCGCTTCCACGGCCCCATGGGTATAAATCGGACCAATCGATGGATCAATGCTCATTAATAGCCGTTGTGCCTTCCCCAAAGAATAGGCATACAAAATGCTAACCTTGCCTTCATTGGCATTGGCCTGCCACCACTGATTTACTTCGGCCGCAATTATCTCAGGAGAGGGAAAGCGATAAATTGGCAGGCCAAAAGTTGATTCTGTTATAAATGTATGGCAGCGCACTGGCTCGATCGCCTGACAGCTTGGATCTCTTTGGGTTTTATAATCGCCTGAGACAACGCAAATTTGCCCCTTATATTCGATGCGAATTTGAGATGAGCCTAAAATATGACCAGCGGGATGGAAGGAAACAATGGCATCCTTAATGATAATCGGCACACCATAATCGATTGTTTCAATCTTTGCCTCTTCCCCCAAGCGCAGCCGCAATATTCCTCTCGAATCAGTGTGAGCTAAATAAGAGGCAGAGCCAGAGCGCGCATGATCTGAATGGCCATGGGTGATCAAGGCGCGCTGGACCGAACGCCATGGGTCAATATAAAAGTCTCCGGCCTGACAATACAAACCTTGTTCAGTTACGCGGACGAGATCTTCAGCCATAAATTAGAGAGATTCCAGAGTTTCGGAGTTTCGGAAAACTAGCACGGAAAATATATTGTGACAGTCTGCAATATATTTTTCCTGTTTTCCTGCTTTTTAGCTTTGCTTCAATTTGAAGCCTGCAACAAGGCCAGCGCTTCTTTATTGTCTTTAGAGAGCTTGAGCACAGATTCAGCCTCGGCTTTAGCCAGTTCATTTTTGCCTAAAGCTTTAGCTACAGTGGCACATTTGAGATGATACTCAATATTTGATGGGCTGCAGGCCGTTGCCTTCTGCAAATCGGCCAGAGCCTTTTCAGGCATCTGATTTTTGAAATACGCAGAAGACCTGCCGAAGTAAAAGTCGCCAGCATCGTGATCAAGCCTAAGGCCGCTGGTATAAGTATCGATAGCATCAAGATAACTACCTTGACGTAACTGACAGTTGGCCAAAACTTCTATTGCCTTGAGATATTTAGGGTTGTTCTTCAGCAGCCCTCGACATTGATGAATAGCCAGACCATACTCTCCAAGGCTATAGTGACAGAGTACTTGGCCTAACATGGCCTCCTTCAGATAAGCACTCTTTTTCATGGCAATTATAGTCTGATAGTCGGCCATGGCCATCTGATAAGAGCGGCTGGCGTAATAGCAAGAAGCTCTGTCTAAAAGGGCTTTATCACTCTCAGGATTAAGCTTGATGGCCTGAGAAAAGTCGGCAATAGCTGACTCGTGCTTCTGCCACTGCATGTATATGTCGCCGCGCTTGACCAGCAAGGAATCGCTGCCATTAATCTCTATGGCTTTGTTCATGACTTCAACAGCCTTAGCCCACTCTTGAGATCTAAGGTAGCCATCGCACTGGTCAATCAACTCAGCCAACCTATCAGTCTTGTTAGAGCCAAAGGGAAAATTGGACCGCGAACCGGCCGATCCAGCCCGAAGGTTGTAATTCAAAAAGGCGGCTAACCCAGAGGCGGCCACAATAACTACTGTGATTATCGGTACGAGGGGTATCTTTGCCACGACAAGAACCTAAAAACTAGTTTGCAACCACGGCGAATTCTTTCAGGGTCAATATAATGATCTCTGTTAGCTAGCCCTGATTAACAAGTCCCTTTAATTACCGATCTCTATCATACTGGTGTACTGAAGAAGCTTGAAGCGAACCATGGAAACAAATAAAAAACAGTCAGCAATCAAAAGGAACAGACAAGGCAAAATCCAACCCACATCAGCTGCAATTGGGCTAGCAGTGGGAATAGCCTTGGCCACAGCCTTTTACGCTGGTCGCCAGTCAACTAATTCGGCCGATATCGGCCAATCTACCGCTAATCAGTCAGATAGCAATCTGGTCACATCAGTCAGGCACCCGGCCGCAAATCTAGCCCCAAGTGGGGCACAGACAGCCATCGGGGCAGCAATCGGGGCCAGTACCATTGCCGACATTGCCCAAGAGGCGGGGGCTTGGGTAGTCAACATCGACACTACCAAAGTTATTAGTTTTGCGCCGCAACCAGAAATTTTTGCCTACGGTGACCAACAATTTGTAGTGCAGCAACCGGCCCAGGTAGCTCAGCAAAGGGGCATTGGCTCGGGTCTAATTATTAGAGCCGACGGCTATATTCTCACTAACAACCATGTGGTTGGCCGCGCCGACCAAATCAAAGTGACTTTATCTGATAAGCGTGTTTTCGAAGGTCAGGTAATCGGTCGCGATCAAGACAATGACTTAGCACTAGTGAAAATTGCTGCTAAAAATCTCCCGGTGGCACGCATAGGAGCCAGCAGCAAAGTCAGACCGGGCGACTGGGCAATTGCTATAGGTTCGCCGGCCGGACTAGATCACTCGGTCACCCTTGGCATCGTTAGCGCCCTGGGCCGCTCACTTTTCGAAATTTCGGAGCGCGGCCAACTCATTCAAACGGATGCGGCCATTAATCCAGGCAACTCCGGGGGCCCCCTTCTCAATATTCAAGGCGAAGTAATTGGCATTAACACAGCAGTAAGCAGCTCTATGGGAAGCGGTCATCAGATCCAAAATATCGGCTTTGCCATTCCCTCTGAAGTATTTCAAGACACTGTCGAGCAGCTGCTCGCGTCAGGCGAAGTCAAACGTCCTTACGTCGGCATATTGATGCAAGAGCTAACACCAAACTTGCTGCAAGAGCTTGCCTTACCCCCAACCCTGCGGGGCGTTCGGGTAGCCAAAGTTACGGCTGGAAGTCCTTCGGCTGAGGCAGGGATTGAGGAAGGAGACATTGTCACCGGTGCCGATGGCAAAGAATTCTCATCAGTAGAGCAGTTGAGAGCCAATGTGCGCAGCCACAAAGTTGGCGAGACTGTTGTCTTTCAGGTTCTGCGCCAGGGCAAGAGCCTTGCAATCAAGGTCACAATTGGTGATTTGAAAGCTTACCGCCATCAATAGGGCTTAAATGAGGACCGCGGGGTTTAGCACGGGTACAATAAGTATTCGTAGCTAGGGTTAGAGTTAATGCCCCGAAAAAGTGAAATCAAATTTCACCACTATCGAGAAATTGCAGCCATGGCAACGTGGTGGAAAGCAATCTTTCTCACACCAATCTGGGCATTTATCTTAATCATGCCATTGGGAGCTTTCGCAAGATACTTCCTCCCAAGTGTTTTGTGGATTCCTAGTTTTATACTCGTAATTGTGCTTGGCCTCTTGTATTTTCTCCGAGATCTCAACCGTCGCTTTGTTACAGTCACCGACAAAGATGTCTACTTTGGTATGGGTAGCTATAGCCTGAGCAATTTGAAACGCATAAAAATTGGCTATGCCTTTCGTTTTTTCAATATCTTGCCGACCAAATTAGTCTTAGATTTCGAAGAAGAAGGATTGATGCGCCACCTCGATTTAAATCTGGCCTCAATAAGCTGGCAAGATAGCGAAGCCATGCTCGACCTACTAAGCCGACGGGTTTCACAACTAAAAATAGACGATGACGTAGAGCGCTTACTGCAATCTCGCAAACCGCTGGTAGTATCACCAATACAAGATCCAGACCACGTCGAAATGAAATATCACTGCCGCAGTCTTGCCGAAGAATTGCCCGCCGTTTTAGAACACACCATATACGAATGGTCCAGAGTGGTCGGACCAATTGGAACCTTATTGCTGAGCACACCAATTTGGCTTTACTTCAATTGGATTCTCTTTAACGCCCTGCGCGACTACAACGATGTGGCAGCCAACCAAGTGTTTTACGACACTCTGGCTCGCTATCTGCTTGACCTCAATGGTGCGGCATCAACTGGGGTATCGCTAATCCAGCAAATTCTAACAACGATTACCCTATCGCCATTTGTTAGCCTTAGTCTCGGCATGTTGTTTTCCTATGGTCTATTCAATTTCGTTATCACTAGCCGCCTTCGTCCAAATAAAATGACCATAAACAGAGAAGAGTTGTCTCTCGATATGTGGGCCTATCTCTGGTCTTATAATTCCACCACTGTCAAATGGAAAGAAGTAGAAAGTGTTTCTTTAAGGTCTCCAGGCGGCAGTGCCGACCCTAAGAAATGGGAAATAGTCTTCTTAGGGCATAAGCACAAGCTGCTTGCCAAGATTCCTCTTTCTTCCGTCAGTAGCGAGGACAGAGCTAGGCTAGCCAGTGCCATCGAACGCTTTGCTCCTAAGTCAACTGTCGAAGCGCAACTAACTGAGGCCCTCAGGCCAAAGCAAGATAAATCGTATACGGAACTTTGGCTTCAGTCATTATCTAGTAGTTCGCGCACCAATCTCGATCCACTAGAAGCCGGTCACACACTCAAGGCAGGCAGCTACGAAGTGATCTCTACCCTGGCCATTGGTGGCGAAGGGATTGCTTATGTAGCTCATGACCTGAGGACAATACACAGCGGTACGGTATCAGATATAGTGCTCAAGGAAACACTGATACCGGCTTACATAGACAAGGAAATTCAACAACAATGCGTGGAACGTTTCGAGAGAGAAGCCAGGCTTCTCAAAGATCTCGAAAGCGAACATATAGTTGGTTTAAAAGATTATTTCATCGAGGACAAGCGCTGTTACTTGGTTTTGGAATATATAAAGGGCCAGAGCTTGAGACAATTAGTAGCAGAAAAAGGCGCCCTTGAACCAGATCTAGTACTTGATCTAGCAAACCAAATGGCCGAGATACTGACTTTCTTGCATAGCAAACAAATCATTCATCGAGACTTTACCCCCGACAATTTAATCATGCAAGAGAACGGAAAACTTAAGCTCATAGACTTCAATGTCGCCCGCCAATGGGATAAAGACGACGGCAAAACCGGCACCATCGTAGGCAAGCATGCCTATGTACCGCCAGAGCAATTTAGAGGTAAACCCTGCGAAGCCAGCGACATTTATGCCCTAGGTGCCACACTCTTCTACCTCACAACAGGTGAAGATCCAGAGCCGATTTCACAATCTTCACTAGAGCCAGTAAACAGCCAAGAAAACCCGTCATGGACAAAGCTCAACAGCATAATTAAGGCTTGCACTGCTATGTCGCTTAAAACAAGGCTGGCCAATTCCAGCGAATTGAAAAAGGCACTGACCAGAGAAATTGAAATTGAAGAAAATGAAGACAGCAGCAGCCCTAAGGCAATCAGTGCAGAGAGCAAAAGCTCTGCGCAGACGATCAAGATAGCAGAGGAGCAGCCATGGCAGACATAAGTTCATTAAGCCGCCACCATGAAGACTCCCAAACCATTTGTCTAGACTACTCAGACCAGGCCCGCCAATCACTCTTGACCACACTGCGCATGTCTATAGTTTTGTGGGGTCTAATACCTGCTGTTATCAGTGCCTTTGGCCTTATCAATCTCATGATTTCGGCAGTCTCCCGCGAGACCAGCAACAATCTACATTACTGGGCTTTGACGTCCATAGGCCTGATTATTCCAACCCTGGTGCTAATTGCCATTCGCAACCTGAGCAAGTCACATCTGCTGCTAGACAAAAACGGTATGGAAGTGCCATGTGATCTTCTTTCGACCACACTCAAACCACAGTACATTCCCTGGAATACAATCAACAAAATTGCCTTTCGTCAAAACGAAAACGACAGTCAGAAAAGTAGCGACTCCCCGCTTAAAAACGATCAGATAGTGCTTTATCTAAAGCAGCAAAAGCCAGTGGTAATAAGACTAGATCGCCTTGATATAGCCAGTTGCGAGAAACTTTTAGTGTGCTTCGATGTCTTTGCTGGCCGTGTCGAACGTGATTCGCTTGAGGCATTGAGTGGTCTGATTAAAACTCATTTGCGCGATCAAGCCAACCAGAGCCTAGCGGCCTTAGCAAAGGGAAATGTTCTCAGTCACACAGAGTTATGGGAAGACGAGTTAAAGAGGCGCTTTCGAGCAGCGGCTTTTATGCCCCTTGAACCTGGGGTAATCATGCGCAACGGCAGTTTGACTGTACTGCGACAATTGGCTCTCGGTGGTCTTTCAGCCGTCTACCTGGGACAGCTAGAAAATAACAGCCTGGTGGTGATAAAAGAATCAGTGGTACCCGATGACGCCAAGGTTGAGCTAAAAGATAAAGCCAGAGAGATGTTTGCCCGGGAGGCTAATTTACTAATCAAGCTACAGCATCCAAATATTGTGCCTGTGCTCGATTACTTTGTAGAGAACGGCCGCAGCTATCTTCTGCTCGACTATATCAGCGGCCAAGATTTGCGCCAATATGTTAAACAGAGCGGCAGGGTGCGTGAAGGTTTGGTACTGCAATGGGCTCATCAAATCGCCGTTATCATTGATTATTTGCACAAGCAAGACCCCCCTGTCATTCACCGTGATCTCACTCCTGACAATTTGGTTCTGCGCCCAGATGGAACTATTGTTGCCATTGATTTTGGTGCAGCCAATGAATTTATTGGCAATGCCACCGGAACTTTCGTGGGCAAACAGTCATATATCTCCCCAGAACAGTTTCGTGGCAAAGCTTGCTTGCAAAGCGATATTTATGCTTTCGGCGGAACTCTTTACTATCTACTAACCGGCGAAGATCCCGAAGCACTCAGTCAATCAGAGCCTGCTGAAATTATTGAAGTGTCTCCCCAGTTAAATGATCTGGTTAAATGCTGCACTGATCTCGAACTAGAGACTAGAATTAGTTCGGCGGCTGAAATAATTGAGTCGCTACAACGTATCTCCCAAGAAAAAGTATTGTGATTATGAGCGACAACCAAGACCAGAAAGTTAGCAGCAACAACGATTCGAAGTGGCGCGAGAAACTCACTCCCGAGCAATATCATGTCGCTCGCGAAAAAGGCACAGAGAGAGCTTTCACCGGTAAGTACTGGGATTGCCATGAAAAAGGGATTTATCGCTGCATCTGCTGCGGAGCCGAGCTATTCAGTTCTGAGCACAAATTCGAATCAGGCTCCGGTTGGCCCTCCTTCTATTTGCCATTAAAAGCGGAGCACATCGCCGAACACCGAGATATGACACACGGTATGCTGCGCACTGAAGTTACCTGCAAAGAGTGTGGCGCCCACCTTGGTCACGTCTTTCCGGATGGCCCCAAGCCAAGCAATCTACGTTACTGCATCAACTCAGCTTCTCTAGAGCTTGAGCCCAAAGACTGAAACAATCGCTGAGGCCCATCTATGAGCACGATCTTGCTGGCAGAAGTTGATGACAACGTCACCATTTTGGTTTCGACATTACTTGCCGCTCGTGGTCACACAGTTGAAACACGCTCCGATGGCAAAGAGGCAATTGAGCTGATTCGAAGCCAGCCCTTTGACTTGCTCATTATTGGTGATCAACTAAGCGACATTGACGGCATAGGACTAATTGTCAAAATTCGCGCTGTCAATTCACAAGTTCCAATTGTGTTCATTTCAAAAACCTGGCGCGAAGCAGCGGTCTACAAGCGCTTGACCCAAGACTTTAAAGTTAGTCTGGTTATTCATAGACCACTCAAAGCAGGTCTATTCGGAGCCCAAATCGATAGCATTTTCGCTTCGGCCGAAAAATCAATTCAATCGCATGTTGAGCACGAAGAAGCAATTATCAACACCCTGCAAGGCAACTATTTAAAGGTCTTGCCAGAGCGCTTTGCCAAAATTGAAAAAGCCATCGCCCAGTCAAAAGAAAATCCCGATGATGCCGCAAGCTTGTTAGAAGCAATCAGACTGGCACACAATCTCAAAGGGACTGCGGCTTCATGCGGCTTTGGCGTGCTTGGAGAGTCGGCTAGTTCACTAGAAAAAGCCCTCGATGCCATCAGAGAAAATAAGCTCACTCACCACGAAACGGCCTGGGAAGAAATTGATCTAATTGCTAACTTGGTCAGGGGCAACGCTCAGTCTCTCACTGGAGACCCGGTGGCCCAGGTAGATAAACGAGCCTTTGCCACCATCGAAACTCTGGAAGAGATGAATGCGCCCATTCCGCCACCACAATCAAGCGTTCCTTATGAGCCCCAAGATAATTTTGATACTTACGACGATTCAGCGTCAGTGCGCGTCCTGGTATTTAGCTCAGACGTTATGCCAGCCCATAAGCGAATTGGTCACAAAGATACTGGCATACCGGTGCAAGTAATTGTGAGCCAGACCCACGAAGATGCCCTGATTAAAGCAGGCAAGCTCTCGCTCGATGCCGTATTAATTGACATTGATGTGACCCAGCCAGCACCGGCTCTCAACTTAGCCCGCGAGCTGCGTTCGCTTCCTGGTTATGAGACCCTACCAGTAGCGTTTCTTTCTACTTCTAAGCAGCAAAAGTATATAGAAGATTCCACCCATGCCGGCGCCTCACTGATGCTAGAGAAGCCCTTGCAGACTGATATCTTTAACGATGCCATTGAGTATCTGGTCAATGCCAGACAGGGTGGAAGACCGCGCATCTTAATTGTTGATGACGATGATGACTTTGTTCGAATCGTTGCTTCGGCCCTGGGCCAGGAAGGGATGTTGGTGCGGCAACTGGCTGACCCGACAAACTTATTGCAGGTGATTCAAGAGTTTCATCCTGACCTGGTGCTACTCGATGTCACTGTGCCAATTTTGAGTGGCTACGATGTCT
>CAJXZK010000103.1 GCA_913063055.1 uncultured bacterium
ATGGGCATGTTTTCCTCAGTCGCACTGAAGACTTCATACCCTTTTATCGGTCCGATTTATCGCCTAGCTAATTTGGGTCTTGTAGGCTGAGGGATTCTTTGGAAAACGGCTTACGGGCGCCGCAATCTATGGCACGTTCTGTACCTTTGATCGAGCCTTTGATGACGCCGCTAACCACACCATAAGCCATTCCTGAATAGGAGCCAACGGTGCGAGCAAAAAGATCGGGCTTGTCGCCCCCAGAGACGTCATCTGTCATTTGGTCGCGCATGCGCAGGGTTTCATGGGAAATATCGCGAGCAATACGCACCGGTACGCCTACAGTCATGCCCATCAGCACTCCACCAACGGCCATTGGTGCCGCCAGTAGATTGCGACCAGTTTTGTGCTGGGAAGCTTTGGTCTGACTGGGCTTAAAGCTAAGTTTTGCTCGTTCTTTAGGGGCGTTGACTGTGGTCGCATCTTGAGCTAGCCCTGGATCGGCTGTGTTGAGGATGCGATAGTCGTTGATGTTAACCTCGTCTTCCCGCGTTTTTGCTTCTCCTTCAGCCAGAGCCGGAGCCACAGACAGGCATAGTATTGTCAGGGCTGAAGCTAGATTTTGATTTAGATTGATCAACTTCACTAGTCAAAACCTATGAGATAGCTGCTTTTACTTTCTTGCTGAAGTGGTCGGTGAGTCGTCTCAATGTCGGTGAGATATCGTCATTCTCAAGCACGGCGTCTATCAAAAACATTTTGTCGCTCTTGAGAGCGGTGGCTAAAGCTTTTTTGAAGTCTGCTGCTGAAGTGGCTTGCATGCCGTTGCCGCCCACTGCCTTGGCCAGTTCTGTATAGTCCCAACGTGGCAAATCAAAATAGTCACGCTGCTGATCAATAAAGCGCAGCATGGCATAACTAGCGTTGTTGAAGACAATGACAATGGGGTTTAGGCCCATCTTCACAGCCGTGCTAATTTCCATCCCGGTCATCTGGAAGGCGCCGTCGCCAACTAGTACTATCGGTCTACGGCTGGGCATTGCGAGCTGAGCACCAATGGCTGCTGGAACGCCGAAACCCATGCTGACATAGTAGCCTGGTGCTAAGAAGATATCTGTTTGCAGGCTCATGCCAGCATACATACAATCGCCAGTATCGGTCACCACAGAAAAGTCATTGCTGTTCTCTAAGACTTCATTGAGTGCACTAATCATGGCTGCTACTGTCAAGTTCTTGCTGCCAGCTGGCGCTTCGATTACTTCTTTAGCAATTGATGGCAATGTGAAGCGGCTTGTCGGCTTCAGTTTGGCGGTAGTTGTCTCTAGCAGAAGGTCTAGCACCTGGTCTAATTTGAGGCCGTTGTAGTGGTGGTGGCCCACCATTACTTCGTGATTGTTGATTTGAACTAGATTGTCAGGGCTGAGTTTGGCTGTATATCCGCCGCTCTCCATCTCGGTCATTACTGCACCAAGGGCGATGACACAATCTGAACCTTCGACATAGTCTTTGACTTTAGGATTGCCGAACTGACCGAAATAATTGCCAATGAAGTTAGGGTGGCTCTCAGGGAATGTTGCTTTGCCAAGAATTGAAGTGACCACTGGTAGGTTAAGTGCTTCAGCAAATGCAATGACTTTGTCTTTCAGACCAAAGCGTCGTACTTCAACACCGACCATTAGAACCGGTTGTTTGGATGCTTTGAGAAGGGCGGCGATTTCATTGACAGCGACACTGAGGGCTGGGTTTACTGCGGCCAGATCTGGTAGCTTAGTTTCGCTCAACTCTAGTTCTTGGTTGACCATGTCGCGCGGTAGTTCGATATAGCCTGGTCGTGACAATTTGAGAGTGGTGTCAAAGACTCGATCGATTTCGGCTTGAGCGGTTTTGATATTGTCAACTATGCTGGTAGATTCAGTTACCTGAGCAAAGACATCGTGTTGGGTGTTGAAGTTTTTTACACAGTGATGCAGTTGGGGCTTGTCTTTGCGGAAGCGAGTTTCAGGCGCTCCGCTGATTACTAATAGCGGTGACTCTTCAGCGTATGCCAGGCCAACCGGATTGATCATATTGAGGCCGCCCGCTCCATAAGTTACCAGGGCTACTCCTAGCCCCCGCAATCGTGCGTAGGCGTCTGCTGCGTAACCAACCGATGGTTCGTGGGTGAGCACAACAGTCTTCAGATTGGTTCGTGTCTGTGCTGCATAAAATGGCAGAACAAAATCGCCAGGAATACCAAAGGTATGCTCTACGCCTGTCTTTTCAATGCGCTCAAAGATGTAATCGGCTAACTTCATCATTCACTCTCGTTTTGCAAACACTTAAGGTTAGCTCCAATTGCGCCTTTTGTCATATTGGAGAAGTATAATATCGGCAGATGGCTACACCCGAACCAAATAGCGAATCTTCCACTGTCTCTTCTGGAGCCAAGCGCACTGGCCCAAAAGTCGAGCACGTTTTTAGGCGCCGATTGTTCAAGCATCTGCTGCGCTATTTCTACTTGCTCATGCTAATAGGTTTGACGGTTTCGATGCCGATGAGCTTCATTGAGCGCGCTCAGTTGCATCATCATATTGATTTTGGCTCTGAGCTATTTATGGTGGTTTTTATTCTCGGTATAAATCTTCTGATTTTGCCCTCTGCTTTTTTTGAGGTTAACGGCATTATTTTTAGCGAGGAAGGTCTGAAAATTGAAACCATGTTCTTTCCCGTCCGGGTGCCTTTTGATCAAATTGTCACTTTCGTAGTTCCAAATTATTTGATTTGGGCAGTGCTGAGGACGAAAAGAGGTTTTTATTTGATTAACAGGAAGGACATCGCCAATTTCGATGAACTGTATGGCCTTCTGGCTCCTAAACTTCCTTCTGAGTCACTTTAGTTGATGGCGCTTTGGTAAAGTGGTGGTCTAAACTATTTACCTATATATAGCAAGAGACTTTGGGGCAAGATGAGTAAGGGCAAGATTCGGATATTAATTGGTAAACCGGGGCTCGATGGGCACGACCGGGGTGCCAAGGTAATTGCTAGGGCTCTGCGTGATGCTGGTATGGAAGTTGTTTATACCGGCTTGCACCGCTCTCCTGAAGAGATTGTCGAGACAGCTATTCAAGAAGACGTCGATGCCATAGGACTTTCAATTCTTTCAGGCGCCCATCTGACACTCTTGCCTAAAGTAGTAAAGCTTCTAAAGGAGCAGGGTGTTGATGACATCTTGGTCTTTGGTGGTGGCGTTATGCCCGATGAGGACCGCGATTCGCTCTTGAGTCAAGGTATTGCCGAAGTTTTTGTACCGGGCGGAGCCACGGTGCGCACTATTGAATTTTTACGCAATAAGTTTCCAGGCCGAGAGTAAGGCTCAAAAGCTGTAGCCCGTCCGCTTTACATCGTAAAACCACCATTGGCAGGTGGCGCAGACAAGGCTATATTAATTTCCTGGGTGACGTCGATTCATTTTCGTTATTTCGAGGCGTCGTTCTGGGTATATCAAAGTGTGGACATAACAGCCGATAAAAATCGATGTGATTAATAGTGAGTTTTGCAGATTAATTCTGCTGGACTTATCTCTTGAAAGCCTGTTATACTAGCGTCAAGTAACTCATCTCCAACTGGAGACGGAAATCAGTGGATAATTTTTTCTCAAACGATGAAACTGAAAAGAGCATTTTCGAAGGGGCGCCAAGCTTCTGGGAAATGCGTCATGGGATAAAAGAGTTGGCCATGTCTATGATGCCAGAGGCTCGTGACGTAACAGTCAAGGGCATTCCTCAAGCATCAGCTCAGGCTCTTTGTCGCAATGACGATCTTACGGACCGGGCCTACGCTTAATTCCAACAATTAAGATTGGCTCACCGTAGGAAGGGTTCGAAAGGGCCCTTTTTGTGTTGTTTATTTTCCTTCCACTGCAAAAACTTCTAAACTTGCTACAATTATGTCGTCTAGGTCTAACCTGGGCGGCTGTTTACTTTTAGGCAGCTTTTACTAAGTAACATGGTTGCATAATCAAAGGATTCTATTCCTTAACCAATGAATTCGAAGCCGACAACGTACAGCAAAGGTGACGTCGTCTTGGTGTCCTTTCCGTACACCACCGATGATGGATCGACTCAGACTAAGCGTCGGCCAGCTGTACTGATTTCAAATGACTACAATAACGCTCGTCTCGATGACGTGCTGCTCGTGCCTTTGACTAGTAATACCTCAAGAGCGGCTCGTGAGCCCACACAAGTTGAGGTTTTAATGAATACGCCGGAGGGCAAAGCCGCCGGACTTAGACTTGATAGCGTTATCGATTGCACAGTTATTGCTACTATTCCGAAAACTCTTGTAGTCAGCAAGATTGGAGCCTTCCCTCAAGAAGTGATGGAGAAGGTGGACCAGTGTTTAATGATTGCCATGGCAATCGGAAGGCCAGTGGGTCAACCTGGTCCGCAATTAGGGCCATAAGCTAGAACAAAAGCTATAGCGTATTCTTTTTCGTGGCTCAGGGTTAGCTCGAAGCTGGTCAGTCCTATTGATTCGGCCCGTTCTTTGGCCTTTCCATGTAGAGCGATGGTGGGTGCGCCGGAGGCTAAGCGTACGACTTCGATTTCTTTCCAGCCGACACCGATAAAGCCAGTACCTAGGGCTTTTGAAGTTGCTTCTTTGGCGGCAAATCGGGCCGCCACTCGGGCGAGAAAGTCTTTGGGTCGCGATAAGACGTAGGCCTTTTCCCCAGCGGTCAATATGCGATCGAGAAAGCGGGAGCCAAAGCGCTTGTAGACTTCTTCAACGCGCTTAATTGAGCAAATATCGGAGCCAATTTTAAAGTTCATTTTTACTGTTTTTGCTTAAAGCTCTGGGGGCAGCCCGGCCGTGCGTGTACCAAAGAGAACCACTTGCTCCGGCTCGGTCAATTCTTCGTGCAACTGGGCTACGCTTTTTTCGAGACCTGGGTGACGAATGTCGGGGGCTATTTCTAGAAGCGGTACCAGGGCAAAAGAGCGCAGATGCATTTTGGGGTGAGGCAAGTGAAGGTTGGGGCTCTCCATAACGCTGTCGCCATAAAACAAGATATCTAGATCGATGATGCGCTCTTTTGCTCGTTGATTGTTATTGTGACGGTGCAGCTCAGTGAGCCGCTTTTCAATGTCTTGGCAAACATCGAGTAAATCTTGGGCGCTGAGGCTGGTTTCAATAGCAACTACTGCGTTGACGAACCACTGCGTATAGGCATCTCCAATTGGTTCTGTCTCGTAGAGGCTAGAGCATTCCAAAACTGTGATGCCGTGTATGTCTTTGAGAAATTGCATGGCTTGTTGTATATAGCCGAGGCGATCGCCTTCATTTGAACCTAGGCCAATGAAGGCTTTTACTTTTCTTTTGTTGCCACGCAACTTTCTTTCCACAGACTTTGAATCCTTGATGAACTAGAGTTTGTAATTTGAATGGAACAATTATAGTATGACCCTCGGTCAACTCCATGTATTCAGGCGATTCATTGAACTCTTCTTCTAGTAAGCCATCTATAACCACTTTTCCTAACTGGCGACGACTACTGCCGTTTATTGTTTTGGCTGGGGTTTTCGTGTTTGGATTGTCTTTTCCCATCTCCAACTTTTTTATTGTCAGGGTCAAATTGCCCGATCAAAGCGGCAATGCTGCTTTCGCGCCGGTCTCTAAGATTCTGCAGAGTAGCTGCGTTGACTGCCATAGTGCCACAAACGACCTTGTCGCTTATCCGTTTTACGCTAAATTCCCTATCGCTAAAGACACAATCGCTCGTGACATGCTGGAAGGGCAGAAAGAGTTTGTTATAACTAAGGCCCAAATATCTGGCAGCGAGCTAATTTCTAATATCGATTTGGCAAAAATAGCGACTGTGGTAGAAGAAGGCAGTATGCCGCCCATTCGCTATAAAGCTTTGCACTGGGATGCATCACTCAATCGTGAACAGCGGCAAGCAATTCTCAATTATATTCACAGTCGCAATCAGCAAAATTAGTTGAAGATGGCCTTGTAGACAGCTTCTGTGTCAGCAAGATTTTTAAATAGGTGCTGCGGATTTCTTTCTTCAAGATCTTGCCACGGTGTCTTGCCCGTGTTTACAGCGATTACTTTGGCACCATAGCCATGTGCGCAGGCAATGTCGTTGACGCTATCACCGACGATAATCACTTCTTCTGGGGCGAACTGATTAGCAAAATGATCCTGTGCTCTAGTAACCGCAAAATGAGGAAGATCAAGACGGTTGGCTGAGTCTGAGCCGTAGGCACCAATTTCAAAATAGTGATTGAGGTCAAAGAAATGCAACTTCTTTCGAGCTCCGATTTCAACGTTGCCGGTTAACAGTCCAAGAAAACACTTACTGTCAGCCCGAAGTCGATCCAAAATTTCCACTACACCTTCGTGCATAATCATGGTTTGAGAGGCCGACAATTCTTGATCTAGATAGCTCAGGTAGAGGTCAATCAAGTCATTGACCTTCTTTATCGCTTCCTTTTCAGCTCCTAGTTCTAGGCCCTGATTAGCAAATATCTCCCGCATAATCTGCGGATCAGTCTTGCCTGACATTGAAATTTTAGTGGCTTCTTCTGGTATGTCATGGCTTTCTTTCAGGGCGCGAGCCATGGCTCTACGACCGGCCCCATTTGAAGAAATCATGGTTTCGTCGATATCGAAAAGAACTAGACGTTTCACTCTTAAACTCTCGTATTTATTCCAGGCCGGTTTTCTTTAAGGCTCTTTCCATTTCGCGGGTGACATTGGTGAAAGTCGGTCCATTGGTTGACTGATAGTCTTCTTCGAACACCCTTACTTGATCTCTTCCGCTGTTCTTCGCGACATACAAGGCTTTGTCTGCTTTTTCAATCAATTCGGAGGAGCTGCGAGCCTGTTTAGGATAACAGGCTGTGCCAAGAGATGCTGTGATTTTACCAAGCCCAGGGACATGTGTATTGCGGATCTGGCTGCAAAGTCGGTCGGCAATCAAGGCTGCTTCAAGCAGAGATGTCTCTGGCAGGATAATGCCAAATTCTTCGCCGCCATAGCGCGCTGCTGTGTCTCCGCTTCGCAAAAGGGTTTTGAGGATGGCGCCGATCTGTCTGATGGCAGCGTCGCCGACAGGGTGGCCATGGGTATCATTGATGACTTTGAGTTTGTCCAGGTCGATCATTATTAGCGAAACAGGCGTGCCCTTTCTCTCTGCAGTGCGCAGTTCTTCGGTAAGGCGATTTTTGAAGTAGACATGATTGTAGAGGCCTGTCAGACCGTCGGTAATGGCTTGATGCCTTACTTGAGCAAAGAGTTGAGCGTGGGCGATAGCCACCGCTAGCTGGTCGGCAATGGCCGATACCATGCGGATTTCGTGCTCAGACCATTGCCTTTGGCTTTCGCACTGGTGCACTACCAGCACTCCCATCAATTGATTTTCATTCAAGAGTGGTGCCGCAATCAATGACTGTGAACCAACTGTGTTGAGGTATTCGCTAAAGGCAGCACATCTAAAGTCGCCGGCTACTTGATTAACTACCGATAGTGAGGCAGGCAGGGTCTCAAAAGTAAGTTTTGTTTGGGCATCGATCTCAACGTGTACTTCAGCTTCTGTTTGGTTTATTGTCTGGCTTAAGGCAATTCCTAGCACAGAGTTACCGGCATCGGTGACGATACTATTGATCTTGGCGTTAGGGTGAAAATCAATACTGCTGCCGTAAAGACTCAAGCCTTTGTGACACTCGAGGTTTTCTTCATGATGCTCGTGGGTGACGATCAACGGCCCTTCGGCCCGGGGTTGAGCAATCTGAACGCGATCGGCACCAAGTGCTTTGGAGAGCTCGCTGGTGACTGTATCGAGAATCGTATCGACATCTAGTGACGTGCGCACCGAACGAACAATATGATTGATTAGCTGTTCTTTCTCGGCCAGGGTTTTAGCATGGCTGTAGAGGCGGCCGTGAGCAATTGCTAGCGAGACCTGGTTGGCCACTGCTTCTACAAGTTCTAACTCAGATGATGACCAAGCTCTTACTTGATCACATTGGTGCACAAGGATGAGACCTAAAATACCAGTAGCACCTTGGATCGGGCAGGCAATCAGAGTCTTTATCGAGCGCCAATCGGCGGCGTCTGTGCCGCTGTCTTTGATAACTGGCACCTGTGGCTGATTCTGGTTTTCCAAAACATCAAGCCAGATGATCGAGCCCTGATCAATAATGCGCCGCAAAACATCGTTTTCTGAAATCAATACCTTGCGATTGGTTAATGAGTTGCCATTGAATTCTTCGTTCCACCAAACATAATCAAATGATAGTTCGTCATCTTCGAGTTCAGCGGTCTGATGGGTGTCTATCAAAGCCAAACAGCAGCGGCTGGCATTGAGATTTTGACCAAGTTCTTTCACTGTCGTATTGAGAATCTCATCTAAGTCGAGAGACTGCCTGACCGAGTCAGAGATTCTTTTGACCATATTTTTTTGGTCGCGATCGAGCTCTAAAGTGTTTGCCATTTCATTAAAGGCACGGGCCAAAAGGCCAAGTTCGTCGCTCGACTTTACTTCAACTCTTTTGGAAAAATCGCCTTTGCCCAGCGATAGAGCCTCTCTCACCAGGCCATTGATGGTTTTGGTGAAGTGTGATGTGGCCGAATAGGCTAAGACGAAGGAGACGCCGATGGCACATGCAGCCAGTGAAATCATCAAAATTAGCCAGTCGTGAGCCGTTCCATATATAGTGCTTGTGGGCAAGCCCACGGTCAGTTGCCAATTTGTGTTGGGCACATGGTCGAAGGCATAGGCGCGGGGAGTAGGATCGGCGATGCCGATTGCCTCTAGAGTACCCTTCTGCTTGTGGGAGGCGGCCTGTACCGTTTTAGCGTGAGAGAAATCTTTGCCTTGCCAGAAGTCGTTTTCAATTGTGCGAGCAATGACTCGCTTCTCTGTATCCACTACAGCAATGACAGCGCTTGATTGGTCGGCTAGGCCGGTGAGACCACTAAATAGATTGAGAACTGCTTTAGGATCTATTACAGCTACCAGTTGAGCTTTGATTTGACCATTCTGCCAGACTGGTGCTGATGCCAAAAGGTAAGAGTGGCCGTGATTATCGAAAACCGTAGCTGGCCCCATGGCTGCTTTGCCTGAGGCAGTGGTGGAGGCCAGAAGTGCGCGTAAGGCGGTGGTTTCGGCCAGACTTTTAACGGCCCCATGGTTATCTCTCTCAGCTTGAGCCAAGATTTTTTCGCCACTGGGTGAGGTCAAAAATAGTTTGCTCCAGGATGGCTGGGACACAAGAGCAGTGGAGAGTGTGTTGTTTGTCTGGGCATTTGAAGCCAAAGAACCTTTGGCGCTCAGTGAGGCCAGGGCTGACAGCGAATGTAGTTGAGATTCAATCCAGCTCGAAACTGTGCGCACACCAGTTGCTGCCTGAAGAGTCGTCGCGCGCTCTGCTTCAAGCTTGAGGGTGCGGTATTCTTTCACCAGCGAAAAGCTACCGATAGCAAGCAAAGGCGCAGCCACACCGAGGCAGAGTAATACCATTCGGGAGCGGATATTCAATCTTACTTTGCCGCTGTTTAGCACGCTTTTGCCAGGTCCTCTAAAAGTATTTTGGGATTCCTGCTCATTGCATTATAGGCTTTATATAAAAAGAGGAAAGTGATTTTTCGTATAACCCGCAAAGAAATTTTTGATTCAACTTTTCAAAATCAGGTCACTATCTGCTTTTTGTGAGGGGCTGCGGCGAGTCAGAGCTACGATTTCGCCATAGGCTTTTTCAATGTCTAGAGGCACATTGTCTTTGAGATCGAAGTCTAGACCGAGGTGCATGGCTACCATGATTTCTTGTGCTGCTTGCTCCTTTTTGCCTTGAGCCAGGTAGGCATCGACTCTGACCATGCGTGCTGTCAAACAGGCATCTTCAAATTCGAGGGCACGGTCGCAGAGGTTGAGGCTTTTGACCGTTTCACCAGCAGCAAAAGCGGCGCATGCTGCTGCTGCCAGTAAGCTGGCTCTCAATTCGCCGTCAACACCTTCATATTCTGAGGTCTGTATGAAACCAAGCTTGCTAGCGGCATACTGCCTCTGCCGAAATGCTAACAATGCTTTGAGGAATGAAGTCTGCATACTATCTGGAAAATTTTGCTGCAGGTGTTTGAGCATTTTTCTTGACTGTCTTCCTAGGCCAGCTTTCGTGTAAAGCAGACCAAGGTGCAAGGTGGCATTGGCGTCATTTTTTTGTTCTTGCCAGAGAGACATTCTCTCTTTCAACTCACGAGAACTGTGCGGACGGCTAAGGTCAGAGAACCACATGCGCAGGTGTGAATTGCTCAGGCAGGCAACATAGGCCAAGGCCAGAGCTGCGTGTGTTACTACGTAGGGCAAGAAATTGGAGGAGTTTACTTGACCGAGTTTTGCACTAATGGTAGTGGCATGGTCAGCTGCGCCACCTAATGCACCAGAGAATACGCCAGAGATGCCGAAGACTCCAGATAGTGTCATTATCGGTTGGAGAATGAAATTTAGCCCGAGGGTGAAGACAATGGTGTAGCCCAAGAAAGTGGCAAGAAAAGGGTGGGGTCGCATCACCAATGCTGGTATCAAAACTATGGCGAAGAGCACTTGCAAAATTTCGCCGGCAAAACCAGCATAAGAATGCAGGGCGGGTATATCTCCTGCGCGCCAGTCAATCAGTATCAAGAAAGGCAGAACTAAAAAGAGTACTAGGCGCCAAGCAAAGGCCCGGTCATCGTCGTTTAGTGTCTCTTTCGTCAGTCTGTGGCGTTCTGTCCAGAGCCTGATAGAAGTGTCGGCTGCCAGCATTAGCGCTAGTGCCACCAGGCACCAAGAAGCGAAGGGATGGCAGAGGAGCTGTTGGGCAACTGCACTGAGATTCAAAATGGATGCCTTTATTTGGTAATCTGCAGGATCTCGACGATTATAAGAGGTAATCTACTGACAAGCCTGAGAGAAATTTATTGCTTGCTTCTGGTGATACTGCGAATGGCGTTAATCTCTTGTTGCACCATCGAACCAAGCACTGGGTCAAGCCAGGTCAATGCCTCTTTGCCGGCTCTTTGGTTGTTCTGGCAAAGCAGAAGTTCGGCCTCAGCATCTTTCAAAAGTTCAGCTTTGATAAGTGTTACACCAAGGTAATAGTGTGGGTCAGCCAGGCTGCTATCGGTGAGAGATGCTTGCTTATACGATTTTAAGACTTCGTGCCAGTCAGGCTTGGCAGTCCGCGAATTCTCAATTTGCTGCACTTGACAATGGCCGCAAGCCATCCAGGCGCGGGCAATCAAAATTTTGTCAGGACAGGAGCTATCGGTTATTTCTTTGAAACACAAGATAGCGCTCTCAAAGCGACCTTTACTTTGGTGGATATAACCCCGTAAGAGCCAGACATCCATTAATTGGCTGTCAAGTTCTTGCACCTTGTCGAGAGTTTTTTCACAAAGACGGTCAAGACCGACAAAGTAATACTGCCACGCCACCGAAAGATAGTTGATGGCATCGTTCTCTTGCTGCGCCCGAGCTAGTACTTTGGAGAATTCTTTGTACCAGGCCGGTCTAGTCTTTTTGACGAACCACAAACGGCAGGTGGTACTAAAGAAAGTATAGAGAAAGAGAACTATTAGGACTAGGTGTATGATACCGGTGACGGTGGCGATTTGAATACTCGGTTGGCCATATATCATAGCGAAATCGTCATTCCAGGCCGTTAGTGAAAGCAGTGGATAACCAATCAGGCAGGCTAGGCCATTGAAGATGTAGAAATAGACGCTTAGTGCTACCAGTGCTGGTGATGTTTCAATTAGAGCTAAACCGAGAGCAAAAAAACAAGTGGCGAGCTGAAAAAGGTTGCCAGCTAAAGCAACAACATAGTGCTGAAACGGCGTCATCTTTCCATCTATTACTACCTCGCCCCAGAACATGCTCCAGTGAAAGGCTGTTACGGTTGCGCCGAAATAGCGAGCAGTGATGGCGTGTCCGATTTCGTGAAAGAGCACCACCATTGGTAGCAATACAAAGAAGGCGAATTGCTTCAATAAATTGCGATCTTTGATAGTGAGGTCTTCGTCAAAAAGTGTACCGACATTGTCAACGACACTTTTGACCGTGTAGATTGAAACTGGCAGTGTGACTATGCCTAAGATATAGTGAGAAATAAGTTGCCAATCCATACTCTAAATTATTTTCCGAAAAGTTTGAGCAGAATAATCGACACAAAATAGAGACCGGTCAAGGCAGCAGTGACAATTAACATCGAAAAAGCAGTTGGGTCCGGGGTGAGCACGCATGCCACCATGCCACTGCCAAAGACGGCATAGCGCCAGACTTTAAGCAGTTGTTTTGAGGTAACTAGTCCGGCCATGGCCAGGGTGAAAATTACAATTGGTATTTGAAAACATAGGCCCATATAGAGCAAAATTGAGCATACAAGCGAGATGTAATAGTCAAGCCTTTGATTGATTGGTGAGATGCCCTGGCTGAAATTGCCAAAGAAGTTGAGCATCGGCGGTAATAAACAATAGTAGGCGAATACAGCTCCACAACAGAACAATATGGGGCTGCCGAAAACAACCGGTGAGACAATGCGCTTCTCGTTTCTGGTCAGGCCTGGGGCTACAAAGCGACCGATTTCAAAGAGTATGAATGGTGAGGCGAATATCAATGCCAGGTAAGAGGCAACTTTGAAGAAGACCAATAGTGGTTCTTCGATTGAGAGAGCTTGGAATTCCATATTCCCGGCTGGCTTCTCTAAAATGCGCAGCACGTCTTTTGTCAAAAATAGAGCTGTGATAAATGCTGCCGCCAGGTAGCCCACACTGCGAATAATGCGCCACCTAAGCTCGTCTAAGTGCTCCACCACGGTCATTGTGTGGGGGTCAGGCTCAGATTGTGCCTCTAGTGTTTGCCCTAGTTCTTGGCCTAGTTCTGCCGACTGGCTGGGTTGGAGGTCTGAGTCTGCCTCTGACTCGGAATTGGCTTCTGCTGAAGTAATGGCGCGAAACTTACTACCCGATAGATCAGGCTCGAAATTGGTATCAGGATTCGGTTCTTTGTCGGCCATTTCTCAATTTTAGCAATTTATGCGCTGCTGATTTAGCCTGTGGTAATTGTTCTTTTAGACTTGTTGATGTGAAATAGCACCACGCTCGCTGCTACAGCGACATTGAGTGATTCTACTTGAGGTGATATCTCAATGTGAGCTTCTTTTGTTGTTCTGGCATCGGCTTCGGCCGTTAGGCCATTGCCTTCATTACCAAGCACAATGGCTACCTTGGGGCCATATTCTATATCGACAAAAGATTGTTTCGCCTCAGGATTGAGGGCAATTACTTCAAAACCGGCTTTATTCAAGCTAGCTAAGATATCGCCGATATTTTCACCACTAGATATCGGTAAGTCAAAAAGGGCACCCATGGCAGCGCGCACTACCTTTGGATTATAGAGATCGACTGAGCCTTTGCTCAAGATCAGGGCATTGGCACCAAAGGCCAGAGAGCTTCTGATGATGGTGCCCAGATTTCCTGGATCTTGCAAGTTCTCACAGAGCACCACTGTTAGTGGTTGGTGCTGGTCGAGGCTCTCAAGTAGTTCGCTGGTGCTGAGGCTAGTTTTGGTCTTGGCGATGGCTACGACGTTGCAGGGAGAAGTAGTTGTGCTCAATGTTTTAAACAACGATGAATCAACCACATTCAATTCAAGTAAGTTGTCGTCGAATATTTCGGGGAAGCCCCTTTCGAAATAGGCAGAGTCCATCAGAACAGCTTCAATTTCTATGTCCTTGCAGAAAGCCTCAAGCAAAACTTTTTCGCCCTCAATAAGGAAAAGCCCGGCTTTATGCCGGGCTTGGCGCTCATGAAGTGAGCGAATCCTTTTTAGTAGCGGGTTTGAGCTTGATGTGAGAGTGACAATTCTCATAATCACTCCATTGTCTTATTTGCTCGCGGCAACCGCTTTTTTGGCTGATTCAGCTAGCTTGGTGAAAGCTTCTTTGTTAGTCACAGCTAGTTCAGCCAGCATTTTGCGATTAACTTGAATTTCTGCTCTCTTCAGACCGTTCATCATAACGCTGTAGCTCATGCCATGTAGTCTGGCTGCAGCATTGATTCTGGCGATCCAGAGGCTTCTGAAGTCTCTTTTTCTTTTCTTACGGTCGCGGTAGGCATTCTTCCAGGCTTGCATAACTGCTTGGTTAGCAGCGATGAATATTTTGGATTTAGAACCGCGGAAACCCTTAGCGTACTTGAGGATTTTCTTGTGACGTTTTTGGAGGACGTTACCTCTTTTTACTCTTGGCATTTTTCTCCTTCTTCTCTCGAAGTGAAAGATTTACTGCTGCTCTCTTGGTGAGATCAACATCAGCCGGTCGTCGGAGAGGAGTAATCCCTTGGACCTGACTTGGGGTTGTTATGGTCTAACGCAGGTATTTTCTGTAAGGGAACATGGACAGTACGTGTTCCTCGATATCAGGATGCACGGCTGCAGTTCCTCGCAGATTGCGTTTTACTTTGGCGCTTTTCCACTCATTCAAGTGGCGTGAACCAGCTTGAGTGCGCATTACTTTACCGGTTCCAGTGATCTTGAAACGGCGAGCGGCAGCCTTGTTGGTTTTCATCTTAGGCATTTCGGTTCTACTCTTAGTGAAAGATACAAATTACAGGCGCCTTAGAGGCGATTCCGAAGCTTACTTACTGGTATCAGCTAGCTGAAATCCAGTTAAGCAGGCGATTTGCCCCTTGAAGGAAGGGGCGAAAGAATCATGATAACACTCTTGCCCTCTAGTTTGGCTTCTCTGTCAATCAAACATAAATCTTTCAGGGCTTCAGCGTAACGATTCATCAGGTCGATGGCCATGTCAGCATGCTGCATCTCGCGTCCACGCAGGAGAATCAGCACTTTTATCTTGTCGCCTTCAATTAAGAACTTTTGCGCACTGCGTAACTTCACATCAAAATCGTGGTTCTCGATTTTGTAGCGCATCTTGATTTCTTTCACATCTTGGATGTGATGCTTTTTCTTGGTTTCGCGTGCGCGTTTTTCTAATTCAAACTTATGACGACCGTAGTCAAGAATACGTGCCACAGGCGGATTAGCATCTGGCTGTACTAGTAAAAGATCTAAACCTTTTTCCTTGGCCGCAGCTAGAGCCTCACGAGTAGGCACAATTCCCAGCTGACTACCATCCTCATCAATGAGCCTGACTTCACGATCGCGAATGCGCTCGTTTAGAGGGGGAAGGTCTCGTCTTGCGTCCGGACGACGGGGATCGATTGTGCTCAAGCGTACCTCGTGTATCTATCAAGTATTAAATAATAGACAAGTAATAATAAAGTCTGCCGAAGGGGGGACTTGAACCCCCAAGAGATTGCTCTCACTACGACCTGAACGTAGCGTGTTTGCCATTTCACCACTTCGGCGTAGGCAAATAATCTTACAACAATAAGACTATTTGCTCCACATGAACAAGAAACTGTTAACTGCAGCTTCGATTTATCCCTCAGCCATGTAAGGCATGAGAGCGATATCGCGAGCCCGTTTGATTGCAACTGTCAAAGAACGTTGGTGCTTGGCGCAGTTGCCGCTGATTCTACGTGGCAAAATTTTACCGCGCTCAGTTACAAACTTTTTCAAGCGGTTTGGATCTTTGTAGTCAATAAATTCTACTTTGTCAGCACAGAAGCCGCAGGTCTTGCGACGACGTGGTGGTGCTGAATCGTTGGACATTCTACCCATTTAACTAACTCCTTAAAAATGCAATTTAGAACGGAATCTCATCTTCCGAAGAGAAGATGGCGTCTAGGTCTTCCGGTTCTTTACCTTCAACTATGCTCTTAGCTTTACCAGCTGGACGGCTGGACACGGTGGCCATACGACTTTCGTCATCTCCACCCTTAGAATGGTCTGCTCCCACAGTGAGGGAGAGATTTTCTACTGCCACTGCATCAATCTCCACATCGCGGCGTTTGGCGCCTTCGGCTGTGGTGTAATTGTTGATTTGCAGACGTCCATCGACTGCCACATAATCGCCTTTCTTGATCTCTTGAGCGGAACGCTCAGCGAGGTCTCTCCAGGTAATTACTTTGACGAAATTGGTGTCTACTCCACCATCTTGACGATTAGGTGAATCGACCCCAATGGTGAATTCAGTAACCGCAACGTTATTGTTGGGTGTGAAGCGCTTTTCTGGTGCTTTCACTACCCGCCCTGAAATGACTACTTTGCTCAAACTCATGGCATACCTGCTTACTTACTGGTGTGTGTAGATTTAGGTTACTGGGCAGCTTTCGCTTCTTCTTCTAACACAACGATAAGTGAGCGGATAATGTCTTCGGAAAGCACCATCATTCGCTTCAACGGTGAAATAGACTCAGTCTTAGCTGTGAAAGTAATGAGGACATAATATCCATCACGCATTTTTTCTACTTCGTAGGCCAGTCTTTTACGGCCTTTTTTGTCTACTGCATCAACCGTGCCACCCTGCGCTTTAATGAACTCTTCAACAGCGTTGATGGTGCGGTCTACAGCGTCTTCATCCAGATTAGGTCTGACGATGAAAACAGATTCGTACTGTTTTTGTTTTTTAGATTCAGCCAATGCTTTATCCCCTATGGTCTAAACGTCCTGCTCGGCAGGCAAAGGATTACTCGAAATAAACTCGAAATTTCTCTGCTACGAACCCGAGATCCTAACACGGCCTTCCCTCTCAATAATTGGTACTGGGGCTTGTATTACGCAATAATTTGCTAATTAGCTTAAAATCCACATAGAATAGCCTTTGGTTTGAAAGGTTATAATCTTTTGCTCATTTATTTGGAGGCGCCATGCTGACTACGGTGAAAGCGACAATAGACAAGGCTTTCACTGCTTTTGAGTGGCACCAATCTGCATCATTTTTGCAGCGCGCCGGCCTTGGCAGTGCTCTTGTGGCAACGGCTATGACAACGGCTCTTTTTGCAACCACCCTTATCGCAACCAGAGTCGATGCTCGAGAGCAGTGGCAGATGCAGCATCCAGAAGGCGCACCGCCCACTGGACCCGTTGGCAAGGGCTACGTTCCGCCAGCGCCGGGTTCGGTTCCTGGTCTTGTCGGCAGTGGCCAAGAGGCTGCTAGCGGCATGGCCCCAGGCCTCGTGGCGCCTGGGCTTACAACATCTAATATGGGTGGAGCGGATGCTGGATTGCCAGCTTACGGTGGCAAACGGCAAATTCCTGACGAAGTTATTCAGCAGATGTTGGTCTCACGCATCGGAGCTGGCTCAATGCTCACTGGTGTTCTGGGTGATGATATTTCGTCTAAGAATAGTCATGCCGGTGATCTGTTTTCGGTAGTTCTCACGGATGGCCACAGTCAAAATGGTCATGAGCTAATTCCTCGTGGCGCTCGCATTATTGGCAAGGTGGTAATGGCTGCTCCTGCTGCTGGTCAGCGCACTGGAATGGCTGGCAATGTTGAAGTGGGGCTGACAACCTTAGTATTTCCTGACGGACGCTCCACTCCATTTACTGGTTTTATCGAGCGCAACCCCGCTCATACCCTGAAAAAGCCTCCAATTAGCCGCGGCCCTGGCATGAATATGTCTGATTACAAAAAATCTGTCGGTTCTATGTTCGGTTCGTTTACCTCAGGTATTGGCGCTGTGCGTGCCCGAACAAACAGAGGCAAAGATTTACTTCTGCATGAGGGTGATGTGGTTCCTGTTCGTGTTACTCGCACTATTGATCTGACTAAGATGAGCCCACCAACGGCACCTCCGAGTCAGCCGCTGGCAAATCCTTTTGCCAATAGCAATAATAATGTACCTGCTAACATGCCTGCTAATTTACCGGGAGCGGCGATGGCACCGCCTCTATACACGCCTAATTCAATGAATAATCAGGCTCCTATCTTGCCAAAAGAATTGCCAGACCCCTTTTAGAAATCTGGCAATTCTCGTTGTTTTGCTGTGACTTAGTCTTCTTGTTGCGGCTTCTGGGTTGGGCTGCCTGACTTATATTCAGCTAGATGCCGCCACCCTTGGTGCAAGATCAACTGATAGGCATAGACTTGCTCTAACCAGCGTCTTTCGCCTTCTGGAAGATCTGGACGCTCTAGTCGCCGTTTCAGTGAACCAGTAATCAGGCGAGTTTCTTCGATTGCTTTTCTGTACGAACGTACAGGCTTTTGCATTTGAGCCCAAGAAGAAGGTTCTGTGCTGCGTTGAGCTGCTGGCATTGCTGCAGCCACTGCTACCCGTTCTTGTCTTTCTCTTGGTTCTCTATCTCGGCCTTCTCTAGCATCGCGATCTCTGCGTGGTTCGCGATCGCCGCGGGCCGCTGGATCACGCTCTGGTCTTTCGCCACGCTCTGGCCGCTCAGCCCGGTCGGGGCGTTCTAGTCTATCTGGACGCTCCAATCTGTCTGGTCGTTCCAGTCTATCGGGGCGGTCTAGCCTATCGAGACGATCGCCATCTTTAGCTTCAACGCCAGCTTGAGCGGAACTTCCCAGTGGTGATTGTTTGCTCAGAACTTGAGTGGCTAGTGGATTTTCGATAACTTTCTTGTGCTTCTCGCCGCCGCCACGTCTTCTTTCTTTGCGTTTGGCGCGGTAGCAATCAAGGCAATCTCTCAGGCGAGGATTGTTGTGTTCGAAAGTTTTGGCGCAAGTTTGACAAGTGAGAGAGTGCATGAACTTCTCGCCATCAGCGCTGCCTTCGCCTTGTGATGACTGTTCTTCGCTAGCATCAGCGTCAGAAGAAGATTCTTCTTCATCTTTTTCTTTCTCTTCGATGTCTTTCTTTGGGC